>DHIV01000070.1:14306-16000 GCA_002403995.1 Gallionella sp. UBA4737 | reverse complement strand
GGGTCGCCTTCTTTTTGGTTACTTTTTCTTTGGCGAAGCAAGAAAAAGTGACTGGTGGAACTACTAGCCATCTGACTAACCCAGCAAACGACGCTGGGTTAGTCATTGGTTATAGCTGTCGGGCTACCCCCGACGGTTTTGATTTTGTCGTTCATGCTTCGACAGGCTCAGCACGAACGGCGTTAAATGTCGGGCAACACCGGCGGTTTTGATTTTGTTTTTTGTCGAGCGACAATTCAAATCGCGTCCAAAGCGGCATTAAACGTTTTGCTGGGCCGCATGGCTTTTGAGACCTTGTCGAAATCGGGATGGTAATACCCATCCATATCCACCGGCTTGCCCTGTGCCGCGATCAGTTCGGCGTTAATCTTCGCCTCGTTGTCCGCCAATGCCTTGGCTAACGGTGCGAAGCGAGCCTGGATCTCTTTGTCCTTGGTTTGTGCGGCGAGTGCCTGTGCCCAGTACAGCGCGAGGTAGAAATGGCTGCCCCGGTTGTCGATCTCGCCGACTTTGCGCGCGGGCGATTTGTTGTTGTCCAATATTTTGCCGATGGCCTGATCGATGGTATCCGCTAGCACTTGTGCTTTGGCATTGTTGAATTTCTGCGCGAGGTGTTCCAGCGATACGCCGAGCGCGAGGAATTCACCCAGCGAATCCCAGCGCAGATAGCCTTCCTGCCGGAATTGCTGCACATGCTTGGGCGCTGAGCCGCCTGCGCCGGTCTCGAACAATCCGCCGCCATTCATCAGCGGCACAATGGACAGCATCTTGGCGCTGGTGTTGAGTTCCAGTATCGGGAACAGGTCGGTGAGATAGTCGCGCAGCACGTTGCCGGTGACGGAGATGGTGTCCTGTCCCTTGCGTGCGCGTTCCAGCGTCGCCCGGCAAGCGTCGGCGGGTTCCATGATCTTGATGTCCAGCCCGGTGGTGTCGTGATCCTTCAGGTACTTCGTAACCTTGGCGATGATCTGCGCATCGTGTGCGCGGTTCTTGTCCAGCCAGAAGATCGCGGGCGTGTTGGACAGGCGCGCACGCGTGACGGCAAGCTTGACCCAATCCTGTATTGGCGCATCCTTGGCCTGGCAGGCGCGGAAGATGTCGCCTTGTTCGACCTTCTGCTCCAGCAGCACCTTACCGTTGGTGTCGACGATGCGCACCACGCCGTTGCCGGACATCTCGAAGGTCTTGTCGTGCGAGCCGTATTCCTCGGCCTGCTGCGCCATCAGGCCGACGTTGGGCACCGAGCCCATCGTCGCGGGATCGAGCGCGCCGTTCTTCTTGCAATCCTCGACCGTGGCGACATACACGGTCGCGTAGCAGCGGTCGGGGATCATCGCCAGCGTGTCGTAGGCCTTGCCGTCGGCGCCCCACATCTTGCCGCCGTCACGGATCATCGGCGGCATGGACGCATCGACGATCACGTCGGATGGCACGTGCAGGTTGGTGATGCCCTTGTCGGAATTAACCATCGCCAGCGCAGGCCCGTTGCGGAAGCAGCCGGCGATGTCGGCCACGATTGCGGTGCGCTTGGCTTCGGGCAATGCGAACACTTTCGCTTCCATGTCGCCGAAGCCGTTGTTGACGTTGACCTTCAATTCATTGAGCAGTGCGCCGTGCTTGTCGAACACGTTCTTGAAGAACACGGAAACGGCATGGCCGAACATGATGGGGTCGGATATCTTCATCATGGTGGC
>DHIV01000070.1:4492-14136 GCA_002403995.1 Gallionella sp. UBA4737 | reverse complement strand
GTCGGATATCTTCATCATGGTGGCCTTGAGATGCAGCGACAGCAGCACGTCCTCCTTCTTTGCGGCCACGATCTGCTCGGTGTAGAACTGGCGCAGCGCGCGGCGGCTCATCACGGCGGCGTCGATGATCTCGTCCGGCTTGAGCGAGAGTTTGTCCTTGAGCACGGTGACCTTGCCGTCACGGCCCGTGAACTCGATGCGGGTGGTGACGGCTTCCGGCACGGTCACGGATTTTTCGCTGCCGTAGAAGTCGCCGCTGCTCATGTGCGCGACGCGTGTCCTGGAGTCGGCGGCCCACTTGCCCATCCTGTGCGGATGCTTGCGCGCGAACTGTTTGACCGAAGCGGCGGCGCGGCGGTCGGAGTTGCCTTCGCGCAGCACCGGGTTCACCGCGCTACCGAGCACCTTGCTGTAACGCAACTTGATTTGTTTTTCCGTATCCGTTTTCGGATCATCGGGGTAGTCAGGAATCTTGTATCCTTGAGATTGCAATTCCTTGATCGCGGCCTTCAGCTGCGGGAGCGATGCGCTGATATTGGGCAGCTTGATAATGTTGGCCTCGGGCTTCAGCGTTAGCTCACCCAGCTCGGTCAATTGATCGGCGACCTTCTGGCTGGCGGTCAGGTTCTCGGGGAAATTCGCGAGGATGCGACTCGCCAGGGAAATATCCCTCGTTTCAACGGCAACGCCGGCTGCCCTGGTGAAGGCTTGAATGATGGGGAGCAAAGAATAAGTGGCCAGTGCCGGTGCTTCATCCACCATCGTGTAAATAATTTTATGGCTCGTCATGTTTTTCTCTTTAGTTAGCTCTCATCAATAAACCATTTGATTTCTGAGATTCCCTTAATTTGCCGGAAGGAAGCCGCTATTCGGTAGTGGCTCTGTGAGACAACCGGATATGCGCGCATGGTTTAGCTCTCAGAGGCAGTGGAAGCAGTAAAATATCGTTTCAAAAATAAACAGGAATTCCGATGGGAAGCATTTTGCTTTTCAACAAACCGTTTGGTGTGATCTGCCAGTTCAGCCGCGATGGCGTGCATCCGACGCTGGCGGATTATATCGCGCTTCCGGACATTTATCCCGCCGGGCGGCTGGACACAGACAGCGAAGGCCTGTTGGTGCTGACCGACGATGGCCAGTTGCAGCATCGCATCACCGATCCCAAGCATAAGCTGCCCAAGACGTATTGGGTACAAGTGGAAGGCGTGGCGGATGAAGCCGCGCTGGAAAAATTACGATGCGGTGTGAAACTGCCGGACCTTTCGGCTGGACTCAGGACGAGTTTCACCACGCAACCTGCCGAGGTGCATGTGATAGACCAGCCTGCCGACCTGTGGACACGTAACCCGCCGATCAGGTCACGCAAAAATATCCCCACCAGTTGGCTGGAGCTGACCATCCGCGAAGGCAAGAACCGCCAGGTGCGGCGCATGACCGCCGCGGTCGGTTTGCCTACGCTGCGTCTGATCCGTTATCGCATCGGCGCGTGGACGTTGAGCGGATTGGAGCCGGGGCAGTGGCGGATCGAATCGTTGTAGCCGATCGCGTTGACAAACAATGCGGGGGCTTTTAACGTGTGAAGGATTACAAAATTTGTGAGGTCATTATGTCTTTTTCACGCTTGCTCTTGTTGCTTGTCGCGCTTTTGCTCATGGGTCTGGCCGATAGCAGTTTCGCTGCAGAACGGTTTCACGGGACGGTAACCAAAACGGAGAAATCGCTGAGAGGTACTTGGTACAGCGCGGAAGGAACCGTCACGTTCAGGGACAACGGAACCATCAACTACAAGGGTAAAAGATATTACTATGCGGTCTCCAACGGCGGCATGATACAGCTCAGCGGAAAAACGCAGCTCTGACGCGATTCCTTATCAGCTTGCCGGCGGCAAGCCTACCTTGACGGTAGGCGGCAAGTCGACGGTATATTCACGCAAGCGTAGAGCCGGAAAATAACTGTCTTGCTTCACTGCTACCGAGCTGGTTTCCAGTGCGTCAATATCACCAGACTAAAGTTTTCCGGCACTGGGCTTGCGTTAGCGGCCCCGGCGCGCACCTGGCTTGGGTGAAAACAAGGCGGGTTGCGGCATGGCTTGATGACGTGCCGCTTCGGACAAGTGCTTTTGCTCGGCGGTCTTTTGCGCCGGGCGCGGCTTTGCGGCTTGTTGTCCATTACGCGGTTGCTGCTCACGCTGCTGCGGATTGCGGGGCTGCTGTTCGCGCTGCTGCGGGTTGCGCGGCTTTTGTTTTTGATCCTGACCATCGCGCCGCGCCAACCCTTCACGCGGCGGCTGGTCGCGATTGCCCGTGGTGCGCGGCGCATTATTGCGTCTTTGTCCGTGTGCCTGTCGTGGCGGGCGCGGGGCTTCAGCGGGAAGATTGGCGGGCGGCACAAAGCTGTCAACTTCGACTACCGGGATCTCGCGTTTGATCAATCGCTCTATGTCTCTGAGAAACTGCAACTCTTCCTTGTCCACCAGTGAGATCGCCGCGCCGCTGCTGCCCGCGCGTCCGGTGCGGCCGATGCGGTGCACGTAATCCTCCGGCACATTCGGCAATTCAAAATTCACCACATGCGGCAGTTGGTCGATGTCCAGGCCGCGCGCGGCAATGTCGGTGGCGACCAGCACCGGCAATGAGCCATCCTTGAATTGCGCCAGGGCCTTGGTACGCGCCGGCTGGCTCTTGTTGCCGTGGATCGCGGCGGCGGGAATGCCGTCTGCAATCAGTTTTTCAGTCAGCCGGTTCGCACCGTGTTTGGTGCGGGTGAAAACCAGCACCTGCTTCCAGTCGTTGTGCTTGATCAGGTGCGAGAGCAAATGGCTTTTCAGTTTTTGCGGTACCAGATGGACGCTTTGCGTGATCAGTTCCACAGTCGAGTTGCGGCGCGCCACTTCGACATAACCGGGATTGTGCAGCAGTCCGTCGGAAAGAGTCTTGATCTCGTCGGAGAAGGTCGCCGAGAACAGCAGGTTCTGGCGCTGTTTGGGCAGCAGCGCGAGGATCTTTTTGATGTCGCGGATGAAGCCCATGTCCAGCATGCGGTCGGCTTCGTCCAGCACCAGTATCTCGACACCGGAAAGATCCAGCGTCTTTTGTCCGACGTGGTCAAGCAACCGTCCGGGCGTCGCCACCAGGATGTCCACTTGCCCGCGCAATGCTTTCATCTGCGGATTGATGTTCACGCCGCCGAACATCACCATCGATTTCAGCGGAAGGTATTTGCCGTAGGTCTGCACCGACTCTTCTACTTGTGCGGCGAGTTCGCGCGTCGGGACCAGAATCAGGCAGCGCGGCCGGCCCGGGCGGGGATTCGCGGCGGGTTTCGCGGAGAGCAGGTGCAGGATAGGCAGCGTGAAACCGGCAGTTTTTCCAGTGCCGGTCTGCGCGCCAGCCAGCAGATCGCCGCCGGCCAGGACCAGCGGGATCGCCTGTGCCTGAACCGGGGTGGGTGTCGTGTAGCCCGCATCGGCAATCGCGCGCATCAGCGGTTGTGCCAGATTTAAACTGGCGAAAGAGATTTCATTGGACGTGTTGATATTTTCTGGCAAAGCATTGCTCCTGCGACGGCCTGCCGCTCAATGAGCTGCACCAATCGAGGCAGACGAAAAAGTGATCCGAAGAATAAGTGATCCGAGATCGGGAGTGAGTCAAGAGACCGCTGCGCTGATTGGTTTGGCGCAGGGCGGGCGCATTATACCTGTTATCAGCGTGTCAGGCTTATCAGCGTGTCAGGCAGTTCGAAAGCCAGACGGTTGCTGTTATTTGACATCCTTGGCGCATCTGAACCCCAGGTCTATCAACGCACTGTCCGGGGGCAGATGGGCACGCTTGGCGGTGCGGAACATCAGGCTGAGCGCATCATAATGGCCGGAACTGGTTATTCCGCCACGGGTCACGCGTTGGGTTTTGCCGTAGTACTTGTTGTCCGATGGCGGCGCGCCCGGATAGGCATCGTACCAATCGGCCACCCATTCGGAAACATTGGCTGCCATGTCATAAACACCATAGACTGACTTGTCGCCGGGATAAGAGCCGCCTGCCGAATAGGGCGCCTCGGGATTCTCGGACATGGTATTGATTTTTTTCGGGTCCCAGTCATTTCCCCATGGATATTCGAAACCCTCCGGGCCGCGCGCAGCTTTTTCCCATTCCGCTTCGGTCGGCAGGTGTTTGCCCGCCCAGCGGCAATATGCGTCGGCGTCGGCCCAGGTCACGGTCGTGACGGGGAGTTTGCCGCGCGCAGCCTGGGTTTTTATCAGTTCGGCAAGCAGAGCCTTCCGGTTCATGGCGGTCACATCCATGTCCAGCTTGAATCGATCGGTTGCCACCTGCTGTAAATATGCCAATGGCAATGAAGCCAGGAATTGGTCCGTCAGGGTATAACCATTGCGCTGCCACATGACAGACGCAGCATGCCGGGCCGCCATGGTAAATTTGCGGTATTGGGCGTTGCTGACTTCATATTTGTCCATCAGGAAAGCAGGAAGCGTGACCTTGTGTGCGGGATGTTCATCGACGTACA
Organism: Gallionella sp. UBA4737; assembly: GCA_002403995.1. Taxonomy (GTDB): domain Bacteria; phylum Pseudomonadota; class Gammaproteobacteria; order Burkholderiales; family Gallionellaceae; genus Gallionella. Next base: position 9,615 of record DHIV01000070.1, on the reverse strand, counting down.
ACTTGTCATTGAAACCGTAGGGATTGAGCGCATTCGCCCCACGCCACTTTGTGTCGTCTTCAACTTTGTCGCTGCCCATGGTGAACTCGCCCGCCGGGATCAGCACCATGCCGTCCGCACTGCGTTTGCCGGCAGCATGGTTTTCCGCGGAACAGGCGATACCGCCAGTGAACGCAAAACAAAAAATACCAGCCAGCAAATGCTTAATGCGCATCTTTGGCACAACGGAATCCCACGTCGATCAACGCTGAATAGGGCCGCAAATGGGTGCGTTTGGCGGCACGGAACACCATGCTGAGAGAATCGTAATGACCGGAACTCGTCATTCCGCCGCGTACCACGCGCTGTTTCTTGCCATAGAATTTATTTTCGTCCGAGGCCGGCGCGCCGGGATAAGCATCATACCAATCCGCGACCCATTCCGTTACGTTGGCCGCCATGTCATAAGCGCCATAACCCGATTTGTCGCCGGGATAGGATCCCACCGGTGAATAGGGAGCATCGGGATTTTCAGACATGGTGTTGATCATTTTCGGATCCCAGTTGTTGCTCCATGGATATTCGTATCCCTGGGGACCGCGCGCGGCCTTTTCCCATTCCGCTTCGGACGGCAAACGTTTCCCGGCCCAATGGCAATAAGCGTCAGCATCGGGCCAGGTCACTGTCGTAACCGGAAGCGGATTGCGCGAGACCTGGATCTTATCCAGCTCGGCAAGCAGGTCCTGCTGGTTCATGCTGGGTACATCCATGTCCAGCCGGAACTGGTTGGTGGCGACCTCGCGCAGGTGATCCAGCGGCAAAGAAGCCAGCAATTCCTTGCTTAAGTTATACCCATTATTTGGCCAATTGTAGGGAACACTGTGCTGGGTCGCTATGACGAAATCGCGAAACTGCTCATTGGTGACTTCGTATTTGTCGATATAGTAAGCGGGGAGGTTTACCTTGTGCGCAGGGTGTTCATCGACGTACAGCTTATCCTTGAACCCGTAGGGATTGAGCGCATTGGCTTCGCGCCACATCGCCTCATTCGCTTCCTTGTTGCTGCCCATCGTGAACTCGCCGGCCGGGACCAGCACCATGCCGTAGTCCACCTTTTTAACCGGCTTGTCAGTTGCCTGTTCTTGCGGAGAGTGGGTCGCACAACCTGCCAATGCAACACAAAAAATACCGCCCAACAAATATTTATTTATCATCTTTAGCGCACCGGAAACCGAAACTTGAGTTTTTTACACTTTGCTTGAAATAGCTGCGGTTGAACACCGGTGCCGAAACGCCGCACTGGTAATACGAACAATCCCACCACGAGCCGCCCTTTAACACTTTATACATCTCGCCATAATTTTCGCTCGGCCACTTGTTTCCCGGATATTGCGTGTACCAGGAGTCGGTCCATTCCCACACGTTTCCGGACATGTCATACAAGCCATAGGGGCTCTTGCCGCCTTCAAAAGAACCTGCCGGGGTGGTGTCACCTTCCATGTGCAGGGATTTCCAGCGTACCGGCGAATTGAGGTTGTTCACATCAAAGGTATCGCCCCACGGATAATCTCTGTCATCACTACTACCGCGCGCCGCCTTTTCCCATTCGATGTCGGTCGGCAGGCGCTTGCCGGCCCATTGGCAATAGTCATGGGCGTCGAACCATGAGACATAGACGACAGGATGATCCACCTTGCCTTCCGGATAGGTGCGATTGCGGAAAAGAGCGGGCGACTTGCGCTTGGTGGCGTCGATGAATTGCTTGTATTGCAGATTGGTGACCTCGTACTTGTCTATCCAGAACGCCTTGGTCTCGGCAGTGTACTGCGGGCCCTCGTCGGGCATGCGGTTATTGGAGCCGCGAAGGAATTTCCCTGCCGGGATGAGTACCATCGGATTCGGTTCCTTGCCGATACGGGTTTCGTTGTAATACCAGGGCACGCTCATGCCCGCAGTAGCTTCAGGGGGTGGCGCGATCTTCAACTTGTCGGCATAAGGATCGACGAATTTCTTTTCGTCGACTTTCACGACAGGATCGCTGTCGTCGGACGAATGGCATTCCTTGCAGTCATTGGCTTTGCTCGCATTAAAGGCATCCACCCGGCTTTTCTCATGGCATGATTCGCATGATTGCGTTGCCTGGATGGCATGCTGGTAACCGCCTGTGCCGGCAGCATCCATGGCCGCCGAACCCGCGCTGAATCCAAGAAAAGACAAAAACAAAATCAGGTGGCTGAAGTGTGATGACTGCATCAGATGGGACCATTAAGGGGTTAGGACGTGGCGGCATTTTTACATGATACAGGCTGCGATTCAAGCATCTGTATCTGGGCACCTGCAAAAATCCTGATTTGCGGGTATCTGTGCGGCAGATGCCCGCAAATTTTTCAGTTCCGGCCAACCTGAGGGGTGCCCTGCACTGATACTTGGTTTTCCACGCCTTGCTGGCGATTCCGCGCGGGCTGCTTTTGCCCGCAGCGGATCGGCGCCCCCTTGCGGGGCGGCGAACCCTGAATTTTTAAAGGTCGCCACGTGACTATCGCCTTAGGCTGCGCTGCCGCGCTTTGCTCGGGTATAATGCGCACCTTTGAAATTACCCGTAGGAAGATGTAATGCCTATTTACGCTTATGGTTGTTCGAGTTGCGGCTTGCATAAAGACGTGATGCAGAAAATGAGCGATGCTCCGCTCAGCACTTGCCCGCAATGCGGCAAGGAGACTTTTTCCAAGCAATTGACCGCTGCCGGTTTTCAGCTGAAGGGCAGCGGCTATTACGTCACCGATTTCAAGGGTGGTCCCAAGAAGCCCGATTCGGGGAAGCCGGATGCCAAGGAAACCAGGCAAGAAGGGAAGCCAGCGACCAAGGCTGACGCGGTTGCGGTGTCTGCCGGCAACGCTCCCTCTCCGGTGACGAGTGGCACTGCTTAACGCATGAAAAAATATTTCGTCACCGGTTTGCTGGTCTGGGTCCCATTCGGCATCACCTTGTGGGTGCTGAATCTGACCATAGGCACCATGGACAAGACTTTGCTGCTGTTGCCGGCAGCCTGGCATCCGGACAGGTTGTTGGGCATACATATTCCCGGTTGGGGCATCATCCTGACGCTGCTGATCGTTGGCCTGACCGGCGTGCTGGTGCGCAATATGCTCGGGCAGCAGTTGCTGCGCTATTGGGAAGGCCTGTTGTTGCACATCCCTTTCGTGAACAGCATCTACAAGGGCGTGAAGCAGGTCAGCGATACCCTGCTGTCCGGCAGCGGCAATTCCTTTCGCAAGGTGCTGCTGGTGCGCTATCCCCACCCGGAAGCCTGGTCGCTGGCGTTTCAGACCAGCGTGCCGGGCGAGGTGATCGACCGGTTCGACGAGGAATACGTCGCGGTATTCATACCTACAACACCGAGTCCGGTGAACGGATTTTATTTCTTCGTGCGCAAAGCCGACACCATAGCGCTGGGCATGAGTGTGGACGTGGCGTTGCGCTCCATCGTTTCGATGGGTGTGGCGGCGGCGTCGGAAAACGGCAAACAACGCGCCATTACCCCCGACCAACAATCAAACTAACCTTGTATTTTTCCCCAGAAACTGAACCATGCGAACTCATTATTGTGGACTGCTTAACACCGATCAACTCGACCAGACCGTCAGCCTGTGCGGATGGGCGCATCGCCGCCGCGACCACGGCGGGGTGATCTTCATCGACCTGCGTGACCGCGAGGGGCTGGCGCAGATCGTCTGCGATCCTGATCGCGCCGGGATGTTCAAGATCGCCGAGTCGGTGCGCAGCGAATTCGTGCTGCGCGTCACCGGCAAGGTGCGCCATCGTCCGGCAGGCACGACCAATGCCAACATCACCAGCGGCGAGATCGAGATACTGTGCCATGAGATCGAGGTGCTGAATACCGCGCTGACTCCGCCGTTCCAGCTGGACGACGAGAACCTGTCCGAGACGGTGCGCCTGACCCACCGCGTGATCGACCTGCGCCGTCCGCAGATGCAGAAGAACATGATGCTGCGCTACAAGGTGGCGATGGCGTTCCGCCGTTTCCTCGACAGCCGCGGCTTCATCGACATCGAAACCCCAATGCTGACCAAGTCCACGCCGGAAGGCGCGCGCGATTATCTGGTGCCGTCGCGCGTGCATCCGGGCGAATTCTTCGCGCTGCCGCAATCGCCGCAGCTGTTCAAGCAGTTGCTGATGGTGGCAGGCTTCGATCGCTATTACCAGATCACCAAGTGTTTTCGCGACGAAGACCTGCGCGCCGACCGCCAGCCCGAATTCACCCAGGTGGATATCGAGACTTCGTTCCTGAACGAGACGCAGATCACCGCGCTGATGGAAGAGATGATACGCACCGTGTTCAAGGAAACGCTGGATATGGAACTGCCCAATCCGTTCCCGCGCATGACCCATGCGGAAGCGATGGCGCGCTACGGTTCGGACAAGCCGGACCTGCGCGTGACGCTGGAGCTGACCGAAGTCACCGATGCGGTCAAGGATGTCGCGTTCAAGGTGTTCGCCGGCGTGGCCAATTCCGAAAACGGCCGCGTCGCGGCGCTGCGCGTGCCGGGCGGCGGCGCGTTCTCGCGCGGCGAGATCGACGAGTACACCAGGTTCGTCGGCATCTATGGCGCGAAAGGCCTGGCTTACATCAAGGTCAACGACATCACGCAACTCAACGAAGCCGGCCTGCAGTCGCCGATCGTGAAGAACCTGCATGAGGCTGCACTGAAAACCATCATCGCCCGTACCGGCGCTACGAACGGGGACATCATTTTCTTCGGTGCGGACAAGGAAAAGATCGTCAACGACGCGCTAGGCGCGTTGCGCAGCAAGATCGGCCACGAGAAAGGTTACACCAACGGCAGGGCCTGGGAGCCGCTGTGGGTGGTGGATTTCCCGATGTTCGAATACGACGAGGAGGCCAAGCGCTGGAATGCCTGCCATCACCCGTTCACCGCGCCCAAGGACGAACACCTGGCCATGCTGCAAAGCGATCCCGGGCGTTGTCTGGCCAAGGCTTACGACCTCGCGCTGAACGGTTCCGAGATCGGCGGCGGCTCGGTGCGTATCCATCAGGAGGCGGTGCAATCGCAGGTGTTCCGCGCGCTCAACATCGGCGCGGAGGAAGCGCAGCTCAAGTTCGG
>DHIV01000070.1:0-4348 GCA_002403995.1 Gallionella sp. UBA4737 | reverse complement strand
GGAGGAAGCGCAGCTCAAGTTCGGTTTCCTGCTCGACGCGCTGCAATACGGCGCGCCGCCGCACGGCGGACTGGCGTTCGGGCTGGACCGTATCGTGACGATGATGACCGGTTCGGAATCGATCCGCGACGTGATCGCCTTCCCCAAGACGCAGCGCGCGCAATGCCTGCTGACCCAGGCGCCGAGCCCGGTGGATGAACGGCAGTTGCGCGATCTGCACATCCGTCTGCGCCAGCAAGTGCAAACCACGGCTGAAGTTGAAGTAGCCAAGGAATAATGGGGTTGCGTATGTTGCGTTTGATGTGGATAGTGCTGGCGGCAATGCTGTGGTTTCCTCTCGCGTCTCAAGGCTCGACGCTGGGCTCATCCCAGGGCTTTCAAGTTGCGCAAGGCGGACAGGCAAGTTTGCCCGTCATTACGGTTGCCGACCTGCCGGCCGAAGCGCGCGACACCTTGCGAGCCATCAAGCAGGGCGGGCCATTCGCCTACCCGCGCGACGGCTCGGTGTTCAACAACTTCGAGAAGATCTTGCCAAAGCACCAGCACGGCTACTATCACGAGTACACGGTCATCACGCCCGGTGCGCATAACCGCGGCGTGCGCCGCATCATCAGCGGCGAGACCAACGAGTATTACTACACCGCCGATCATTACCAAACTTTTAAACGAATTCAGGAGTAGCCATGGACGCATTGGCACAACAACTGGGCGACGCAGCATTGGTAAAGCAGCTGGGCAACCGGGAAGCTGCGGGCAGCTATACGCTGGGATGCAGTGTCGAGACCTTGCGCAGCGCGGCTGAGGCAGCCGGTTTTGCGCTGTTCGATACCGACCTCAAGGGCGTCAAGGGCAAGCAGAACCTGCTCAATGCCCTGGCTGTTGCGGCCGGCTTTCCGCCCGAGTTCGGCGTGAATTGGGATGCCCTGACGGACGCACTGTGCGACCTGTCGTGGCATCAGGCAAACGGCTATGTGCTGCTGTTGCGCAATGCCAGCGACACGCTCGGTCTTTCCGCCAACGACAGGGAGATCGCACAGGACATCTTTGCCGATACGGTGGTTTACTGGCGACAGCATAACAAGGCATTCTGGGTGTTTTTTGCCTAGGGCATGAAGCACAACAAACAGCCGGTCTCGGTGCTGGTGGTGATCTACACCACCAATCTGGAGGTGCTGTTGCTGGAGCGTGCCGATCATCCGGGTTATTGGCAGTCTGTCACCGGCAGCCGCGATGGCGAAGAAACGCTGGCCGAGACCGCGCTGCGTGAGGTGCGCGAAGAGACCGGGCTGGATGTGCGGCAATACGCGCTGACCGACTGGCAGACGCAAAACGTCTACGAGATCTATCCGCACTGGCGCTACCGCTATGCTCCCGGCATCACACACAACACCGAGCATGTGTTCGGTTTGCAACTTCCGCATCCGGTTGACATCCAATTAGAGCCGCGCGAGCATTTGAACTATCAGTGGCTGGCGTGGCAGGATGCCGCAGATAAAGTCTTTTCACCGAGCAATCGCGCCGCGATCACGGAATTGCCCCGGCGCATCCAGAGCAAAGCGCGCAAGCACCCAGGCACCCAGGCACGCTAACAGAGGAACCCCCAATGAGCCAAAATGCCATCCCTTATGCCTATGAACATCCGGGCTCTCCAACCGCGGTGGCGTGGGCCAAGGTTCCGCGCGAGCCGGACGCGGCGGAAAAACCGGAATTGATCGCGCGCATCAAGCGCATGCTCAAGGAACAGGATGCGGTGCTGGTCTCGCATTACTACGTGCACTCCGACTTGCAGGACCTCGCGGAAGCCAGCGGCGGCATCGTCTCCGATTCGCTGGACATGGCCAACTTCGGCCACCGGCATCCAGCCAGGACCATCGTCGTCGCGGGCGTGCGCTTCATGGGCGAGACCGCGAAGATCCTGAATCCGGAAAAGCGCGTGCTGATGCCCGACCTCAAAGCGGAATGCTCGCTGGACCTCGGCTGCCCGGCGGACGAATTCAGCGCATTCTGCGATGCTCATCCCGACCGCACCGTGGTGGTGTATGCCAACACCAGCGCGGCGGTGAAGGCGCGCGCCGACTGGATGGTCACCAGCTCCATCGCGCTGCCGGTGGTCAAGCATCTCAAGGAACAAGGCAAGAAAGTGCTGTGGGCGCCGGACCGCCATCTCGGCAACTACGTGCAGGAACAGAGCGGCGCGGACATGCTGTTGTGGCAGGGCTCGTGCATCGTGCACGACGAATACAAGGCCAAGGAACTGATCGCACTGAAAGCGCAGCACCCGCACGCCAAAGTGCTGGCGCATCCCGAATCGCCGCGCGCGATCATCCAGCTGGCGGACCTGGTCGGTTCCACCACGCAGTTGATCAAGGCCTCGCAAACCCTGGATGCGCAGGAATTCATCGTCGCCACCGACAACGGCATCCTGCACAAGATGCGCACCTTGTCCCCGCACAAGATTTTTATCGAAGCACCGACATCCGGCGTCGGCGCGACCTGCAAGAGCTGCTCGCATTGCCCGTGGATGGCGATGAATGGTCTGTTGAATCTGGCGGAGGTGCTGGAAACGGGGCGCAATGAGATACATGTTGATCCGGCGATCATTCCGAGGGCGGTGTTGCCGATAGAGAGGATGCTGGTGTTTGCCAAGCAGATTGGGTTGCCGACGAGGGGGATAGGGAACACTTAGGGCATATAAGGCCGTTCGATTGTAGGAGCGGGCCATGCCCGCGAAACCCAACATCAAAACCAAATTCAACTTCGCCGGGGGTAGCCCGGCAGCTAGTCACTTTTTCTTGCTTCGCCAAAGAAAAAGTAACCAAAAAGAAGGCGACCCCAATCCGCCACCTCTTCGAGGTTCCCTGCGTTGCTCGTCTGGTCAGGCGGCTGCGCAACTCGCACGATCCGCTACGCGGCCACGTGCTCAAACAGTGCTCGCCGAAATCCCCTGACCAGCCTCCGCTACTCGGTGGCGGATGAGGGGAAGAAAATCAAAAGCTCAAAACCATCAATTCGTGGGCACTTCGTGCACACCCTACATCACTCCACTGGCAGAATGTGTTTTTAGCTGATAGATTGTTGCTCCATGTATCCGTAATTCCCCGTGATATCTGAATAGGGAAAGAACTGATGAGATTTTCTTCGTTAAAGAAAGCTTGCGATGGAACAAGATGATCACGAGAGCTTCATTCGGTGGCAGGAGATAACACGCAACCACTTCAGCTCTGTTGCCAATCTCATTCTTGCACTAGCTACAGGCCTATTGGCATTTCAGTCTAACCTTTTGCTTGAGCACAAGCTTGCTTCATGCTGTGCACATGGGTTTGCGACTGCGTCACTAATCGTCCTTGTTGCATCAGTAGCTTTTGGATTGTGGTGTTTGATAAACCGATTGCGTGACTTCCGGCTTACCACCAAGATTGCTCGTCGCAGAGAAAAGGTAAAGTGGGATACTGAGCTTCAAGATTTGCGCGAGGAATCTAAATCGTTGGGCAAATTTACTTGGGTGTTGTTTTGGACTCAGCTGACTTTTTTTGGCATTGGTGCTGCCTTTGGCGCTGTTGCCGTCATCATTGAGGTGTGGTCAAAATAACTGGGACAATAAACGTACCGCCTTTTCTAAACGTAACAACATTCAGTGATTTTTTAAACTTGTCGCAAGGGAGATGAAAGATGAGGCTATTCCGTTTCGTGCTGTTATTGCTTATCGCATTTGCCATGACAGGATGTGATAACCGGCCTTCACAATCACCCGTATCAGATACAACCAAAAAAATTGAATGGGAGACAGCAGGGCCGGTTCCGACAACTTCAACACAGGTATATCCACGTTACCAAATTGTTTTTAGCCCTCATTTGCGGGTTGATACGTTCTTGCTTGATACTCAAAAAGGCCGAATATGGCAATTGACTCAATTCACAGACATTCCAGGACAGCCTTCTGCGTGGGCTGATATGGACATTATTGATAGTCAAGGCGAGATTGGTATGACATACAGTGAATTCAGGAAACAATATGCTGCCACGGGAGAAAATACTAAAAGAAGTAAAAAACTGCCCTAACAAGATACCTTCGAATTTAGTCCTATAGCAATTTAACAGATGGTGGGCACAACGTGCCCACCCTACGATTTCAAGATTTTGGGTTTCCGCTTTTCATCCCCCTGAGCGCCGCCGAGTAGCACAGACTGGTCAGGGGATTTCGGCGAGGACTGTCTGAGCGCGTAGCGCGAGTTCCGCAGCCGCCTGACCAGTTGAGCAACGCAGGGTACCCCGCAGGGGCGGCAAACCGCGGTCGCCTTCTTTTTGGTTACTTTTTCTTTGGCGAAGCAAGAAAAAGTGACTAGACGCC
>DHIV01000062.1:14901-15972 GCA_002403995.1 Gallionella sp. UBA4737 | reverse complement strand
CCCTCGAACAGAGTATCTACAAAATGCTCTGTTGCATCCAATTTGTTAAACCTGCATGCCCGGTTCAGCGCACACGCTTGTGTCCTGACTTCGAGTGTTCCGGCACATGGTGCCCCGAAATCTGGCAGGCGCGGCGGTAGGCCAGCAAGGTGCTCTGTGCGTTGCCCAGCACGCTGCCAGGAGGATAAACGCCCGCTTCATCCGCTGCGCCGAACGCGCATCCGCTGAGCAGTTCCATGCCCTCGCTCGCATGCTCCGCGGTGTGGATATGGAATAAACCATTAGCGACGGCCTCGACGACCTTGCTGTCCAGCATCAGGTGGCGGCGGTTGCGGTGCGGGATCAGCACGCCCTGGCTGCCGTCCAGTCCGGTTGTCGAGCAGATGCGAAAGTAACCCTCGATTTTTTCGTTGATGCCGTCCACCGGCAACACTTCGCCGTGCTGATTGACCGCACCGGTCACCGCAATGCCCTGCTTGAGCGGCAGGCCCGACAGCGACGAGAGCAACACATAAAGTTCGGCGCAGGAAGCGGAGTCTCCCTCCACGCCGTGATACTCCTGTTCGAACACGACGGATGCGTCAAGCGCGAGCGGCGTGTTATGGGCAAACAGCGCGGACAGATAGTTTTGCAGAATCAGCACGCCCTTGTCGTGGATAGGCCCGGACATTTCCACCTCGCGATCGATGTTGAGCAGGCCGTCCTCACCGGCAAAGGTGCGCGCCGTGACGCGCACCGGGAAGCCGAAGCGGTAATCTCCCAAGTCTATCTGGGTCAGGGCGTTAAGCTGGCCCGTTTTCTCGCCATGCAACGTGATCAGCACATCTCCTTCGGCGATGGATTCCTGCAGGCGCTGGTCGGGGTAATCGTGGCGTTTGGTGCGCGCTGCGAGTGCTGCTTCGACATCCTGTGCCTTGACCAGGCGGCCATCACGGGCAGTGCACAGCGCGGCACTTTCGACCACCAGCGCCTCGGCGCGGGCGAAGATCGCGCTCTGGCGCGACTGGTCGTCCACTTCGCGGTGTCCATCCTCCAGCAGGCGTGCCACGGCGGCGGCGGAAAAATGCGGCA
>DHIV01000062.1:0-14758 GCA_002403995.1 Gallionella sp. UBA4737 | reverse complement strand
CGGCGGCGGCGGAAAAATGCGGCAGCCCGAGATCGCGGCAGGTGTGGGCGACGAAGATCGCCGAAGCGCGTCGGGTCTCGGCGCTGGACGCAAAGCTTTCGGCAAAGTCCACCTTGACCCGGAAGCGGCGTGCGAACTCCGGGTCCTCTTCTTGCAATTCGTAATACTGTTCGCGCGAGCCGATCATGATGATTTTGGCATCGACATCCACCGCCTCGGGTTCGAGAGAAACAGCCGCAATCGGCGCGAAGGCGGTGCCCGGTTCTTCGATCTGCAATCTTCCGCTGCGCAGAAAGCGCCGCAGCTTTTCCCACACCAGCGGGTCGGCCAGCAGGTCGCGCAGATGCAGCATCAGGAAGCCGCCGTGCGCGCGGTGCAAACTGCCGGCGCGTATCCGGGAAAAATCGGTCATCAGCACATCGTTTTCGGACTGATATTCGATGCTGCCGAACAGCGAGCGGAACAAGGGATTGTCTTCGACGATCACCGGCGCGCCGTGCAGGCCATCGTTGTCCACGACCAGGTTGACCCGGTAACGGGACAACACGGCGCCCAATGCTTCGCGACGGATATCCTCATCGGTATCGGAAACTTTGAACAACTCCAGATTTTCGAGTACGTCATGCACGACCTGATCCAGATACGCAACTAGCTTGACCGAATCCTTGATCTGCTTCTTCAGTCCGACGCGGATCTCCTGCAGCTCATGATCCAGCAGCGGCTTCACCACCTGCCGCCGCAGCGCCTCGTTCATCACCCGTTCCATCGGCCGGGTCTTGTCGAAATATCGGGCGATCTCCGCGCGCAGTTCCTGTTCGGCCAGCGCGATCCCGGCGCGGCGTGCCTTCGGCAACGCAAGCATTTCGTCTTCGGTATAGGCGCGCCCTTTTTTTCCGATCAGCGTGAACAGGATGTGCCCGGTTTCGCGGTGCATCGTGAAACTGCGGGCTTCGGCGTACGCCTCTAGTTCTGCGTAGGCCTTGTCTACTTCAGACTTGTGGGTCTTTGCTATGCGCGCACTCTCGACCTTGTAATCCTGCCCGTCCAGGCGCTGCGGTATTTCCGTCTGCAGCGATTTCGTCATCTGCGCCATCAACTGCCGCAACAATCGCCCCTGCCCGGCAGGCAGGCGCAGTGCGCGCGGTCTTTCCGGCGCGTCAAAGTTGTGCAGATAGCACAGGTCCGGCGGCACCGCCCTGCTCGCGGCGGTAACCTGCATCGCCTGCTTGAGCAGCGAGGAGCGTCCGCTGCCGACCTCGCCCAGCACGAACAGGTTGTAATCCGGCTGATCCATGCCGAGCCCGAAGCGGGCGGCTTCTTCCGCGCGCTCCTGCCCTATCCACGGCAGCGCGTATTCCAGCAATTCGGACGTGTCGGCAAAGCCCAGCGTATCGGAAGCGATGGTGAGGCGAAGTTCGGCGGGGGTCAGGGTTAGGGTCGGCATTTAATTTTTTAGAATTGTTTACTCATCATCGAATTCGGGGTACTGCTCCGGTTGAGGGCCTTTTTCTTCGATGACGACAGGATACTTGATTCCTGGCTGTTTCTCCTTGGAGCCTTTCAAAGTGATCTCAAATTTCCAGTCATCACCAAAATCAAACCAGTAGTAAAGTTTTTGTCCCTTGGGAATGGGAAAAGCCTGCTCCAGCGTTTTTATCGGCTTCTTTGATGTGACCATAAAGCCATCCTCGGCTATCAGGCAATTGCGGCAATCTCGCGAGTTTTTCCCGATGAAGAAATCATAGCAATGATCGTTGTCGAAACCGGTGAGTTTTTGAATTAAATTATGTAAAGCGTCGAGGCTGGTTTTTGATTGCACCTCGACCGTGCGCTCGAATGGCTCCTGCAAGTACATCCCCCCAACACATTTTATTTTGATGGTGTAGATCATCTTTATACCCTCCTGTAATCATGAAAACCGTGGCTTTGTAGTCATTCGGCGCAATGCGCTACGCTTATTGTCGCCCTACGTTTTACATGACTTATTGCAGGTCGAGCCGCAGGGTGATAAATCGTAGTGCAGTAGGTTGGGTTAGCAGTTTCACCGCGTAACCCAACATCATTTAAAAAGCTGTTGGGTTACGCGAAAAGGCCGCTAACCCAACCTACGAGCTATTGCGCTCGTTTCGCGCCTGCTGCAACCAAAGCCGCCATCGCCTCCGCATCGCGCAGATCGCTATTGTTTAGCCCTGCGATGACACTCGCCTGATTTTGCGCAGGCTGGTTCTGACTCACTTTCCATTTGCCTGTCAGTTTGGTGATGATGATCTCGAATCCGACTATGGCCTTGATCAGTTTTTCGGTGTACTCGCGAGGCGCGTCCGATACCGACCACGGCTGGGCAAAGCCGGCTTCATTGTGCGCGGTGAGCACTTCGAGCTGGGCGCGCAGCCAGGCAGCATCGTCGATGACGCGCAGCGTGCCGTAGGCATGCACGACGGCGTAATTCCAGGTGGGCACGACTTTGCCGGTTTCCTGTTTGGTGGCATACCAGGTCGGGGTGATATAGCTGTCCGGACCGTGGAATATCGCCAGCACCTCAACCTCTTTTGCGAAATCGCTCCACATCGGATTTGCGCGTGCAACATGGCCGCGCAAGGTGCCGAACGGCGCAGGTGCATCCGCGAGGTGCAGCGGAATGTGATTCGCAGTTAGCCCGCCGGAAGACAGTGTGACCAACGTCGCCAGCGGACGCGCACGCATCAGCTCGTGCATGACCTCGATACGCGGCTCTTCAAAATGTTTTGGGGTATACATGGTTGTTGACAGAGATAACAGTAACTATGCGGACTATTGCGCTGTCCCAGTTGAATGATTTGTTTGGCTTAGAGCTGAATTCTGCGAGCATCATTTTCAGGGTATAGGTATTCCATGTGCTTGGCTGTGGCGCGCGCAATGGCTTCACCGCAATAGCGAGCAACAACCTTGAGTGCCATATCGATCCCAGCAGAAATGCCTGCGGAGGTGAATATCCGCCCATCTTCGACAACATGCTTGTCATACTCAACCGTTACTGATGGAAACGATTCACGCATCCAATCGAGCGAGCGCCAGTGGGTTGTTGCATGACACCCTTCAAGTAAGCCAGCAAACCCGAGAAGCATTGAGCCAGTACAAACCGATGTCAGGGTTTCGACCTCAGCGGCGCGATCACGCAACCAATTGAGCATTGCTGGGTTTTTGAGTTCTTTGCGAGTACCCCAACCACCGGGAACAACAAGAATATCTAACTTCGGGCAGCTCTCAAAAGTGTGGTTTGGAATAACTTGCATACTTCCCGTTGTAAGCACGGGGCCTTCTTTTTCTGCGATCAACAGCACTTCAAATGGCGACGGTTCTTCCTGTCTTCTTTCCTCATTGAGGCGGGTGACGGAGAAGACTTCAAAGGGGCCGCAAAAATCGAGGACCTCGATGTTCTCAAACAATACGATACCGACACGTTTTATTTCCATAGAGTTACTTCTTCGCCCCCATCGCCAACGCCCTCAACCTGCCTTGCTCCAGTTCCGCCGCATCCGGCGCGATCAGCCAGCCCTGCAGATTGTCCATCACCAGATCGGTCAGCGCGTGCATCCAGTCGTCGCGTTCGTTGAGGCAGGGGATGTAGTGATATTCGCCGCCGCCCGCATGCTGGAAATCATGCTTGCCTTCCATCGCGATCTCTTCCAGTGTTTCCAGGCAGTCGGCGACGAAGCCGGGACAGACCACGTCGACGCGTTTGGTCTTTTGTTTGCCCAGTTCCTTGAGCGTGGCGGTGGTGTAGGGCTTTAGCCATTCCGCTTTGCCGAAACGCGACTGGAAACTGAGAAAATATTGCTCGGGCTTCAGGCCAAGTTCCTGCGCCAGCAGGCGTCCGGTCTTGTGGCATTCGCAGTGGTAGGGATCGCCTTTGTCCAATGAGAATTGCGGCAGGCCATGGAAGCTCATCACCAGTTTTTCCGGGCGGCCGTTCTTCATCCAGTAGTCGTTGATGTTGTTCGCCAGCGCCTTGATGTAGCCGGGGTGGTCGTGGAAGTTCTTGATGGTGCGCAGCGCGGGGGTGTTGCGCATTTGTTGCAGTTCGGCGAACACGATGTCGAGGGCGGTGGCGGTGCTGCTGGCGGCATATTGCGGATACATCGGCACGACCAGGATGCGCTGGCAGTTCTGTTCCTTGAGTTTGCGCAGTACGCTGGGAATGGAGGGGCTGCCGTAGCGCATCGCATAGTCCACCACGAACGGCGCCTTGGTGCGCTCGCCGAGGAAGCCCTGCAGCAGCACGGTCTGCTTTGCGGTGTGAACACGTAACGGCGAGCCTTCCGGCAACCATACGCTGGCATATTTCGTGGCGGATTTTTTTGGCCGCGTGTTGAGGATGATGCCGTTCAGGATCAGCCACCAGATCGCCTTCGGGATTTCCACGACGCGAGGGTCACCCAAAAATTCTTTCAGGTAGGTTCGCACCGCAGGGGTAGTGGGTGCGTCGGGCGTGCCGAGATTGACCAGCAGGATGCCGGTCTTGACAGGTGTGCCATGGGTGTAGGCGGGTTCAGTTTGGTAGGTCATAAGTAAGCCATTCAAAATTCCAGTTTGGAGGTTAGCATAAACTTGAAAAAACTATTATCCGCAGATTACACAGCATTGTAGGGTGGATGCGCTGCGCTTATCCACCCTACTACTGCAACATTAATTTAGTGCCTTTCGTTAATCAGCCACTTGGCGGCCGTTCTTTGGCCGCTTAGTGGAAGGCTAGTGGTTTTATCAGTTTTTTGTGGACCATGCCTTCTTCAATTCTGCGAAAGCGCATTGCCGAGCAAGCGCGCGGTAATGTCCACGATAGGAATCACCCGCTCGTAGTCCATGCGCTTCGGGCCGACCACGGCGAGTGTGCCGACCACTTTACCGTCGGCGGAGTAGGGCGCGGTGATGACGCTGCACTCGTCCAGCGAGGCCAGCCCGGATTCGCTGCCGATAAAAATATGGATGCCTTGTCCGTGACGGCCGGCATCAAGCAGTTGCAGCAAGTCGGTTTTTTGCTCGAACAGATTGAACAGGCCGCGCAAGCGGTTCATGTCGGTGGACAGGTCTGCCACATGCAGCAGATTGTGCTCGCCGCTGATCACATAGTCTTCGGATTGTTTCGCCTGCGCCGCATCGCCCGCGGCCAGTGCCGCTGTCATCAGCGCGCTCATGTCCTGGTGCAGCTGCTGCAATTCGCCGCGCAGCCGGTCGCGGATCTGCGAGAAGCTGCAGCCGATGTAATTCTGGTTGAGGAAGTTGCCAGCCTCGGTGAGCTGCGATTGGGTGTAGTCGCGCTCCAATAACAGCACGCGGTTCTCCACTTCGCCG
This sequence comes from Gallionella sp. UBA4737, assembly GCA_002403995.1. GTDB lineage: Bacteria > Pseudomonadota > Gammaproteobacteria > Burkholderiales > Gallionellaceae > Gallionella. The sequence goes on along the minus strand of DHIV01000062.1, from coordinate 9,430 downwards.
TCCGGCATCACGATGATCAGCAGCACGCGCTTTTCGCCCAGGCGCAGGAATTCGATCTGGCGCACCGTGATCGCACTGCGCCTTGCCGTGGCGACCACGCCGGTGAAGTGGGTCAGTTCGGAGAGTATGTTGGAGGCCTGGGCGATCAGCCGCGACGGGTTGTCCGGCTGCAACTTGTGTTCCATCTGCTGCACGCTTTTGTTGTCCAGCGGTTTGGTGACCAGCATGGTGTCGATGAACAACCGATAAGCCATGCCGGTCGGAATGCGGCCCGCCGAGGTATGCGGGCTGCTGACCAGCCCGATGTCTTCCAGCTCCGACATCACGTTGCGGATCGTAGCCGAGCTGACTTCCAGGCCGGAATACTGGAGCAACGCGCGCGAGCCGACCGGCTGGCCTTCGCTGATGTAGCGTTCGACCAGGGTCTTGAGCAGGATATGTGCGCGTTCGTTGAGCATAGAGGGGATTCTACCATTGGCAATGCGATGCTCAACCGGCTTCAGGGGCTTCATTTGCAAACTCGGACTTGATGTTGCGGGCGATAGTTCCTTTCGCCGACCATCGATTCAGACTAAATGCGTAACACAAATCCGCTGAAAAGTGTGCGACATAAATTGATATTCAAGGTTGAACTTCTATCTTGTAGACTGCTCAACCCCACTTCAATTTTCAAGGAGTCATGGATGTCGCGCGTATTTCTGGTATTTGGTCTGGCTGTTGCGGTTGCTGCGGGACTGGCGGCGAATCCGGCATTTGCGGAAACACCCCTCGAGGTGCTGGACGCGATTAAAACTGAGGCATCGGCCACGCCGGGATTTCAGGGATTCTCGGCCGCGCACGGGGAGAGTTTCTTCAAGACCAAGCATAACCACAATTTGAGTTGTTCCACTTGCCATACCGACAATCCTGCCGCGCAGGGCAAACATTCCGAGACCGACAAACTCATCAAGCCGCTTGCTCCGGCTGCGAACGAGGAACGCTTCACCGACATGAAAAAAGTGGCAAAGTGGTTCAAGCGCAATTGCAATGATGTGCTGGACCGGGAATGCACAGCGCAGGAAAAGGGCGACGTGCTCTCTTACCTGTTAACCGTAAAAAAATAGGAGACTGTCATGCTGTTCAAAAATAAAAATATCACCCGGATGCTCGCTGTTGTCGTATTGGTGATGGGCGCAATGATGCCTGTTGCCCATGCTGATGACGACGAAGGCCGGCAACCGGCGGTCACTAATGCAAAATGGGTGGCCGAGTGCAGCGCTTGTCATTTTGCCTATCCGCCGCGCATGTTGCCTGCCGAATCATGGCGCGCGATCATGGCAGGGCTGGACAAGCACTTTGGCAGCAATGCCAGCCTGGATGCCGCAGACGCCAATGAAATAACGGTTTTCCTGGAAAAGAATGCCGACACCAGAAAGAAGAGTCATGAGTCATCGGGCAAGCCGCTGCTGCGCATCACCGAAACCCGCTGGTTCAAGTCCGAGCACAGGGAAGTGGCAGCGCGCACCTGGAAACTCCCGAAGGTCAAGAGTCCGGCCAATTGCGCAGCTTGCCATACCAAAGCGGAGAGCGGCGATTTCAACGAAGATAATGTAAAAATACCCAAGTAGGAAGAGCACATCATGGTTCGACGTATTCTGGTTTGGGATGTACCCACGCGGGTGTTTCACTGGCTGCAGGTGTTGTCTTTCGGCGGCGCATATCTGACCGCCTTTTCAGAACGTTTGCGCAATTATCATGTGGCGCTAGGTTATATCCTGCTGGGCTTGCTCGTGTTCAGGTTGCTGTGGGGATTTGTCGGCACACGCTATGCGCGGTTCAGCTCGTTCCTGTTCAATCCCGGGGAGATCATTGCTTATCTGCTGGCTATGGTCAAACGCAAGCCCGCACATTATCTGGGGCACAACCCGGCGGGAAGTGTGTCGGTCTGGCTGCTGTTGGCACTGGGAATGTTTGTCTGCGTGACCGGGGTGATGGCGCTGCAGGATGACGCCAGCGATCTGGTGGTCGATATGCACGACATTTCGACTGACATCATGCTGGGCGTGATAGCGCTGCACCTTGTCGGCGTGCTGATGAGCAGCATCCTGAATCGCGAGAATCTGGTGCGCTCCATGTTCACCGGTTTAAAATCCGCCGAGTCGGACGAAGGTGTCCGGCATTCTTATAGCTGGCTCGGTGTGTTGATGGTAGCCGCTGTTATCATATTCTGGTTCGCCTACGTCAAGAGACCGCTTGGGTGAAGACCCGCGCGCTGGCCCGTGCCGTGCAATGGAAAACAGTTGGTTTTAAGGGGTGAATGAATGCAATGCAGGATCAAGTTTGGAAATATTGCCGCCAGTATCTGCCTTGCGTCTCTGTCGGGAATGGCGTACGCAGGCGATACAGCGGCAAATCTTGAGTTGCCGACCGCCGCAAGTTTTTATACCAATAATTTCCAGTCAATAAGGTCACAGTCATACCTGCTGGCAGCGAATGAGGGTAATTCCATACAAGGGCTGGCAGGTGAAACTGCTGCTGCCCCTGCCGCTGAATTCAAACCTCCGCTGATATCGGGCAGAAAGGTCCACCAATATCTGGGCCTGGGGACCGTGGTGCTAGCCGGATTGACGATGCTGGCCGCGCCGGAAACAGAAGAGGGAGCGTCGTCGGCCCAGCCCAGGCAGACGTCGGGCACCACCCACACGCGGCTGGCCCGCGCTACTGCCGCGATGGCCGTCGCCACGGTGATGACCGGTCTGATCTTTCACTGGGACGACATTCATTGGGAAGATCCCTTTATCGATCCGGACAAAATGCACGCGAGGCTGGCTGCCGCAGGTGCACTGATGATGCTCTATGCAGTGAATAAATCGGCAAAGTCCTCAGTGCCGACCAGCCATGCGGGTATCGCCGAGTTGGGCGCGGCAACCATGCTTGTCGCGATCAAATTGACCTGGTAGCGGGGTGATGATGCAAGGGAAATTGAAAGTTGTTGCATTATTGGCCGCCGCTCTGTTGACGAGCAGCGCTTATGCGCGGGCGGAAGAAGACTTTTTGGACTGGCTGTTCAATTTCGATCGGCAAAAGAATGTTAAACCGGTCACAGACAAACAGTATCAGGACGAATGCGGGGCATGTCACTTCGCCTATCAACCCGGATTATTGCCGGCCAGGTCCTGGGACGCTTTGCTGAATGCCGAAGCGTTGCGCAAACATTTCGGTGTCAATGCCGAGCTCGACGATGACACGCTGAAGGTCATTCATGATTACGCGGTGGACAACGCTGCGGATAAATCCTGGTACAAGCGGTCGCGCAAGATCGCAGTTGCGACGGAGGAAGGCCCGGCTCCGCTGCGGATCACCGAGCTGCGCTATATCTCCCTCAAGCACCGCAAAATCTCCGGGGAAATGATCAAGGGCAACAAGGCTGTGAAGTCGCTGAGCTTCTGCGACAGGTGCCACACCCAGGCCGAGAAGGGTGTGTATGATGCGGATACCGTGAACATCCCGAATTATCCGAACTGGGATGGCTGGTTCAACAAGTAGTTCGGTCTGAATCCGGGTAGAGTTGACAGTTACCAACCCTGAACCTACATTGCATATCCATTTCCGATCTGCCCAAAATCAACATGAAGCACAGTGTTCTACTTCTTGCGCTTGCGTTCATTCTCGGCGGATGCGGCAAGGAATCTGTCCCATCAGCCAGAATCGAGCAGCCGGCACTGACCCAGATCGTCGGTACTGTCGTATCCGATAACGGCAATGTTTACAGCGGCGAGATTCGCGCGCGCCACGAGATACAACTGGGTTTTCGCATCGGCGGGAAGATCATCGAGCGTTTGGTGGATGCCGGTGCGCGAGTCAAACCAGGGCAGGTGCTGGCGCGGCTTGATCCTGCGGATTCCAGCCTGCAGGCGAGTTCGGCGCAGGCTCAATACCAGCTGGCCGTGGCGGATGCGATACGCTATCGCGAATTGCGCAGCAAGAATTTCGTCAGTCAATCGGCGCTGGATGCCAAGGAAGCTGCACTCAAAGCCGCCGCCGCGCAAGCCGGACTGGCCGGCAACCAGACCTCATATACCGTCTTGCGTGCCGATCATGCGGGCGTGATCACCGCAACGTTGGCAGAGGTCGGCCAGGTGGTCAGCGCAGGCCAGCCGGTGTTGCGACTGGCGCAGGATGGCGAGCGCGAAGTGGCGATCGCGATACCTGAGACACAATTTGCCGGTCTGAAAGTCGGCACGCCGGCCGATGTTACGCTGTGGTCGGAGACGGACAAAAACGGGACGGCACACTTCAGCGGACGCTTGCGCGAATTGTCTCCGGCAGCCGATCCTGCCAGCCGCACCTATGCGGCGCGGATCGCGTTGAGCGGCGTGGATGCGCAGGCGGCATTGGGGATGACGGCACAGGTGCGTTTCAAAAATCATGACAAGCGTGACCAGTTGGTCGTGCCGTTGTCGGCGATATTCCAGCAGGGCGATCAGGCGGCAGTGTGGATCGTGGCCGCGGATCACAGCGTCAGTTTGCGGAAGGTACAGGTCGCAGCCTATCGCGATAACGGCGCGGTGATCGCCAGCGGTGTGGCGGCGGGAGAGCGCATCGTCAGCGCCGGTGTGCACAAACTCAGCGTGGGCGAAAAGATACGCATCATCGATGGAGAATTCGCCGACGGTAATCAGCAATGAAAGGCCCTAACCTTTCTGCATGGTCGCTGCGCACCAGCAGATGGTGCTGTACCTGATCATCGTGCTGATGGCTGCGGGGGTCATCTCCTATCTCAATCTCGGCCGCGCGGAAGACCCGGACTTCACCTTCAAGGTGATGGTGGTGCGTACCCTGTGGCCGGGAGCGACGGCGCGGGAAGTCGAACGCGAGCTGACCGAACGCATCGAAAAGAAACTGCAGGAAACGCCGTGGGTGGATGTGCTGCGCTCGGCTTCCAAGCCGGGCGAATCGCTGGTGTTCGTGGTCCTCAAGGATTACACGCCCAAGCCTGAAGTGCCGGAAGCCTGGCGGCAGGTGCGCAAAAAACTCGATGACATCCGCCACACCCTGCCGTCCGGCATGCAGGGCCCGTTCCCCAATGATGAGTTCGGCGATGTGCAGATCAACATCTTCGCGCTGACCGGGGATGGTTTCGATCTGAGCGCACTGCGCCGTTATGCGGATCGCATCGCGATCGATCTGAAGCGCGTGCCGGATGTGAAACGCGTCGAGCTGATCGGTGTGCAGGACGAAAAGGTCTACGTCGACGTGTCGCCCAATCGCCTGGCGAGTCTGGGCATCACGCCGCAGCAGGTGGCCGAGGCGCTGCAAAAACAGAATGCGGTGAATCCTGCCGGTTTCGTCGAAACAGACAGCGACCGTATCCGCCTGCGCGTGAGCGGCGGCTTCGACAGCGTCGCCCGGGTGCGCAACGCCGATCTGCTGGTCCCAAGCCCACAGAACGGGGGGCAGCACTTCCGTCTGGGTGACATCGCCAAGGTGAGCCGGGGACTGGCCGATCCGCCCAGCCCGCTGATGCATTTCGGCGGGCAGCCCGCGATCGGCATCGGCGTGGTCATGGACAAGGGCGGCAACGTGATCGATCTCGGCGAAAACCTGAAGCAGGCGATGAAGAAGGTTTCCGCCGAGCTTCCGGCAGGAGTGGAAGTGCACGTCGTTGCGAATCAGCCGGAAGTGGTCAAGGGTTCCATCACCTTGTTCGAGCGCTCGCTGACCGAGGCGGTGCTGATCGTGCTGGCTGTTTCATTCCTGAGCCTGGGCTGGCGCACCGGGACGATGGTGGCATTGTCGATCCCGCTGGTGCTGGCGATCACATTCTTCATGATGAAGATATTCGGCATCGACCTGCAGCGCATCTCGCTGGGCGCGCTGGTGATCTCGCTCGGCTTGCTGGTGGATGATGCGATCATCGCCGCGGAAATGATGGTGGTGAAAATGGAACAGGGCTGGGACAGATTCAAGGCCGCCACGTTCGCCTATACCTCGACCGCTTTCCCGATGCTCACCGGCACGCTGATCACCGCCGCCGCATTCACGCCGGTGGGTTTTTCCAAGTCGGTGGCCAGCGAATATACCATCTCGATCTTTCAGGTGGTCACCATCGCGCTGCTGGTGTCGTGGATCGTCGCGGTGGTATTCACGCCTTACCTCGGCTACAAATTGCTCGACCCGGAAAAGCTCATCGCCAAGGCGCAACGGCATGGTGCGGATGTCGCCGGAGAACTTTTGATGGATCCACTAGCCATTCGACTAGGCGAGCAAACAACACTCGCCAAGTCGCTGGTTATGGCCGAGCACCCGTATGACACGCCGTTCTATCGCCGCCTGCGCGCCGTGGTGGAGTGGTGTCTGCGCAACCGCTGGAAAGTGATACTCGCGACAGTGCTGATCTTCGTGCTGTCCATCGTGGCCTTCGGCAAGGGCGTGCAGAAACAATTCTTTCCCGCCGCCAGCCGGCTGGAACTGATGGTCGATGTATGGTTGCCGCAGGGCGCGTCGCTCAACGCCACCGCACATGAAGTGGAGCGCATCGAGAAGCTGCTCAAGGATGATCCGGACATCGCCTATTCTTCTTCCTATATTGGCAATGGCGCGCCGCGTTTCTTCCTGTCGCTCGACCAGCAATTGTTCGCCGACAACTTCGCGCAGTTCGTCATCGTCAGCAAGGGGCTGAAGGAACGAGAGGAGATCAAACATCGCCTCGAGGCGAGATTCGCCGCTCCGGACTACTCGCATTTAAGGGTACGCGTGGTGCGGCTGGAGAACGGCCCGCCGATCGGCTATCCGGTGCGGTTCCGCGTGATGGGCGAGGATCTGACGAGGCTGCGTGAAATCTCCGAACAGGTCGCGACCATGATGCGCGGCAATGCGCATCTGCAAAACGTCAATTTCGACTGGAACGAAAAGATTAAGAGTGTCCGCGTCCAAGTGAATCAGGATAGAGCGCGCCAGCTCGGCACTTCCAGCCAGGAGATATCACAAGCCCTGCAAGGCTGGCTGAATGGCGTGGCACTCACCCAATACCGCGAAGGCGACCAGTTGATCGACGTGGTGTGGCGCGGTAACAAGGGAGATGCACGGTCTCTGGATCATTTGCCCGACCTCGATATTCCATTGTCGGGCGGACGGCATGTGCCGCTCGCGCAAGTTGCCAAACTGGTTCCGGCGTTGGAAGAAGGCATGATCTGGCGGCGCAACCGCCTGCCCACGATGACGGTGCGCGCGGACATAGCAGATTCTACTCAGCCCGCGACGGTATCGACGCAACTCGATGCACAGCTGGATGTACTGCGCGCCAAACTGCCGGCAGGTTACCGCATCGAAATGGGCGGCAGCATCGAAAAATCCGCCAAGAGTCAAACCGCCATCATGAAAGTCATGCCGCTGATGCTGGCCGGTGTGATCACGCTGTTGATGATACAACTGCAAAGCATCAGCCGCGCCGTCATCGTGTTCCTTACCGCACCGCTCGGGTTGATCGGCGTGACGATGGCACTGCTGGTGTTCCGGGTGCCGTTCGGCTTTGTCGCCAATCTCGGCTTCATCGCGCTGGCGGGGATGATCATGCGCAACGCGGTGATACTGGTGGACCAGATCCGCCAGGACGAGGAAGACGGAAAGACCCAGTGGCAAGCCATCGTCAGTTCCACCGTGCGGCGTTTCCGCCCGATCATGCTGACCGCCTCCGCAGCGATACTCGCGATGATCCCGCTCACCCGCCAGGTGTTCTGGGGGCCGATGGCGGTGTCCATCATGGGCGGGCTGGTCGCCGCTACCTTGCTGACTTGTTTGTTCCTGCCGGCACTGTATGCGGCGTGGTTCAGGGTGAAAGAGGAATGAACTGAGGAAACGTACTAGAGAGGCAACCATGGTTTGACCTTGAACGTTTGGTCTTCAGCAAAAAATTAATGGAAGAAGTTTGTTTTGGAAGATGATTATGATGAAGAGATGTTTGCCCATTACAAGAACAAGACCGAACGAACCATGAAAATAGTGGTTGCTATGCTTGCCGTAGTGTTTCTATTTGTCTTATACACGCTGGTCAAAGGTTGAGATTTCCCCGGTAAAAAGATTTCCCGACGTTTGGCAAGGAAGAGTCAGGGTGATCTTTGCCGCTCTTTGGGGCAACTGCTGCCGGTACGGCCAGTTCTGACAAACATTGCCGTACGAATAAATAATATTATTTGTATCTACTGATAAAGAATTTCATTTCCATTCATCTCGAAAATTTAACCGCTTGTCTTTTGGGTTTTGACACGATTAATGCAAACCTGAATAATTCGGATCACTTTGCAAATTTATCGAAAAGATAAAGTTGCAAAGCCACCGGCCTGGGGGAAACCAGGGTAGTGGGACCACGAAACGGATATTCTTCCGTGGGTATAGTTCCATCACGCTTGACCATTTGTCCTTCACCGCCATTGAAAACGAGGTTGATGTATGTAAGCCCCGGTTGATCGGGGCTTTGTGCAATTTACGAAGAGAGAGTGCAATGTTCAAGAATATGAAGATAGGGCAACGTCTGGGGATCACTTTCGGCATCATCACATTGCTGACTTTCATTCTGTTAATGGTGTCCTATTCGGCTATCAATATCCTGTCCCAAAGATGGGGGGAATACCAAACCGTAACCCTGGAAAAATATACAGCTGCGTTCAAAGGCAAAGCTGATCTGGGCGATGGGATCCATATGTTCAAGGATTATCTGTTGCGCGGAAAGGATGAATACCAGAATATATTTGCAGCAGACATGGCAGCGATAGATCAGGATGCTGCAAACTATGCCGCAAATCACGGGGCTATGAATGATCGCGAAAAATCTGCATTGCGGCAGATCAAAGAATCTACGGACGCATATCGTACCGCGATGAAGGCGGTTATTTCCATGAAGACGTCGGGTGCGACTATCGAAGATATCGACAAGTCGGTAAAGGGTGCGGATAGGCCGCTCGGCAAGGCATTCGATGATTTGCTTTTGGTCGCGAAGGAAGATGAAGAAGCGACCTCCCAGTCAATCTCCGGCACCGTCACCAGCAGCAAATGGGAAACCGTTTCTATCGGTGTTCTGGCGGCTTTGGTTAGCGCGCTGTTTGCGTGGTTGTCAACGATTCGCATTACTCGCCCCTTGAAGGAGGCAGCGGTACTGGCCGGTGCGGTAGCCAATGGCGACCTGTCCCAGCGCATCGAAGTGGCAAGCAGGGATGAAGTCGGTTTGTTGCTGCAATCATTGAAAGACATGAATGACAGCCTGGCTGGCATCGTCGGCGAAGTGCGCAACACCACCGATTCCATCAGCACCGCCGCAAGGGAGATCGCAGCGGGCAACAGCGACCTGTCGCAGCGCACCGAAGAACAGGCCTCCAGCCTGGAAGAGACCGCCTCCAGCATGGAAGAGCTGACCTCAACGGTGAAGCAGAACGCCGAGAACGCCAGGCAGGCCAAC
>DHIV01000117.1:31157-34825 GCA_002403995.1 Gallionella sp. UBA4737 | reverse complement strand
CATGAGATCGTTCCGGAATTCCGTCGATGCACTGATGAAAAGCCGTGTGGCGATGCCCAACGGGGAAAGCGTTCCGCTGGGCGATCTGGCGCGCATCGGCATCCACGATGGCCCGACCGAGATCAAGAGCGAGAACGGCAGGCTGGTTGGCTACGTTTACATCAATACCGAAAACCGCGACCTGGGCGGGTATGTCGAGGAGGCCAAGAGCCAGATTGAAAAATCGGTGAAGGCCAAGCCGGGTTATGCGATCGCGTGGTCTGGGCAATACGCCAATCTGCAACATGCCCGCGCGCGCTTGCACTGGCTGATACCGATCACGCTGCTGCTGGTTTGCCTGCTGCTGTTCATGCATTTCAGGGATGCTGGCAAAGTGTTGCTGGTATTGCTGTGCCTGCCGTTCTCGCTGGTCGGCGGAGTATGGCTGATCTACCTGCTCGGCTACCCGGTCTCGGTCGCGGTGGTCGTCGGCTTCATCGCACTGGCGGGCGTCGCGACGGAATTCGGCGTGGTGATGCTGCTGTTCCTCGACAAGGCGATCGCATCGTTCCGCGCCGCAGGGAAATTGACCGATGCAAGAATGTTGAGGGAAGCGATCATCCAGGGCGCGGTGCTCAGGCTGCGCCCCAAGATGATGACCGTCTCGGTGATCATCGCCGGTCTGTTGCCGGTGATGTACGGACAAGACATCGGCACCGACGTGATGAAACGCATCGCCGCACCGCTGATCGGCGGCATGGTCACCGCGCCCATCCTGTCGCTGATCATCATCCCCGTCGTCTACCTCTGGTGGCAGGAGAAATTGCTGAGAGGTCAAACGCGCGAAATCAAAACCGGGGCCGGCTTATGAACAACCATCAAGTCACGCCGGGGTTTGCCTGACTATTTGACCGCAGCGATCTCGCTGATCACGTATTTTCCCTTGCGGGCTTCGACCAGCTTGAACGTGACTTTTTGTCCTTTTTTCAGGTTGGCCAGCATGGCCTTGTCCTGCACCTCGAAATCCATGGTCATGCCATCCCAGCCCAGGCTGGCGATCGGCCCGTGGGTGATGTTGAGCTTGCCTGCCTTGGCATCCACGCTGTTGATCGTGCCTTTGCCCTGATGGCCTTCTGTAACCTTGCCGTCCATGGGCATAATCATGCCCATATCCTCCGCGGCAGCGGGCAGCACCGTCAACGCGAGCAGCGCCAGCGGGATCAAAATAAATGTATTGCGTTTCATGGTTTTCCCTTCGCAAAGTTGTAAAAAACTCTTGTCTTAACAGGTATGCAATCATACTGAAATCCCGGCTTCATATCAAAGACAACCAACAGGGCATGTTGATATTGCAGATCAAGATCAGCGCAAGCTCATCACCTTCCAGCCGTGCAGTTCGGCATGCTCGCGCAGCGTGTCATCCGGATTAACCGCAATGGGATTTTTCACCTTGGCGAGCAATGGCAAATCATTGAGTGAATCGCTGTAAAAAGTAGTGTCAGCAAAACTGCTCCAATTCCAGCCTTGTTGCGCCATCCAGCTTTCCAGACGCGTGATCTTCCCCTCGCGGAAGCACGGCACGCCGGCGACGAGCCCGGTGAATTCGCCGTCCTTGTGTTCAGGCTCGGTGGCGATCAGATGCTCGACACCGAATTCGCGCGCGATCGGCGCGGTGACGAAACTGTTGGTCGCGGTGATGATGACGCACACGTCGCCCGTCGCGCGGTGGCGATCGACCAGGTCGCGCGCCGCCTGGGTGATCATGCCCAGCGCCTGCTCGCGCATGAAGCGCTGATGCCACTCGTCCAGCGTTTTGCGCGCATGGCGCGACAATGGCTTCAGTTGAAAATCCAGAAATTCCTGGATATCCAGGGTCCCGGCCTTGTAATGTTCGTAGAAGGCGAGATTCTTCGCCTCAAACAGCTCGCGGTCGAGCACGCCAATGCGGATCAGGAATTGAGACCACTCGAAATCGCTGTCGCCATTCAATAACGTATTGTCCAGATCAAATAAGGCCAGCTTCACTTCGGCTCCTGATGCAATACTTCTTTGAGTAAAGGGACTGTCGGCGCGCGGTGCAAGCGCAGCGAATGTTCATCCAGCGCGTCCAGCGCCGCGAGCAGACTGGGCAGGTCGCGCCTGCCATGGCGCAACAGATATTGAGTGACTTCCTGCGACAGCACGAAACCTTTTGCCTGCGCATGTTGTGACAAAGCCAGCGCTTTTTCATCGTCGCTCAGGCCATGCACCTGATACACCAGGCCCCATCCCAAACGGGTGCGCAGATCGTCGCGCAGCTTGAGATGCAGCGGAGATTCCTTGCCGCTGACCAGCAACATGCCGCCGCTGTCGCGCATCTGGTTATAGAGATCGAACAAGCCGATCTGCGCCATATCATCAAGTTGCTCAACATCATCCACTGCCACGACCGCGGCACTTTTCGGAATGCTGCCATGCGCATAGATCGCGCTTTGCTGCATGTCCCGCGCGGCATGCACGCAGGCTTGCAGCAGATGACTTTTGCCGCTGCCGGCTTCCCCCCACAGATAGAAACTGCGCTCGCTGCTGCTGCCCGCCAGAGCATGGCGCAATGCCGAAAGCAATTCCAGATTGCGCCCCGCGACAAAATTATCCAGTGCAGGCTGCCAGTCGGGGGCGATATCGAGCAATAGTTGGCTCATGGTTTGCCTTGCATACTGATGTGGGGACACCACGGCTTGCCATAGCGCATCACGGCCAGCAAGATGGCCGGCGCTGCGAATGGCATAAGGATCGGGCTGCGCAAATACATCAGCACTGCGGCCACCGCTGCAAAGGTCAGCGATTGCAATGCTGCAAAGCGGGACAGGGTCATTTCGGGTAAAATTCGCTAATAATCGTGCTGCACTTTATCCTGAAGAAAGCGAGAACTCAACTTGAACAACCCGAATGGCAAACCAGACACGGCTAATAGTGCAGGACTGACCTACCGTGATGCCGGCGTTGACATGGACGCGGGCGACCGCCTGGTCGAGAACATCAAACCTTTTGCCAAGCGCACCATGCGCCCGGAAGTGCTCAACGGCATCGGCGGCTTCGGCGCGCTGGTGGAGATTTCCAAGAAGTACCGCGAACCGGTGCTGGTATCCGGCACGGACGGCGTGGGCACCAAACTCAAGCTCGCTTTTGAGCTGAATCGCCACGACACGGTGGGTATCGACCTAGTCGGCATGAGCGTCAACGATATTCTGGTGCAAGGCGCGGAACCGCTGTTCTTCCTCGATTACTTCGCCTGCGGCAAACTGGATGTGGATGCTGCCACCGAGGTCATCAAGGGCATCGCATCCGGATGCGAACAGGCCGGGTGCGCGCTGATCGGCGGCGAAACCGCCGAGATGCCCGGCATGTATCCGGAAGGAGAATACGACCTCGCGGGCTTCGCAGTAGGCGTGGTGGAGAAGGCCGGCATCATCAGCGGTGCGGACATCAAGGCGGGCGATGCGGTGATCGGCCTCGCCTCGAACGGCGCGCATTCCAACGGTTACTCGCTGGTGCGCAAGATCATCGGCACCCACAAAGTCGATCTGAAACAAAAGCTCGACGGCAAACCGCTGGCCGACCTGATCATGGCGCCGACGCGCATCTACGTGAAGCCGCTGCTGGCGCTGATGAAAACGCTCACCATTAAAGGCATGGCACACATCACCGGC
>DHIV01000117.1:0-30980 GCA_002403995.1 Gallionella sp. UBA4737 | reverse complement strand
AAAGGCATGGCACACATCACCGGCGGCGGCCTGCTGGAAAATGTGCCGCGCGTGCTGCCGGAAAACGTGGTCGCGCAACTGGATGGCAAGGCATGGCACACCCCCGCGCTGTTCGACTGGCTGCGCGAGATGGGCAACGTAGCTCCGCAGGAAATGTATCGCACCTTCAACTGCGGCATCGGCATGGTGGTGATTGTGGCCAAACATGATGCCGATGCGGCGCTGAAACAACTCAACGCTGCCGGCGAACGTGCAACCGTCATCGGCACGATACGCGCGCGCGAAAACAATGAGGCACAAACGCAAGTTTCGTAGGGTGGGCTCTGCGTGTGTTGTTGGGGCTTCAACCCCTTACAACCACGGCGTACCCCTTGCGGGTGACGCCAACCATGTCGGGCATAGCCCGGCCTACAACCAATAAAGCATCAGAGCTAAAAATAAATGAAAAAAATCGTCATTCTGATCTCCGGCCGCGGCAGCAATATGCAGGCCCTGCTGGAAGCGCAGCTGCCCTGCCGCATCGCGGCGGTGATCAGCAATCGCATGGATGCGGAAGGACTGAACATCGCCAGAGCACATGGCATTCCTACCGCCATCGTCGAACATCGCGGCTATGCGGACCGCGGCAGTTTCGATGCCGCGCTGGCAAAATCGATAGACTCATTCCATCCGGATTTTGTCGCTCTCGCCGGATTTATGCGCATCCTCAGCCCAGGCTTTGTAGCGCGTTATCGCGGCAGACTCATCAATATCCACCCCTCGTTATTGCCTGCCTACGGCGGGCTCAACACCCACTCTCGCGCACTGCACGACGGTGTAAGGATACATGGTTGCACGGTGCATTTCGTTACCCCGGATCTCGACCACGGTCCGATCATCATTCAAGCTGCCGTGCCGGTGTTGTCTGACGACTCCGAGCAAACGCTGGCGGCACGGGTGTTGAACCAGGAACATCGCATTTATCCGCAGGCCATCAGCTGGCTATGCAACAATCAGGTTGAACTGGACGAGCAGGGGAAAGTCTTGTTCCGGCATCATAATCAATCCGGTTTTGCGCTGGTTTCCCCCAGCCTGGAGTAGTGATGAAATATCCGTTTAAAGCGCTTGCATGGTTGATGCTGTGTGTAGCCGGTTCTTCATTCGCAGCATCGCCGAACAGCGTGCGGGCCACCTACGATATTTACAAAAGCGGTATCAGGATCGGCCTGATCGAGGAAGCTTATGCACTCAACAAAGACCGCTACACACTTGTCAGCACTACGCGTGCCGTAGGCTTGCTGGCGATATTCAGACCCGGAAAGATCGTCATCAAAAGCAGCGGACTGGTAAACACTCATGGGCTTAAGCCACTGAGTTTCAGCGATCTGCGCGAAGGCGACGATGGCAAGAATCGTCGTGCCGAATTCGACTGGAATGCCATGCGGCTCACCCTGATTGAGCAGACACGGCGCACGGTAATGCCGCTCCCGGACGGCACCCAAGACCGCCTGAGCGCGATGTATCAATTCATGTTCCTGTCGCTGGATAATACCGACATGCTGAGTTTCCATATGACTAACGGCGGCAAGCTGGACGTTTACAATTACCGCATCACGCACGACCAAAGCGTGACGGTTCCGCTGGGCACGTTCAAGGCGCTGTATGTGGCCAGCGTAGCGGAAGCCGGTACAAACCGCACTGAAATCTGGCTGGCAACAGAACACGCCAACTTTCCATACAAGCTGGTCATCACTGATCCGGACGGCGACAAGCTCACGCAGGTGCTGACCAAAATTGATTTCGTGCCATGATCACCGTACTTCGCACCCCATCACACGACCCGCACAAAACCGGCGCCCGCTAACCCCATGAGACAGCGGGATGTTAGCGCGCTCGTCGAACTGATAGACGATGCGGTGGGTGCGATGAATAAAGCGGAACAACCGTATTACGCACCGGATATTGCCCTGACAACCCTGCTAAACTGCGCGCCCGAATCTGCACAGCCGATTTTCCCATGCTCATCACCGAATATCGTTTAGAAATCGTCATCCAGGCACTGCGTGCGATCCTGCCGCTGGCGCATCCCGCCGACACCACGCTGCGCTATTTTTTCAAGAACGAGCGCATCGGCTCCAACGAACGCGAGCTGGTCGCTGAGACCGTGTTCGGCGTGCTGCGCCACCGCATGCTGCTGGAACATGCCTGTGGTGAAAATGCAACCCCAAGACGAATAGCGCTCGCCTGGCTGTTCAGGTTCGGCGGCTATAACATTCGCGAGCTCGAACCGGTGTTAAAACGCGACGAGAAAGAGTGGCTCTCCACCGTGAAGGGTGTGAAGGTCGAGGACCTGCCGCTATCGGTACAAGCCGAATTGCCGGAATGGCTGGTGGAAAAGATGCGCGCGTCCTATTCCGATGCAGACATCCTCGCGATCGGCAAGTCCATGCAACAGGGTGCGCCGCTGGATATCCGCGTCAACACGTTGCTCGCCAAGCGCGAGGACGTGTTGCAGCAGTTGCACGACAAGAATATCGAGGCCAGCGCCACGCCCTACTCGCCGATCGGCATCCGCCTCAAGGAAAAGATCCCGCTTAACAAGGATGCGCTGTTCGCCGAAGGCAAGATAGAAGTTCAGGACGAGGGCAGCCAGTTGCTCGGCTTCCTGCTCGCGCCGAAGCGCAACGACATGGTGGTGGATTTCTGCGCCGGCGCAGGCGGCAAGACACTGATGCTGTCGGCGATGATGAACTCGCAGGGGCGTTTGTATGCGATGGACGTTTCGGAAAAACGTCTCGCCAATCTCAAGCCGCGCCTGAAACGCTCAGGCGCCAGCAACATCCAGCCTATGCTTATCGCGCACGAGAACGACCTCAAGGTCAAACGCCTGGCCGGCAAGATCGACCGCGTGCTGGTGGATGCGCCGTGCAGCGGTCTGGGCACGTTGCGGCGCAGCCCGGACCTGAAATTCCGCCAGTCACCCGGCAGCATCGAGGAATTCACCCGGCAGCAAGCCGTGATCCTCGCCTCCGCCAGCCGTTTGTTGAAAAAAGGCGGTCGCCTGGTATATGCGACGTGCAGCTTTTTGCCCGAAGAAAATCAGCACATCGTGCAAGCTTTCCTGGCCGCGCATCCCGACTTCGTGCTGTGCCCTGTCGGCGAAGTGCTGCAGCAACAAAAGATCGCGCTGGAAGCTGTTGATTATCTTGAGCTGCGCCCCCATATACACAATACAGATGGGTTTTTTGCGGCCATTATGGAACGAATTTAGTCGCCGTCGGGATGCTTGCTGCTGTAAAATGCCAATACTTGTATCACGATTTTAAAGTTGCAATCAGGAGATAGCATGTTTTCAGGTTTACTGGATTTGCCGTGGTGGGGCTATGTGCTCACCACATTGGCGCTCACCCACATCACCATCGCATCGGTGACCATTTTTTTGCACCGCCACCAGGCGCACCGCGCGCTGGAATTGCACCCCGCCGCCAGTCATTTCTTCCGCTTCTGGTTGTGGTTGACCACCGGCACAGTGACCAAGGAGTGGGCATCCATACACCGCAAACACCACGCCAAATGCGAAACTGCGGATGACCCGCACAGCCCGCAAATACTCGGCATCAAAAAGGTGTTGCTGGAAGGCGCGGAACTGTATCGCAAGGAAGCCAAGAACCAGGAAACGCTGGAGAAATATGGTCGCGGCACCCCGGACGACTGGCTGGAACACAGTCTTTACTCCAGGCGCAGTTTGCTGGGCATCATGCTGATGCTGGCCATCGACGTGCTGCTGTTCGGGCCTATCGGCATCACGATCTGGGCGGTGCAAATGATCTGGATACCGGTGACAGCGGCGGGCATCATCAATGGTGCCGGGCACTACTGGGGCTATCGCAACTTTCAGCCTGCCGATGCCTCCACCAACATCGTGCCTTGGGGCATCCTGATCGGCGGCGAAGAACTGCACAACAATCACCACGCCCATATCAGTTCCGCCAAGCTGTCCAGCAAATGGTACGAGTTCGACATAGGCTGGCTGTATATCCGCAGCCTGGCCGCGCTGGGGCTGGCCAAGGTAAAAAGAGTCGCGCCTAAAGTGCGTCTGGATACCGCCAAAACGGTATGCGATGCCGATACCTTGCATGCGGTGATGGCCAACCGTTACGAAGTGATGGCGAAATATGCCAAGTCATTGAAGAAAACCTATCGCGAGGAAATCGCGCAGCTCAGACTGCGCATGCCCGGCTTGGGGAAAGTCGATCTCAAGCGCGTCAAGCTCTGGCTGCATGTCGATGCGACCGTTCTGAGCGAGCAGGAAAAATTAAAACTGGGCTTGGTCATACAGGCCAGCCATAAGTTGAATACTGTCTACACGCTGCGCCAGGACCTCATCGCGATCTGGCAACGCTCCACGGCGAGCAAGGAACAGATGGTAAAAGATCTGGAAGACTGGTGTCGCCGCGCCGAAACCTCCGGCATCGAAGCGCTGCAGCAGTTTTCCAAACGCTTGCGCTATTACGCATAAGCCCCGGATTATTCCGCAGCGATCAAGGATGGCCAGTTATGCAAGCAACTGGCCATTTCTTTGTGCTGAAAGGGGCGGTCATTGTCAATTACTCTGGAAATACCGGATGATGGCTTCACGTTCTGCCGGATTTGGCATCCGCCTGCGGGCTGATTCCATATAGCCTTCCATGCGCGACACGACATATGGCCATGCGGCGGGTGGATGCTGATCCGCAAAGGGCAACGTGTGGCACTGGGAACAGAAGCTCTTTGCCTCTTGATAACCCGGCTTGGCTCTATCCAGTGCCTCACGTTCAGCTGCGCTTTGCTTGCCGCAGCCGCCCAGAAACAAGACAAGAAACATCATTATGATCGACACTTTCATTTCCAGATTCCCCTCGCTGAATTTCATAAAGTGCCGAATTGTAACAGTTGCTCCCGGACATAATGTCCGCACAATGTGGAGGGAAATCATCTCGTGCCATAGCTCCAATCTATCGCCTTTGACTTCCCTCGGCTACACTGATAAAAATGCCTGATGCGTACGACTATCCGGCGCGATCATGCTTCCCGGTGTATTAACGGAGAATTTACAGTGAAAAGTTTTGTGATATCTGTTCTGGCATTATCGGCATGCTGTGTTGTGCCGCATTCTTCGTTTGCCGCGGACAAAGCCAGGCAGGAAGCCGTTGCGGAACGCGGTGCCGATGTCATGCCATTCGATCTCGATGCAACCATTCATATTTTCACGAAAATAAGGATGGGCGGCATCCAGCAGGTGATCGTGAAAAATGCGAGTGACGCCGCGCAAATCGGACTGATACGCAAACATCTGAAAAAGATCGCTGCGCAGTTTTCAAAAGGTGATTTCTCGGATCCGTCCCACATACACGGCACAGAAATGCCGGGGCTTGCCGAGCTTAAGACAGCACAACCAGGCGAGATCAAGATTCATTACCGGCAATTGAAAAAGGGTGCCGAAATAAGCTATATGACGAAGAATCCAAAGCTCGCGGAGGCACTGCACAAATGGTTCGACGCACAACTTGCCGATCACGGCAAGGACGCGATGGCAGGGCACGACCATTCAATGATGCATCCGCAATAATCAGGTGCAAGGGTCAAGGTACAAGACACAAGAGCGGCGTTATGAAGCTTTTTATAGCGATATTATCGGCATTACTGCTGGTCGCCTGTGCCTCTTATAGCGGAAGAGGTCTCAAGCCGGGCCAAGCGCAGCTCGAAGATATATTGAGCGTGATGGGCAACCCGGCGATGCGCTGGCAGGATTCTGACGGTTCCGTGCAACTCGCCTACCCCAGGGGTATCCACACATTCATGGTGCAGATAGGGACGGATGGCAAGTTGCAGCGAATCGAGAATGTAATGGACATGAAAACTTTTGCGCAAGTCCTCCCCGGCATGACCAAGAGCCGGGTGCTCCGCATTCTCGGCCCGTCGGATCCGTCAGCAACCGCTTACTACAAGGCGCGTGACGAACTGGTATGGGAATGGCGTTACTGTGACGAATGGAATGAAACGGCCCGCTTCGAGGTCCTGTTCGATGGCAGCAAGGAGGCAGTGCGCTCGACCAAAAGCCTGACCGAATCTCTACTGGGACTGTGCGGTCCTGATGGAAGCTGTACGTGTGCACACGCCAAATGATTTTTTATTTCGGCCAGCCAAGATAGTTCAACCTGGCCTTTTAATTCCCTGGAGAAGAGAGCATCGTGAAAAATAAAATGGTGGTTATCGTATCGGTTTTTATATTCGTGTTGATCGTCGTACTGGCCGGCATATCAAGCGACTGGGGCATATCCCTGTTGACGCGAATCTTCAAATAGATTTTTTGTTCCGATCTCCAGGACTCGCATGCGCCGATTGCCCGCTTTGAATGATTGACAGAGCCGAACGACAGTTCTAGGATGTTTTTCCTGAATGGTTTGTCAACAACATTCTCAAACGTCAGCAGGAGGATTCCATCATGCTCGACATCAACAAAGCCATAAAAGATGCCCGTCTTTTAGAATCGGACCCGGAAGGTAACTTGTTCGATCTGGACCACTGGTCCCCGCTGGTCGCACAACAACTCGCCAGGGCAGAAGGCATTATTCTCAGCGACGAGCACTGGGAAATAATCATTTACATGAGAGAACGCTACCGCAAACACGGCATGGCCGACAGCGCCCGTCATCTGTTGGGCGAACTGGAAGAAAAGTTTTGCGATGGTCGCGGACGCAAAGAACTCTATGTATTGTTCCCCGGCGGGCCGGTAACACAGGCCAGCCGTATCGCCGGCTTGCCTCTGCCACCCTATTCCAACGATCTATCCTTCGGCAGTGTGGAGTAGCACCGTATCCTCATAGCAATCGGTGCGTCATCCATAGCCGCCCCAGGGATTCTGGACGCTGTCTGCTTGGCACATTAAACTATCCTGGCTGCATGTATCTGGGAACGCTTGACAGGTAGTTGCGGATTGATGTATTTTACCATTTAGTTAATTAACTGATGGGTTTCTAAATATGTCTTCTGATCATCTCAGCACCACCTTTGCTGCACTCGCCGACCCAACCCGCCGCGCGATCCTTGCACGCCTCGCCTCGGGCGAGACATCGGTCACGGAACTCGCCGCGCCATTCGAGATGACCACTCCCGCCGTGACCAAACACCTCAAGGTGCTGGAACGTGCCGGCCTGATCACGCGCAGCCGCCAGGCGCAGTGGCGTCCATGCCAGCTGAATGCGGCACCGCTGCACGAAATTGCGGATTTTGTAGAGCAGTACCGGCAATTCTGGGAACAGAGTTTCGACCGCCTGGATGCCTATCTTCAAACGATGAAAATCAAGGAGAAGAAAAATGGACGCAAGAAGAAATAGTGACGCGGCGAGCACCGCCGACCGCGAGATCGTCATCACTCGCACATTCGATGCGCCGCGCGAACTGGTCTGGGAAGCGATGACCAATCCAAAGCACGTCGTTAACTGGTGGGGGCAGAACGGCTTTTCCACCACCATCGAAAAAATGGACTTGAGAGTGGGCGGCGTGTGGAAGCATGTGATGCACGGGCCGGATGGCACAGACTATCCCAACAAGAGCGTGTTTACCGAAATCGTCAAGCCGGAGCGTATCAAGTACTCACATGGTGGCAGCAAAAGGGTGGGCCTGCCGCGCAATTTGAAGCGACGTGGACATTCGATGCGGTGGGCAGGCAAACCAGGGTAACCCTGCACCAGCTTTTTCCAACGGCGGCGGATCGCGACAGGATCATTAAAACCTATGGCGCGATCGAGGGAGGCAAGCAGACGCTGGCACGCCTCGCGGACTACCTGCCCAGCATGGCGGCCAAGAAAGCCGACCTCGTCATCACCCGCATGTTCGACGCGCCGCGGGCTTTGGTATGGAAGGCATGGACCGACCCGAAACAAGTCGCGCAATGGTGGGGGCCGCGTGGCTTTACCAATCCGCTGTACGAGTGGGATGCGCGGCCCGGCGGCGCGATCCTGGTTCACATGCGCGGCCCTGCAGGCTCGGCATTCGATATGGTGTTGCCGATGAAAGGCGTGTTCCATGAAGTCACCGTGCCCGAGCGGCTGGTCTTCACCAGCACCGCGCTGGAAGATGCGGCAGGCAATCCGCAGCTCGAAATGCTCAACACCATCACGTTCGAGGAATATAACGGCAAGACCAAGCTCACCTTGCATGCGAAGGTCGTCAAAGCCGCACCGGCCGTGGCTGGCGCAATCGCAGGAATGGAACAGGGCTGGACGCAAAGTCTGGAACGCCTCGATGCATTGTTGCGATAAAAGCTCAGCCACGAAATGAAAGGAGCAGCATCGTGGAACAGACTGACTGTTTGCTTAAGTCATCTCGAATATAAGAGAATAGCCGGGATTTCGATAATCCCGAGGAGAAACGAATGCTCATGATCACCATCGTGGCCGCCGTGCTGATTGCCGCTGTGCTTGTCTTCGCTGCGACCAGGCCCGACACTTTCCGTATCCAGCGCAGGACAAGCGTCAAAGCCCCGCCGGAGAAGGTCTTTGCGCTCATCAACGATTTCCGCAATTGGGATTCGTGGTCACCCTGGGAGAAAATGGATTCCGCGATGAAAAAAACCCACAGCGGCGCGACCATGGGCAAGGGCGCAGTGTATGAATGGGAAGGCAATAAAAAAGTCGGCAAGGGGCGGATGGAGATCATCGATTCTTCGCCGTCTTCCAGAATCATGATCCAGCTGGATTTCATCGAGCCATTTGAAAGACACAACATGACTGAGTTCACGCTGAAAGCCGAGCGCAGCTCTACGAACATCACATGGGCCATGTACGGCCCGAATCCCTACATGGCAAAGCTGATGGGTCTGTTTTTCAATATGGACAACATGATCGGCAAGGATTTCGAAACCGGACTTTCCAATATGAAGACTGCCGCTGAAAATTAAGCGGCGCGCAAGGTTTGTACTCAACCCCTCTCTGAGGAGGAAACACCATGCAAATCCAACCCTATCTGTATTTCGAAGGCCGCTGCGAGGAGGCGGTCGAGTTCTACCGCAAGGCACTCGGCGCCGAGCTGACGATGCTGATGCGCTACAAGGACAGCCCCGAACCTCCCCAGCCCGGCATGATTCCACCCGGTGCCGAGAACAAGGTGATGCACTCGAGTTTCCGGATCGGCGAGACCACGGTGATGGCGTCCGACGGGCTATGTTCGGGCAAACCGGACTTCAGGGGCGTTTCGCTGACGATCTCGGCAAGCAACGATAGCAAGGCCGAGCGGCTGTTCGCCGCGCTGGGAAACGGCGGACGGGTACAGATGCCGTTGACCAAGACCTTCTTTTCCTCCCGCTTCGGCATGGTCGCCGACCGCTTCGGCGTATCGTGGATGATCATCGTGATGCCTTGATCACCAACCCAATATCGCACGCCGTCCAACTGGCCTCACCAAAGGAGAAGAAGCATGGATGAAAAAAATAAAGAGTTCATCATCTCGCGCAAGTTCGATGTGTCGCGTGATTTCATGTTCAAGGTATGGACCAACCCTGAGCATATGCAGCGCTGGTGGGGGCCGAAAGGTTTCAAGGTGACTTACAGCAGAATGGATTTCCGCCCGGGCGGCAGCTATCACTATTGCATGCGTTCTCCCGACGGCAATGACATGTGGGGAAAATTCGTCTATCGCGAAATCGTAAAGCCCGAGCGCATCGTCTTCGTCAATTCCTTTTCCGATGAGAAAGGGGGCTTGACCAGACACCCGATGAGCCCGGGCTGGCCGCTGGAAATGCTGAGCACGATCAGCTTCGCCGGCCATTTAGGCAAAACGACTGTCACCGTGCACTGGACCCCGTTGAACGCTACGGAGGAAGAACGCAGGACTTTCGAGGAAGGGTTCGGATCGATGGAAAAGGGCTGGGGCG
This sequence comes from Gallionella sp. UBA4737, assembly GCA_002403995.1. Classification (GTDB taxonomy): domain Bacteria; phylum Pseudomonadota; class Gammaproteobacteria; order Burkholderiales; family Gallionellaceae; genus Gallionella. The sequence goes on along the minus strand of DHIV01000117.1, from coordinate 21,088 downwards.
GAACGATGGACCAACTCACAGAGTATCTGGCCAATGCCTGAACCTTACACAACACAAAAATCACATATGGTTATAGCTGCAAGGATATTGAATAAAGAACGGCCGCAATGCGGTCGCTCTCATTTCGCATATTCAACTATCAGGGGCAAAATACTTCTGTCAATATACCATCAGCATCCAGGTTAAATTACTCATCCGGGTCTCGGTACTCTTTTGGCAGATGATGGGCAATGCCCTTGTGGCAATCGATACATGTCTGGCCATCTGCCTTCGCCTTCATGTGTTTGTTATAGACAGACTGCTTCTGAATATCACCGCTCATGGCATCAAAATTGTGGCAATTGCGACATTCGATAGAATTTGTCGCCTTCATGCGGTTCCATTCGTGCGTCGCCAATTCCATACGGTGAGATTCGAATTTTTCCGGGGTGTCGACATAGCCCGTGAGCTTGCCCCAAACTTCCTGGCTTGCCTGGATCTTGCGCAATATCTTGTGCCCCCAGTCCCTGGGCACGTGGCAGTCGGAACATATCGCGCGCACACCGGTGCGGTTTGAGTAATGTATGGTCTTCTTGTATTCCTGATAGACGGTATCGCGCATTTCATGGCAGCCGATACAGAATTCCAGCCTGTTGGTGGCTTCCATGGCCGTATTAAACCCGCCCCAGAAAATGATACCTGTGAAAAAAAATATAGTGGCAATACCGATAAAGGAATATTTTGCGCTCGGGCTCTTTAGAAAGATCCAGGTACGCTTTATAAAACCGGGTTTGTTATCCATAACGCTCTCCGCTTCAAAATTAAAAAATAAAAATCTTCACACGACCGCAGTCCGCCATTCTCGCACCACCACCGCTACTTTTTCTTGCTATAGAGCGCTGCATTTTTGGCACCATCCTTGTAAGGCTGCCTGGCGATGATCCGTTTTTTCAGGTTTTCGTAAACACCCATGGAAATTATATTTTGTGTGACCAGATGGGCTTTGGTGGCGTAAGGGCGGCCAGCGATGATCTTGTCGGCTTCTGCGTCGCCGATGCCCGGAAGTTTTTTCAGTTCATCGCGCGTGGCGCCGTTGATGTTGACCAGTTTGATATTGGCATGGACCTTGCGTTTCGCGCCAATGTCGCTTTTGGCGATTTTTGGTTCCGCTTTTGCCTTGCTGCTGGTTTCCTGCGCAGCGTCCACCTTGTTTTCAACAGCCAATGACAGACTGGCGCTCGCAAGCAAAGCTGCCGCTGCATAAGCAATAAAGATGTAGTGATGTTTCATACAATTCCTTTTCGGTTGGCTCGCGCTGTATTTTCCTGACAGGCCTGCCCTTTCAAAAAATAACCCGGATACGTTGCCACATCCGGGTTAACTTTTACCATGATCCGATATCGGTCAGATTATTTATCATGCATGGCCTTGATATCGGCCACCCTGCCGGTGCCATGGCAAATCATGCACTGCTCTTGTTTGGCAAGAGCATTGTCAGGCGCACCGCGTGTACGATAAATTGAACCGCCATTGCTTTCCATGTGCAATCTCGCCAAACTTGTGTCGTGACAGGCGAAGCAAGCCGTCGCAATCGGTGAGTTCACCAGGGTTGTGGCTGCGGCATCAGCGGGAACACCTGAGGCAGCAGAAACAGTGAAGCCAGAGCCATAATTTACACCTGTCATGACATAGGGTGAGACCGTTATCCCTGCGGCAATCGTTCCTGCGGCCACTGTCCTGTACAGCCGATTGGGCAAAGCGCCGGCTGACGCAGTCGAGCTGAAGTCATAGGTGCCGGGCAAATGGCAGGTTTCACACTGCTTCAAGACACCCGGGAAACCAATTGTCCAGAATCCGTCTGTTGCAGACAGCGCATGCCAATTGAATTTAACGGTCCGTTTGTTTTTGCCGCCGCTGGTAGTACCCATGCCCGTGGCATCGTAACCGCCATGGATTGCATGGACGTGAGCAATGGAATCCGCAGCCCAACCGGAACTGGTTCTGTTGGGGGTGTGACACCATGAACAGGTTGTTCCGTCATTGCGCTGTGCGGCATGGAAAGTAGATTTGGCAAAGACACCGAGTTCCTGGTGGCACTTGTTGCAGCGCGCATCTTCGACGATTACTCGGCGGCCGCTATAGGCACCACCCGTACCACCGGCGGCCGCACCAGCGCTGGCTACCTTCTGTATATCGGGTGCGACGACGATCAGACCACCCGTCATGTTTGGCATTCCCGCAGTTAGCCCGCTTCCTGTTGCAGCCGTAACCGGATAGGCTGCGAGATTGGTCTGGGTAAGCGGCAAAGTAGTCTTCACAGCGTACGTATAACCCAGCCCACCGGTGAGCATCACCGCGTTGTCCGGAATAGTCACCCCGGTAAGAGTGGCAGTGTAATAGCCATTACTGTCCGGCCCCGTCAAGGTGCCCGCAGAAGTACCGGTCGCTGTGCCGTTCCATAGACTCCTGAAGTAACTTGAGGCACTGGCATTGAAATCAGCCGGGGCGGCAATACCATCCTGCGGCACGGCGAACACAAAGTACACGCTGGGCGCACCCATGAAATTGGTCCAGATTTCCTCCGTGACACCCGCTGAATAGGTATTAAAAGGTACAGCAACGCCATCTTGCAACATCCTGAATACCATTACCGGTTGCATGCTGGTATTCCTTGATACGCTCTTGATGTCGTAGCTGACCTTGATCGCACCCGCCGGCAGGTTGCTCGTGTTCGATGCAATCGAAGCCGCATTGGTATAGTTGTTGGTACCACCAGAGAGGAGTGCATTGCTCGGGTCGGGTTGTGTCACCGGGATATGCACAAGCATGGTTGCCGCTGCCGTATGGCAACTGCTGCACAAACTGTCATCTGTTTGTATTCCTCCGACATGGCCTGAATGAGTCGTGCCGACCGCAACGTTAGCACTGACATCAGCATCTCTATCTTGCAGGGTTATGCTGCCTACTGCTCCCGCGGCGAGGGTAAAGTCGATACCGTCGTGGCAAGCGCCACAGGCCAGCCTGCTGGGCAAGTTCTTCCAGTTGTCACCGTCAACTGTCTTCTTGTTGACATCGCTTGCTGCGCCATTGTGACACTTGGTGCAGTTGCGCTGGTCCTGAGGGAATTTAACTTCGTTGAATAAGCCTTCCGCGGCATTGTTGAAGTGATAGCCCTTCTTGACCAGTTCCTCTCCCATGTGCACCTTATGAATCAGGCTGGGATAGTTACCTACGGCCCTGCCGTAGAGGATGGCTTGAGCGGGGCGAACGACGCTATTACTACCGGTTTGCACTGCAAATGTCACGCCGTCGGCAAGGAAGGTTGCATCGCCGCCATTAAAACTGTATTTAATCTGATCGGTATGACAGGTGACACAGTATTTTGGATCCTTGCGGCTGCCGTGGGCCAGGACTTTCCCCCGGTGACAATCGGCGCAGGAATCGATTTTGACGATATCGCGCGTGTTGATGATCGTGCCGCCATCGGGTCTGAAGTCATACACCACATTCGCGGTATTAACCATGTTAACGCCGGTAGTTACAGTCACTGCATCGGGCGTGTTGGAACCCGTGCCTGGTGCTGCACCACCGATTTGAATCCCCAGACGATGGGTCATACTCGCATTAAAACTCAAATCACCCAGATCGGCTTTTTTGGATAGCCCGTCAACAGAATCTGCCAGGGAAGCAGCAATAGCTGCCGTCTGTGTTGGATCGCGAAGGAAGGTGTACTGGTAGCTACCATCACCGTTATCGACCAGGGTGCCTTGCGTATCAGTGGTTGGGTATGTGCCGCACCAGGTCTTGGTAGAGTTGCATGAGGACGTGGACGGCATGGTACCCGTCGCCTCCGTGACAGTTGGCGGCCTGATTACGTTATAGCTGACCCACTTGCTGGGGCCTCCAGTGACGGGCACCAGCTTGGCAAGGGTGAAACCGATGTTTGTCAGGCCGGCAACAGTGGCGCTAGAGCTCTGAGATTTATTGCCCAAGCCTACGAGAGGGTTGCCGGCAGCGTCTGTTACCGTAAATTTGACGACCGGCTGGCCGGATACTGTAACGCTGGTTATGGTGACCTGCGGCGCAAGCGCTTTCCATGCGGCAATGGAGTCTGCAGTAGGAGCAACTGAATTGTCGCCAACGTTAATCAAGTAGCCAGTCCCATTCGTGCCAGGCGTGCCAGCCGGGCCTATGGAGCCAGTACCGCCACCACAACCTGACAGTCCCGAAATCATCAGGGCCAACAGACCAAGACGAATTAACATAGATTTCATTTTCTTTCCCTCGCTTTCAAAATTGCAATTCATACCCTGTTACTTCAACTCTGCCTTAAATTTGGTAACACCCGCTTGTACCCGGATCTAATTCGGGTTCTATAACCGGGTGCTCACCTGAATTTGTAAACATAACTCGCACCAAGGAAAGTCACGCTCTGGTTCTGTTGCATCGACACAGTCGTATTGTCCGAATAGGCAAAGGGCGTACCGTTGTATCCCCATGTCCACTCGTCAAACCGCACACTCTGGTGCACCAGGTCGACACGAATATCGGCGTTATCCTTCAACGCATACTTGCCGTAAAGTTTCAGACTGATCACGCTATAAGTAACATCTGGCAATCCTCCCCCGACTATCGGCGCTCCTGTAGCCATGCTTTGCTGATAGCGATTGCTGTCTTTCATATACGACACATCTCCACCCGTCTCGAGTCTGCTGTTCAGTTTGCCGACCACACCAATATCGATGCCGGTATTGACGTTCTCCAGTTCGGCCATGTATCCGATGTTGTGGTCTACATGCAGGGTCTGGTTGCCCCGGTTAACATAGCCGGTCAGCTTCCATTTCTGGGACAGATTAAGGGCCGCATCTACGCCATAAGTTCTCATCCCAGTGTCACGAAAACCCTTATCAGTCGGGCCTGTATAAGAATCTTTTCCATCCTCAAACATGAACTGCAGCGACAACTTGTCGATCGGTGTCCAATCCGCAGATACCTTCACCTTGTCACGTTTGCGATCCAACATCGTCATCGGGTAGGTGCCGACAGGGTTAAGGGGTCCGATATTCAACCAGCTTCCGCCATTGCGTTTGGTTTGCTCATAGCTGATAGCGGCATTGATCGTTTCAGACAGGGAACGCCGCAATTCGGCCCGATAACCGATCTCCTTTGTATCCTCACGCAAACCGCTAAGCGGAGGCAGTGCGGCGTTTAAGACTGCTGCAGTGCTGACCGGGAGATCGCGGTGCACCGACGCGTAATCGAGCCCCAGGGTCGCCCGAAGGTTATCCGGCAGTCTATAACTCGCTTCCAGTTTGCCGGTGAGCTTCTTCGACGAATTCAGATCGTTCGTATAAGCGCCGCTATATAAAGCGAGCGGGGTCTTATCCGCCTTGTCTTCGTAATGCAGATTGCCCAGCACGGAAAGCTTGACCATGGGTAGGGCCGTCACACCCAGCTGTGCGACGTTGCTGTCCAGAACCCCGCCCAGATTGCTGACGCCTGCTGGTGCACCAATCAGGCCCACGCTGCCGAAGTCCTGATTCTGTGTGGCGTGGGTATAGGCGTACTTGAAGGTCGAGCGGGTCGTCGGGGTGAAGGCATAATTTCCGGAGACATAAAGCTGTTGCGCTTGGTTGTCAGGTGACAAAGCCACAGATTGCTGCAGGTAGCCTGCCAGGGTATTGCCGGGGGAAACACTAGTATCAAGAGTCGTGCCATCCGGATTCACCAAATTGCCATTCACCGTTGGGTTCATGGATCCGTTTGCGTTGGTAAAAAACGAACCGTAATAGCCCCAGCTCACCATGAATTTCTCGCCCGAGTAATTCAGTTTGGCTTCAAACTGTTTGGTAACGGAGTTGATTGGCTCGGGCAACATCAGCATTGCAGCAGCCAGGCTGCTGCATGGGATTGAAGAGAAGCCCGGTGGCATGCAGGCGATGCCTGTACCGGACAAGCGTGCTCCGTTTCTGTCTTCATTTTTGGCATTTGCCTCGAACATGAGTTTGGGGGTAAGCCATTTCTCCGCACCGACACTGAGCTCCTTACGCTTGATCTCTAGGTTCAGATCCGTCCCGGTCACCGGCGCAGTCAGGCTGACCACGGTTGGCGTGGTCGTGCCGGCATTCAGCAAGCCGGTATTGATGGTGCGCGGATCATGGCGAACGATTTCGCTATATTCAAAATCGTATTTCCAATCTCCCTGTTTATTCTGCGAGAAGCTCAGTTCGCGGTTATCCAGACCAAGATTGTGTCCCTCGAATTTAGTCCATAGCCCTGTCGCCTTCTGGAGTTTGACAATATTAAAATCCAACAAAAGATTGGTGTCGTTATTGCGCAGGCCGTTGTATTGCCCGAAGATCGTCCTGCCCTTGCTGTCGCCAGTGGCAACCCCCAGCCCGGTGCTTACAGAACTTTCCGGAGTAATAAGTTGCGAGACTTCATCCTCTTCGGCGTGCGCCGACCCAAAGGCCGCGAGCACAATGAGGGTCAGGAGTTTTTGGCTGGATCCGAATTGCTTTTTGGCTATTTTCATGATCATTTCCCCATTAGCATAATTTCAACGGAAGAGCGGATTATTCGCCGCGTTCGGGTTGTTGCTGCCGTGTATCTGGCTGTGGCAGTTCACGCAACCCCGGCCCTGGGTGATGGCGGCACCATTCCACCAACCCAGACTGTTTGGTGAAGGCGGCGTCTGACCGGTCAGCGAAAGCTGCACTGGGGAATGCGGCGTATGGCACGATTGGCACAGGAACGGCGGCCGCATCTTCAGCATGCTTTCAGCGGTGGTGCCATGCGGGTTATGGCAGATCGTGCAGTCCTCGCCGACAGGTTCGTGGTCTTGCACGAACGGCCCGCGTTTTTCCATATGGCAGGTGTAGCAGGTTTCATTCACGCTATCGCGCTTCATGAGTTTGGGGCCGATTGAACCGTGCGGATTATGGCAATCGGAGCAGCTCATCTTGCCCTCGGGAATCGGATGATGTGAAGCCCGGTCGATTTGCGCGCGCTGCTCCTTGTGGCAGGTAAAGCAAATTTCGGGCTGTGTACGTTTGTCCCGCACCTTGTCGTGCGCAGTATGGATTTGGTGGCACGAGGCACATGCTACGTCACGCCTCTGGTGTGTACTTCCCTCCCAGTGTGAACGTTTTGCATCCTTATTGTGACAGGAGAGACAGGCATCATTCTGTACTGTTGAGTCGCTTGGAGCGTAGGAGCCTGAAGTTCCTCTTTTTGTCCCAAAAAGAACATCCGGAGCTGCGCGACCCTTTTGATTAGGATCACCATGCAGGTGTCTTTCACTGTCGCCGTGGCAAGATTGGCAATTGGGAGTGCGGGGATCCGCCCTGACGCCATGTTTGGTCTGATAGATGGCCAGGATCGGTTTAGTCTCACTTTCATCATGGCACCTCGTGCAGACCGCATCCTTTTTCAAGGACGCAGCTGCCACATCCAAAGGAGCCGGTGCCATTTCCGGAAGACCCTGTGATAAAACCGGTGCCGGAATTACAGCGCTGGTCGCCTGGTTCTGTTGCTCAAGTGATTCTTCAGACCATGCGGCCGATACCAAACCCAGGCATCCGATGAGCACACACAAAACCCATTCTTTTCGTAAGAACATCATTTTTCACCCCGACTTTATAATTGTGCCCGGCTGGGTAAGCCCTGAATGCTTACAGCGAAAGTACCCAATCGACGAGATTCTTGATTTCTTCGGGTGATGCTTTGCCCTTGATATTCTTGTGTTCTTCCTCATGACCATCCGGAAACTTTGCCTTTTCCCCTGATGTAATATGATGGATCAATCTTGCTTCGGCATCGGGCTTGCCACGATATTTGGCGGCAACTTTGGTATAGGCAGGCCCGTCTTTATCCTTATCGGTACCGTGACACTTGAAACAGCTGTTCTCGCGTGCCAATGCTTTCGCGGCATCAACATCTACGGCAGCAAAAGAGCCTGATGAAAATGTCAGTGCAACCGCAGCGCATACGATTCCGAACAACTCTTTATTAAAGGCTTGGTATGTCATATTTATCTCCACTACTTAATGGCCGTATTTTTCGGATTGATTCTGATACATCGAATTCAGCAATAGACGTGCCATCAGTGCCGGCTTGCTGGATACAAGATCCCGACAGAATGGGCATTTGATGGGCGATGGAAATAAAGCCATTAAAATACATGGCGGTGAACGAACGAACGGCTTTGACAACTATATTTCCGGACTTACCTTTGTATATGCCCTAGATTCAAAAATTCGATGTTCAGGCAAGACTTCGAACCTGTTTCGCATTGGCGTGTTACTTTCCAGTAACATCAAAAATCATACTGATGATGCTGCAGGGCAATTGTTGAAATCACAGCCTGCTTATCCCACTTTTGCCAATGGAGTTTTATGCGCCACTGACACAGCGGGCTGTTTCCGTCATGACTTATCAGGCATAGCTATCCCTAATCTAGCTCTCTGATTCAGGTTGCAGAAGGTTTGCATGTTTACACCGGGTCAGAAAACCGCGATGACGATCACGTCCAGACATCTATACGGCATGGGACTTGCAAGGATAATGCTAAAGTAACGTTCAACGATCTCCTGCCCAAGATATCCAGCCATCAGCAGAGTTCATCTTGCTGTTGCATATCAGCATGAATCGGCTGAACAATATTACCGATTGTGATTTTGGAACACTCGGCGGAACTTTGATTTGCTACCTCGTGAAATCGCAAAGAAATAGCCCGTGTTCCCTATAGGTAACAACAGTAAAGACTTATATGGAAATCGTTACCATTATGTAACAGGATTTATTTTTAAATCATTATCGTCAATATGTTACGATTTATCTTCAGTTCCTGCGTTAACTCCAGCCTGGCCGGGGCAATAGAGCATGTTCAATAAACAATGTGTGCGGTGAGCAAGCCATGAAATGGATACTGGATCTTAGTTTCAGGTACAAGATCCCTCTTTGGGGAGGACTGCTCATTGTCATCACCGAACTGGCCGTGGCGGGTACATTCATGGTTAACGCATATGACAATCTCCACGATAATCTACACGTCGATGCGGAGATCATGGGTTATTCGCTGAAAGCGGATCTGGTTCCGGCGATACTGCACGACGATTTGGGGCGGGCATATGAAATCATCTCCGCTCCACTCGAAAGCACGATACCCGGCTCGAATCCCATCAAAGCGGAAACCATTCTGGTTGTCGACAACAGCTTGCGAATCGTGGTGTCCGCGCACCCGGTATCCACCCCCGCTCTCACCGAACTGCGTCGATCGAGCCCGGAATACGGCTTGCTTGCAGACCGTATCAACCGGATGGATGAACACAGTTCACAAGAGATCGATCTGCCCGGGTCAAAATATTATTATTTCGCAACTCCCATCGCCAATGGGGTCGCACATCTCGGCACCCTGATCATTATCTACCCCAAGAATGTCTTCCTGCCCAGCTTCGCCCACATCGCTTGGCAGGGATTGTCAGCAGGGGCCATCATTCTCGCCATCCTGCTCCCGATCAACTGGTACTGGGGCCGGCGTATGGCATGGCCACTGGTGCAATTGACAGCACGCATGGGAGAAATCAGCAGGAAATGGCCGGAAGATCTGGACCCGCAGCTGTATGCCCATCGCGATGAACTCGGCAGACTGTTCGAGGCCTATACGCAGATGCTGAAAGATCTCCGGGACAAGGAGGAACTGGAAAAGAAAATGGTGCAATCGGAACGGTTGGCGGCGCTGGGACAACTCTCGGCAGGAATCGCCCACGAAATCAACAATCCGCTGAGCGGGATGCTCACCGCCATCGACACGCTAAAATGCTATAGTGATGTCGATCCACACACGATGAAGACCATCACACTGATCGAGCGCGGACTGACCCAGATCAAAGACACCGTGGGCGCATTGCTGGTGGAAGCCAAGATACACAGTCGCAATCTGACACCACAGGATATCGAGGACGTATTGACCCTGATCACACCCATGGCCCGCAAAAAAGGTTTGCACATCGGCTGGCACAACAGCATGGATGAAGAAGTTTCTTTGCCTGCCACATTCGTGCGCCAGATACTGATCAACCTGCTGCTCAATGCAGTTCAGGCGGCATCGCAACAAGGCGAAGTCAACTTCGATATCGGTATCGCAGACAAACAACTGCAGCTCTCCGTGGCAAACAACGGCAAGACTTTATCCGACGAGCAGATCGCACACCTGTTCGAACCATTCTTCTCGTTGGGTGAAAGCGGGCACGGTCTCGGCTTATGGGTGACATATCAGATCGTGCATCAACTTGGAGGACACGTCAGCGTAAAGAGGGAATCGAATAACCAGATGCATTTCACCGTAGACATCCCCTTGGGAGGTGCGACGTGAACGCTATGCCATATCGTATCTGTTTGATTGAAGACGATCCGATCATGGGCGAAGCGCTCTCGGATCGCCTGGATCTGGAGGACTTCGAATGCGATTGGTTCAAGACCGGTCGAGACGCGATCCAGGCTCTGACCCGCAAGAAGTATGATGTTGTTATCAGCGATATACAGCTACCCGACATCAATGGCGAAGACCTGTATATGCAATTGAAAGCAACTGCAACAACACTGCCCCCGTTCATTTTTACCACGGGCTACGGAACAATCGACCGCGCCGTCAGGCTCCTGAAACTTGGTGCCCAAGACTATCTCACCAAACCGTTGGACATTCACAAGCTCCTGGAAACAGTAAAACACCTGTGTGTAGAATCAAGGCCGGCAATAGCCGGCAAAATCAGCTTGGGCATTTCCAGCGCAATGCGCACGGTTGAATCACTGCTACCCCGGATCGCCCAGAACTCGACGTCCGTATTGGTCACCGGCGAATCCGGTGTCGGCAAAGAGTGGGTTGCACGGGCGCTTCACTATCAACACGATCCAACTGGCGCAACACCTTTTATCGCAGTCAATTGCGGCGCGCTTACCGAGACTCTGCTGGAATCAGAATTGTTTGGCCATGCCAGGGGTTCCTTCACTGGCGCCGTTCGTGACAAAAAAGGTGTTTTTGAACTGGCCATCGGAGGCACACTTTTCCTTGATGAGATCGGTGAAATGTCACCGACGATGCAAGTCAAACTTCTGCGCGCCATCCAGGAACGCCAGATCGTCCGCGTCGGCGGGGAAACGCCGATTCCTGTAGATATCAGGCTGGTTTGTGCCACGCATCAGGATCTGAAGAAAATGGTGGAAGAAGGCAAGTTCCGCGAAGATCTGTATTATCGGATCCACGTTATCCATCTGTATATTCCACCTTTGCGCGAACGCAAGGAGGACATCCTGTGGCTGGCTGGACGGCTGCTCGAAACATGGTCAACAGAGCATTCCGACCCGCGCACTCTGCACCGGTCGGCTGAAAAGGCATTATCGGATCACCCATGGCCGGGCAACATCCGCGAACTCAAACATTGCCTGGAGCGCGCATGTATCCTCTCCCAACAAAATGTGCTCACTGCGGAACTGCTCTTCGATGAAGTGCCAATGTCCCATCCGGAACATATTCAAAGCATCGAATCACTGAACGAATATCTTCATGCATGCGAAAGAAAATTCATCCAGGACATCCTGCGCAGCCACGGCGGACATATCTTTGAAACAGCCACCGCACTCGGCATCAGCCGGAAGAATCTGTGGGAAAAAATGAAGAAGCTCGAGATCCATTACGAATCAGATGAATAATCCGCTGCAGGTCGATACAGTGCAAATTATATCCACCGATTCTGCCCAGCAGTAACCACTTATCAGCGAACAAAGAAAACCCCCTGTGTTTAAACGATGCAGGGGGTTTTGCATTGCCAGTCAGCTATACCTCAGAACGGAATATCGTCGTCGAAATTATCGAAGCTTCCCTTCGCTGCCGGCGCAGCCTTGGCAGGCGCTGCGCCGCCGGATGCCGCAGCCGGTTTGTTTTCCACCACTTCGAAGCTGCCGCTGCCGGACGACTTCCCGCCCAGCATGGTCATTTCATTGACCACGATCTCGGTGGTGTAGCGATCCTTGCCTTCCTTGTCCTGCCACTTGCGGGTTTGCAGTTTTCCCTCGACGTAGATCTGCGAGCCCTTCTTCAGATATTCTCCGGCGATCTCGGCAAGGCGGCGGTAGAACACCAGGTTATGCCATTCGGTCTTTTCCTGCTTTTCGCCGCTCTTGTCCTTCCAGTTCTCGGAAGTCGCCAGCGTCGCATTGGTCACCGCTTCGCCGCTGGTCATGTAACGGGTTTCCGGGTCTTTGCCCAGGCGGCCTATCAGAATCACTTTGTTCACCGACATGTTGCTCTCCTTTCAGGTTCTACGTTTTTCACGATTGCCCCCTCTACACTTGTGGGTAACCAGCGACTTGGCTGGCGTAGTTTGCCAGATTAGTCGAATAGCTAGTAGTTTAATCAGAGGGTTGGGGAGGGGTCGTCACGAGTTGTTCCACTGCGTCTTTATCAAATCCCTGCATGTCCACCTTGAGGCAGGCGATGTTCTCTGCCGCGATCACCATCACCTCGCGCACGCCTTTTATTTGTGCGAGACGCTTTTGCAATTCTACCGCAGCCGCATCATTCATTTCGGACAAATGATACAGCTTGGTGCTCACTGTTGCCGGAGGCTGCATCGTGGATGCGACCACCAGCCACACCAGCAGCAGCACGATCGCGAACACGAACACCGAATTGCCGCCGACAAACTGCATCAACGCGCCGCCTGCAGCCGCGCCGAAGAACGCGCCCAGGAACTGCACGCTGCTGTATACGCCCATCGCCGTGCCTTTGGAGGCCAGCGGCGCGATCTTGCTGATCATCGACGGCAGCGTCGCTTCCAGCACGTTGAATGCGGTGAAGAACACCAGCAGCGCGAAAGCCACGCCCCACAAGCTGTTCTGAGCGAACATCAGCAGTGCTTGGGCGCACATCGCGAGAAATACTGCCAGCATGAAAATCTGTTTCATCTTTGCCTTCTTCTCCGCGATGATGATAGGCGGAACCATCAGCGCGAACGCGACCAGCATCACCGGCAGATAGATATACCAATGGTGCGACACGTCCAGCCCGTCGCGCTTGAGCACGAACGGCACCTGCATGAACACCGACATCAGGATCGCGTGCAGCGAGAAGATACCGAAGTCGAGACGCAACAGATCCTTGTTGCGCAGCACCTCGGCAAAATGGCTCCAGCTCGCTTCGGTGTCGCTGTGGAAGCGCGTGATCACTGGATCTGGAATCATGAATTTCACCACCCCCAACGCCAGCAAGGCCAGTACGCCGGTCAGCGCGAACAGGCCGGGCACGCCGATCACGCTGTTGAGCAGCGGCGACAGCACCATCGAGATCGAGAACGTGATACCGATCGTGATGCCTATCATCGCCATCGCCTTGGTGCGCACTTCCTCGCGGGTCAGGTCGGCAGTCAGCGCCATCACCGCCGCGTTCAGCGCGCCCGCGCCCTGCACCACGCGCCCGGCGATCACCCAGTAGATGTTGCTGGCATCGGCGGCGATGAAGCTGCCCAGCGCGAACAAAACCAAACTGATGTAGATCACCGGCTTGCGCCCGTAGCGGTCGGAAAGCCAACCCGCCGGGATTTGCAGGATCGCCTGGGTCAGGCCGTAAGCGCCGAGCGCGATGCCCATCAACAGATGGCTCTCGCCGCCGGGCAGATGTTCCGCATACAGCGCGAAAACCGGCAGGATGATGAACAGCCCCAGCATGCGCAGCCCGTAGATGCTGGCCAAACCGGTACTGGCGCGGCGTTCCGCCGCGGTCATGGAATCTTTGTTGTCTTGCATGGCAGTTTGAGTTGACTGAATAACTCGCGCATTTTAGCAGGTCAGCGCGCCTGCCGACAGGGTTATGCAAATGCAAGGATGGGCGGCGCATTCTGGCTTGATGCAAACCGATATCGCCTCCGCAGGAAAGCCCCGCAGCGATTGCGAAGCTGAATCGGCTCCATTTACCATTCACTTTGAAACTGTTTTAGCCGGCGGGAAGAGGAAGTGAAGACAGGGTTTAGACTCCGACACATGATGCTGTTCCGGCACCAGATGCCATTTACATGAAGCTAGGCATCCGCCGCATTGCCGCTTCGCCTGAGCCAGTCCCACGCGGCGCCCTCACGGTCGAATTCGAAATGCTGCACCTGCGCGTGGATGAAATGGTTCGCGATGTTCGGCATGATATTAGCGATAACGCCATTCGCGACGACAGCGACTTTCTTGATTCTCTGAAGATATTCCTTCAGGAACCTCATGTGGGCAAGCAGCGCGCCAAAGTCTTGCCAGCCGGGAGACGATTTAGCATGTATCAATACTCCGCGCAGCTTCCAATGTCCCTCCAGATAATTATCGACCTGGCTTGCCAGCGTCGCGAAATCTGCCGCTTCAAGCGGCCCTTCCGGATGCAGCACGAGTATGCCTTCGTCGTGTCGCAATTCACAGTTGAGCATTGGATATCCTTTTTGGGTAATGGCGCGAATATATTCACGCAGTAAACATCCCGAAGCAGGTCTTCAACCATCGCATACTTACTCTGGATACGGTTGAAGGATTCGGGCTATGTTCAAGAGGATGCTCGCTACAGAAGAATGGGTCTGTTCGTTACCGCACTCAATGAAAACACAAATCGCCATTCCCGCGAAAGCGGGAAGCCAGCTTTTTGATTTGACTGGGTTCCCGCTTTCGCGGGAACGACAAAACCATACTTATTCAGCCTTGCATTAAGCGGACATCACGCGCCTGGCTGCATTACTCTTTCGGCGTATCATTCGCTTCATTCTTGCTCTTGCCGCAGCAGCCACGCATGCCTGCCTGGAATTTCTCGCGCTCTTCCGGTGTCATCTGCTCCAGACGATGGCGATGCCAGCGTCCATGACAACCGTGCCCGCGGAATCCGCCGAACAAAATCTTGCTCAACACCAGCAGCCCCAAGGCTTGCAGATAGCCGATCTCTTTGACGCCGAAGAACATTGCCGGCATCAGCCAATTCCACAGCGCCATCACCACCCAGCCCAATGCCGCGATGCCAACCACCACCAACAGTCCGATCTTCCAGCATTTCGCTTTGCAACCGTTCATGCCCATCTCAGTTCTCCTTTAGATTAAATTCGTTATAGATTGTTTGCAGTCTCGCGCGCAGATGCATCACCGCATAACGCTTGCGCGCCAGCAAGGTATTCACACCCACACCGCTTTCCGCCGCCAACTCCTTGAAGCTGCACCCATCCAGTTCGTGGGCGATGAATACGGCGCGCTGATCCTCCGGCAGTTCGGCCAGCGCGGCATACAACTCCTCCAGCAACACCGCCCGCGCATAAGCCGCTTCCGGCCCGGCATCCGCCGATGGCAGAACTTCATCCAGCCAGGTTCCCTCATCAGCCTCGTCCGATACTTCGGGCAACGGCTCCTCTTTCTTCTTGCGAAAGCGGTCGATAATGCGGTTTCGCGCCACTCTGAACAGCCAAGCTCCGACTTGCTCGATGGGTTCCGGCAGACGGTACGCCGCCACGAACTCGTAGAACACATCCTGCAGGATGTCCTCAGCCTCACTCGCATCGGGCACGCGCCGCCGGATGAAATTCGCCAGCCGCCCGCGCTCGCGCAAGACGGTTTCAGCGATGCGTTTGTCTTGTTCAGCCATCAGCGGATGGTAGCTTAACGTCGTATCCATACCTGTGAAGACGAATCACGGATAGAAATATTGTATGGGGAGTTAAAAAAGAACAAGTGTCGCGCAGGCTTGTTCAATCTCTTTTCACTTTTTGCTTGTTCCGGATAACTCTATTACCACAACGAGTGGCCAGAGAAAAAATGAGAACAATGTCATCAGCATCAAATTTCGCACTGCCAGCACAATAAGGGAAAAGCCGGATTTATCACCCGGCTGTTTCACCAGTCGATTTGTAGTCTTTGGCAAATACTTATAATCCCAAAGGACGACGAAGAACATTGCCAGGCCGAGTATGAAATATATTTTTACGAAGTACATGATGACACCTTAATAGCCGACGCTAACCGTTTTCCTGTTGTCATGCATGTAAACATATCAATGGCCGCTTTCAACGCACTCCCGCACTTCGTTTTATCAAAGAGCGGTTGTTCAATTTTAAAATTGGTGCGTCCGAAGAGATAAATCTGGGGACTGGCAAGCGGTCATTTTACTAACTTTACAATCACCCACCAAATCATTGGGCTTGGTTAAATCTAGCCCACAATATTTATAGTGGTTTTTCCAGCTCGGGTTTCAACTTAATAACCCGATCCACAATATCATCTATGTCGTCGTATAGTTGGCTATATGTTTTACCATCTTGCTTAAGTTGATTTAGTGCTTCGCTGAGAACTGACTTACTAACTTTCTTAAGGTTGTAGGTTTCCCTGAAGTCACTATCATCAAACTCCAACAGAATATTGCTTAAACCCTCCCATTCAGCAATTTCTTCAGGCTTACAGGTTTTCTTATGTTCTGATATGGTTTGCTTTGCTTGACCAGTTGTTAAATTTCTAGGAACAGTCAACCCAAAGAACTTGAAATATTCTTTCTGTAATGAATCGGCAGGCTGACTTTCAAGGAAGCCTTCAAATTGCTTCTTGTTGGCTTTTGGTCCGATAATTTGATATTGAATATCTATAAAATCGTTCTTGCCAATATATATTCTTGCCAGTCTAGGTTTGACACTATCAAATAATCCAGTGGAAACGATTTGTTCAGATAAATCCTTGGGTATGTAGCCTATAAAATATTTGCTGCTTCCGGAAACGCCTATCAATTTAATAGCGTTTGGATCGTGTTCATTGTTTGGCTCCCTTTCTAGGCCTAATTCCGGATTGCTGGAATTAGCAAACCTTATAGCCTCTGCTTTTCTATACTTAATGCCCGCAATGGGTAAATTGTTAGCATATATCTGATATCCAGAAGGAATAGGAGGCAAAAAGCTCTGTCCACCGGTAGCAGTGGATTTGTTGCTTGAAATAACAAAGTAAATCACAACAACAAGAATCAGCAAACCGAGAAAATACATAGAACCTCCTTGATAGAAAGATCAGTTTAGTTTTTTTTAATCAATTAAGTCTTCGCGGTAATTCAACTATCCCGTTGATCGTTCCGCATACCCCGTCAAAGTAACATAAGGACTAAGGGTATAAACCATAAGCACTGAGGGTATTTCGTGATGGGCATTAAAGCAGTCATGGCAACATCATTTATTAGTCGCGGGTGAATCGAACAATGTACTCGTAAGGATGGAATGTTGTGTGTTTTATATCCAATATTCGGTGAGATATATATTTGTTCTTAATCTGAAAAATTTCAATTTCATATTTCACTTTTTCAAAAGCAGTTTCTGATGCCGCATATGAATTAACTGTGATTGAAAATTGATAAGTGTCATTTTGGCCTGGTACTGCCAGCGGTTCATTTGACATGAATGCTATACATCCACTTAAAATCAGCACCAAAAAGAAAGTAAAAATTACTTTGTTAAATTTGTTCATTTTTATCTACTCATTTGCTTATGAAGACTAACAAAAGTATAAAGAGTGTGCATCGTGCAGCGAACAAAATGAAATATCAAGTTGAACGACCACAATTGACGTACCGGACATTCACGCACTGGCCAGGATCAAAACTGAAGATATCCTCATCCAGCCAGCAAAGCTGGTTAAAGGTTATGACAAGTTACGCACAGTCACAATCTATTTGGACTGAAAACTGCTTTGCTTCAACCTATGCATGCAGTCCAGTGCGGCGATCTTGTAGCACTCGGCGAGCGTCGGATAGTTGAACACATTGGTGACCAGGTCGCGCACGGTGCCATTGAAGTTCATCACCAGTTGCCCGATGTGGATCAGTTCGCTGGCCTGTTCGCCGACGATATGCACGCCCAGCAATTTTTCATTGCGCGTATCCACGACCAGTTTGAGCAGCCCCTGCGCGTCGCCGATGATCTGTCCGCGCGCGCTGTCCTTGAAAAAGGCGCGCCCGACCAGATAGGGTATGTTTTCCTGCTGCACTTCTTTTTCGGTTTTGCCGACGTAGGAGATTTCCGGGATGGTATAGACCGCCATCGGCAGGTTCTCCGCGGTGATATGCTGCTCGCCGCCGAAGGCATGCAGCACTGCTGCTCTGCCCTGCTCCATGCCGGTCGAGGCGAGCGCCGGGCGGCCGATCAGGTCGCCCACCGCGAAGATGTGCGGCACGCTGGTCTGGAAATGTTCGTTGACTGCTATCCAACCGTCTTCCGCTGCGATGCCTGCATGCTCGACATGCAGCTTTTCGCTGTTGGGTTGTCTGCCCTGCGCATAGAGCACCGCATCGCTGCGTATCTGTTTGCCGCTTTCCAGCACGGTGATCGTTGCGTTCCCTTCGATGCGTATCTGGGCGACGCGTTCCTGCATGTAGAACGTGACGCCCATGCCGAGGAAGCTGTCGGCCAGCACGCCGACCACGTCTTCGCTCAGATACTCCAGCAATTGCGCGTGGCTATCCACCACGCTGATCTTGACGCCCAGCGCGGCGAATATCGAGACGAATTCGCAGGCGATCACGCCGCCGCCCACGACCGTCAGGCTGTCCGGCAGGTGGCGGAGATTGAGGATCGAGGTGGAATCGAGCACGATCTTTTTATCGAACGGGACATCGGCCGGGCGGCGCGGCCGGGAGCCGGTGGCCAGAACGATGACCTCGGCAGAGATGCGGCGCGCGTTACCGGCCGTGTCGGTGACCTGCATGGTGTGCGCATCGGCAAAAGACGCTTCGCCCGGAATCAACGCGACACCCGAACGCAGCAAGCGCTGCAGGATGACCGATTCCTGCTGCGCGATCACCACTTCCTTGCGCCGCACCGCATCGGCCAGTAAGCCATGGCGATTCACGCCATCAGGTGCGAGTGCCTGGCGCATACCGCCGACGCTGGAACGCGACAGCAGGTAAGCCACTTCGCGCATCGCCTTGCTGGGGATGGTGCCGGTTTGCAGTCCCGCTCCGCCGATCTTGGGTTTGCGCTCGATGATCGCGGCACGCTTGCCCATGCGCGCCGCCTGCCACGCGGCTTGCTGCCCTGCCGGGCCGGAACCGATGATGAGTACGTCGTAGTCCATGCGGGATGCTTTATGTGAGTGATTTATTTGGATATAGGGGCGGCTGCATTTCAGACATGCAGAGACTCAATCTTCGAAGGATTCTACGGAAGTACCCGGGAGGGGACAAGCGAAAGCCTGGGCAGGCTATCTCTTTGCTGAATCGGGTTGGGAAAGCATCAAAAATCGCGTAAACTGTCAGGTCGCCTCAATCAAGTTGGATGGCATGGAACAGATACGGATACGCGGTGCTCGCACCCACAATTTAAAGAACATCAGCCTCGATCTGCCGCGCCACAAACTGGTGGTCATCACCGGCTTGTCGGGCTCCGGTAAGTCCTCACTCGCCTTCGACACCTTGTATGCCGAGGGGCAGCGCCGCTATGTCGAGTCGCTGTCCGCTTACGCGCGGCAGTTTTTGCAGTTGATGGAAAAGCCGGATGTGGACCTGATCGAGGGCCTGTCGCCAGCCATTGCCATCGAACAGAAGGCCACTTCGCACAATCCGCGCTCCACGGTCGGCACGGTCACCGAGATCCACGATTACCTGCGCCTGCTGTTCGCGCGCGCCGGCGACCCTTATTGCCCGCAGCACGACCTGGTGTTGCAGGCGCAGAGCGTCGGCCAGATGGTGGACCATGTGCTGCAACTGCCGCAGGACACACGCATCATGATCCTTTCGCCCCTGGTCGTTGAGCGCAAAGGCGAACAGCTGGATCTGTTCGACGAGCTGCGCGCGCAAGGCTTCACGCGGCTGCGCATCAACGGCAAGGTGTATGAGATCGACGCATTGCCGACCTTGCAGAAGACCAGGAAGCACACGGTCGAGATCGTCGTGGACAGGCTGAAGGTCAATGTGGAATCCAAGCAGCGGCTGGCCGAATCCTTCGAGACGGCGTTGCGCCATGCGGACGGCCGCGCGGTTGCAGTCGAGATGGATACCGACAAGGAGCACATGTTCTCGGCGAAATTCGCCTGCCCGATCTGCAATTATTCATTGCCGGAACTGGAACCGCGTCTGTTCTCGTTCAACAATCCGATGGGCGCGTGCCCCAAGTGCGACGGACTCGGTAACATCAGTTTTTTCGATCCCAAACGCATCGTCGCTTTCCCGACTCTCAGCCTGAGCTCCGGCGCGATCAAGGGCTGGGACAGGCGCAACCAGTTCTATCATCAGCTGCTCGCCGGACTCGCCAAGCACTACAGCTTCGATATCGAACAATCCTTCGAAAGCCTGCCGGACAAGATCCAGCAGGTGATCCTGTATGGCAGCGGCAAGACCGAGATCGCATTTCAATACGTAGCCGAGCGCGGCAAGCCGACTCTGCGCGAACATAGCTTCGAGGGCGTCGTCAATAATCTTGAACGCCGCTACAACGAAACCGACTCGCCCACCGTGCGCGAGGAACTGGCGAAATATCTGAACAGCTGCACCTGCCCCGAATGCAAAGGCACGCGCCTGCGCCTGGAAGCGCGCCATGTGCGCGTCGCGGACAAGAACCTGTACGAGATCAGCGCGCTGCCATTGAAGCAGGCGCTGACTTTCTTTCGGGAGATGAAGCTGCAAGGCCAGAAGCAGGCGATCGCGGAGAAGATCGTGCTGGAGATCGCCAGCCGGTTGACCTTTTTGAACAACGTCGGGCTGGATTATCTGTCGCTGGAGCGCTCCGCCGAAACCCTGTCCGGCGGCGAAGCGCAGCGCATCCGGCTGGCCTCGCAGATCGGCTCGGGCCTGACCGGCGTGATGTATGTGCTGGACGAGCCTTCCATCGGCCTGCATCAGCGCGACAACGACCGCCTGCTGACCACGCTGAAAAAACTGCGCGACATGGGCAACAGCGTGATCGTGGTGGAGCACGACGAAGAAGCGATCCGCGCTGCCGACCATGTGGTGGACATGGGGCCGGGCGCGGGCGAACACGGCGGGTTGATCGTGGCGCAAGGCACAGCCAAGGAAATCTGCGAGAACATTCAATCGCTCACCGGCGATTACCTGACCGGACGCCGCAGCATCCCGATGCCGAAA
>DHIV01000072.1:28669-55304 GCA_002403995.1 Gallionella sp. UBA4737 | reverse complement strand
CATCGTCGCCTATATGGAAGACGGCGAGGTGCTGGTGGGTGCGCCCGCCAAACGCCAGGCCGTGACCAATCCGACCAACACGCTGTATGGCGTGAAACGTTTGATCGGCCGCCGTTTCGACGAGAAGATGGTGCAGAAAGACATCGCCATGGTGCCATTCAAGATCGTCAAGGCCAAGAACGGCGACGCATGGGTGAAAGTGCGCGACAAGGAATTCTCCGCACCGGAGATCTCCGCCCAGGTACTGATGAAAATGAAGAAGACTGCCGAAGACTATCTCGGCGAACCGGTCACCGAAGCGGTCATCACCGTTCCGGCTTATTTCAACGATGCACAACGCCAGGCCACCAAAGATGCCGGGCGCATCGCGGGTCTGGAAGTGAAACGAATCATCAACGAGCCGACCGCGGCCGCGCTGGCTTTCGGCCTGGACAAGCAGGAAGGCGACCGCAAGATCGCGGTGTATGACCTCGGCGGCGGCACCTTCGACATCTCCATCATCGACATCGCCGAGATCGAAGGCGAACACCAGTTCGAAGTAATGTCGACCAACGGCGACACCTTTCTGGGCGGTGAAGACTTCGACATGCGCGTGATCGACCATCTGGTGGAAGAATTCCAGAAGGAAAGCGGCATCGACCTGCGCAAGGACGTGCTGGCGCTGCAACGCCTGAAAGATTCGGCGGAAAAGGCCAAGATCGAACTGTCCAGCGCACAGCAAACCGAAGTTAACCTGCCCTACATCACCGCTGACGCAAGCGGCCCGAAACATCTGGCCGTGAAGATCACCCGTGCCAAACTGGAAAGCCTGGTCGAAGACCTGATCGCGCGCACCATCGAGCCGTGCAAGATAGCGATGAAGGACGCGGGCGTTTCCATATCCGATATTGCCGACGTGATCCTGGTCGGTGGCCAGACCCGTATGCCTTTGGTGCAAGAGAAGGTCAAGGAATTCTTCGGCAGGGAAGCACGCAAGGACGTGAATCCCGATGAAGCCGTGGCCGTCGGTGCTGCGATCCAGGGCGGCGTGCTGCAAGGCGAGGTGAAGGACGTGCTGCTGCTGGATGTGACTCCGTTGAGCCTGGGTATCGAAACCATGGGCGGCGTGATGACCAAGCTGATCAAGAAGAACACCACGATACCGACCAAGGCCTCGCAAGTATTCTCCACCGCCGACGACAACCAGAGCGCCGTGACGATACACGTGTTGCAAGGGGAGCGCGAAGTGGTCTCCGGCAACAAGAGCCTGGGGCAGTTCAACTTGAGCGACATCCCGCCCGCACCGCGCGGCATGCCGCAGATCGAAGTGACTTTCGACATCGACGCGAACGGTATCCTGCACGTGTCGGCGAAGGACAAGGCGACCGGCAAGGAGAACAAGATCAAGATCCAGGCCAGCTCAGGTTTGAGCGAAGCGGAGATCAAGCAGATGGTGCAGGATGCCGAAGTCCACGCCGAAGATGACCGGAAGGCGCTGGAACTGGTGACTGCGCGCAATCAACTCGACTCGCTGATCCACTCCACGCACAAATCGCTGAAGGAATATGGCGACCATCTGAGCGCGGAAGAAAAGTCTGCTATCGAAGCCGCCTTGAAGGAAGCCGAAGAAGTGGTCAAGACCGACGACAAGGAAGGCATCGAAGCCAAAGCCGAGAAACTGTCGACTGCCGCGCAAAAACTGGGTGAAAAGATGTACGCCGCCGAGCAGGCCAAGGCTCAAGCGGGCGAAGCGGGCGCTGCCTCCGGCGCGGAAGCCAAGAAGGACGAAGGCGACGTGGTGGATGCCGAGTTCACTGAGGTGAAGGACAAGAAGTAGTCGGTAGACATTAGACGTTAGTCGCTAGATGAGGCCATGCCAACTAGCGGCTAACGGCTACAAGCTGGCGACTGGTTCGCCTTCAACTAACGACTAGCGACTAACTACTAACGACTATGTCCAAAAAAGACTACTACGAAGTTCTCGGCGTCAACCGCGATGCTTCTGAAGAAGAAATAAAAAAGGCTTATCGCAAGCTGGCGATGAAGCATCACCCCGACCGCAATCCGGACAACCCGAAATCCGAGGAACATTTCAAGGAAGCCAAGGAGGCTTATGAAATATTAAGCGACGGGCAGAAGCGCGCTGCCTATGACCAGCATGGCCATGCCGCATTCGAATCCGGCGGCATGGGCGGTGGCCCGTTCGGAGCGGGCGGCGCGGGAGCAGGCTTTGATTTTTCCGACATCTTCGGCGACATCTTTGGCGGCGGGCGCGGCGGCGGGCGCAGCAGCGTGCAGCGCGGTGCCGACCTGCGCTACAACCTCGAGATCACGCTCGAACAAGCCGCACGCGGCACCGAGACGCAAATCCGCGTCCCCACCATGGCGGAATGCGAAACCTGTCATGGCTCAGGCGCAAAACCCGGCACCAGCCCTGTGACTTGCACCACCTGTGCCGGTCACGGCCAGGTGCGCATGCAGCAAGGCTTCTTTTCGATCCAGCAAACCTGCCCGCGCTGTCACGGCACCGGCAAGATGATCACCTCGCCTTGCAAGGACTGCAACGGCAACGGGCGCATCAAGCAACACAAGACCCTGTCGGTCAAGATCCCGGCGGGCGTGGACAACGAGGATCGCATCCGCCTCTCCGGCGAGGGCGAGCATGGCGTGAATGGCGGCCCTCCCGGCGATCTCTATGTGGTGATACACACCAAGCCGCATGCGGTGTTCCAGCGCGATCACAACGACCTGCATTGCGAAATGCCGATCAGCTTTACCACGGCCGCGCTCGGCGGTTCGATCGAAATCCCCACGCTGGATGGCGTGGCAACCATCAAGATTCCCGCCGAAACCCAGAGCGGGAAGATATTCCGCCTGCGCGGCAAGGGCATCAAAGGCGTGCGCAGCGCCAGCCACGGTGATTTGCATTGTCACGTAGTAGTTGAAACACCGGTCAATCTGACTGAAAAACAGAAGACTCTATTACGTGAATTCGAATCCATTAGCAACGAGGACAGCGATCGCCACAATCCTCGCGCGAAATCGTGGATGAACAAGGTGAAGGATTTTTTTGCGGGTTAACACCTCATGCTGCAACAAATAAAGATCGTCCCGGCCGGGGCGATCTTTATTCAGGCACTGCCGCTATTTCTGCCCGAACACTTCACGCAAGAATACCTTGGCCTGTTCCCATGAATCCTTGTCGGCCGCAGCGTCGTAGGCGATCGGCATGTTGAATTTCTTGCCCAGTTCATCCGCTGCCGGATTGGTGAAGGCGTGCTTCGCGCCGGGATAGGTCACCACCCGGAAATTCGCTCCCGCATGCTCCATTTCCTGCTTGAATGCGGCGACCTTGTCGGCCGCTATCATCGGATCGGCATCGCCGCTGAATGAAATGATGCGCGCCTTGATCTTGCCCGGCTGCGCTGGACTGTCGGTGCCCAGCCCGCCATGAAAACTCGCCACGCCTTTCAGATCCTCGCCCATGCGCGCCATGTTCAGCGCGATGCCGCCGCCGAAGCAGTAGCCGAACGCCGCAATTTCATCGGCATCCACCGTTTCCTGGCTGCGCAACTCCTGCATCCCCGCTTCAAAGCGCGCCTTCGCCATCGGCATATCCTTGTACACCGCAGCGGAGAGCTTGCCCGCATCATCGGGATTGTCGACCACTTTGCCGTCGCCGTACATGTCGACCGCCAGCGCGGTATAGCCCAGTTCCGCCAGCATGCGCGCCCGCTTGCGCGCGTAATCGTTTTGCCCCCACCACTCATGCACCACCAGCACCCCCGGGCGCTTGCCTTTGATCGCATCGTCATAGGCGATATAGCCCTTGAGGGTCGTGCCATTCGCCTGATAACTCACGTCCCTACCCTGCACAGCTGCCTGTGCGGCAACACTGCCCAGACAGCATAACGACACCGCCAACAAGAATTTTTCCATCATCGCTCCCTTGAGAAAATCAAACGCGCCCTGTCCGGCTATTCGCCGATCATCCCGTTTACCCGGATTTCAAACAACCCCGGCTTCCACCGTCTGCTTCAGATAAAACACATTCATGTTGTGCCTGCGTATCCTCCCCAGCAACTGCTCTGCCAGCGCATCGTCCAGACTGAACTCAACCTTGACCGCCAGCTCCCCGGCCAATTCGAAGAAAGTATCCTCGTGCATGCGGCCATGCCGGCCAAACCCGGCGATCGCGCGGAATGCGGAGCCGCCGTGAACACCCAGCGACTTGGCTTCCTCCAGCAACCATTCATACAACGGCATATCGGCGTGATGCTGTTTTTCACTGATGTAGAACGAAAGCAGGATCATGATCGCGCTCCTATGTGTGCAGCCATTTGAAGGTTTGAATTCCGAGTACCGTCATCAGCAGCGAGCCGCCGAGATGAGCGATGATGATCGCGGAACCCCACGCATACTGTCCGCGCAACAGCAGCGTGACGGTCTCTGCCGAGAAGGTGGAAAAAGTGGTCAGGCCGCCGAGAAAGCCGGTGATGATGAGCAGCCGCCATTCCGGCGACAGTCCTGGATATTGTGTAAAGAAAGCCACCGCAAGGCCGATCAGATAGCCGCCGATCAAATTGGCAGACAGTGTGCCTAGCGGCAACTCCGGCAGCGCCGGATTGAGCCACAGCCCCAAACCCCAGCGCAGCCATGCGCCAAAAGCCGCGCCGGTTCCTATTGCGAGAAATGCATAAATGGCCATAAAGGAATTTTCTTAATCTTGTTTTTCCATCATTCTACAACACGCACCAGCGCGAAACCTCCACCCGGTGTGCGAAAGTTGGTGGTCTGTCCCTGATACAGCCGCGCGGCGACAAGCTGTATTTTTCCGTCATACACATAACAGCGCACATCATACTTGAGCAAAATAGGCTCGGCATCCTGCACACATACCGCGCGTTCGCCCGGCGGCGCCAATTTTTGTGCGACATAATCACCCTGCAATATCTCGGCAAAGACACGTTTGGTCAGGTTCCCCCCGCGATATGCGCCCTTGCTGCCGTAGCCGCTGCTCGGTTTGAAGAACAAACTTTTGCGCTGCTGCCACAGCGTCTCTTCCATACTCGCCTGCACTGCGATGGTATGTGGAATACCCGTTTGCAGCGTGGCAATATCCGCTTCGCTCGCGCCGAGTGACCTCAAGCCATCCGCATCACCAAGCCGCACCAGATTGCGCTTGTCTGCATAGCGGACATAGTGCGCGGGAGAGGGCGTCAACACGGCCTTCCCGCCGGCATACGCCGTATGCAATGCGGGATGCCGCTGCAAGGAAAAATCCGTCAGGCGGTTGTATACCATATCGATTTTTTCATGGCCGAAGTACAAGCCATCTTCACGCGCCAGCAACATCAAGGGATCGGCGATATATGCCGCTATCCCGGCACGTTCCAGCATGCGCTGTGCCAACAGGAATTCAGGATGGAGATATTGTTCTTCCGGTTTTTCATCGACGATGGCGATGTTCCTGAGCGGCGCGGAGCCGCGCTCCAGGCGCCATTCGTTGCGGAACATCGCCAGCAAGAATGATTGGAGATTTTCAATAGCGGCTGTCTTGCCGGGCAGGCCGGCATCGCGCTGGCTGTCTATCAGCAACTCGTTGAGAAAAGCGCCGCCCGCATTGGTGTTGATCTCGATCAGGTGCACGCCCTGCTCGTTGAGATGAAAGTCATAGCCGAACATCACACCCTTGGCGACTGGCCGGATCTGATCGCTTTGCGGCTGCCAACCCGCAAGCCCAACCACCTGCTCGACCGCAGAGATCACCTCGTACATCTTGCGCAACTGAACGGGGGAAATGAACACCGGCACTTCGGCAAACAGGTAGTCATGCCTTACCGAAATTGCTTCCTGAAATGCCGGGCCATGTGCGCGGACCGCAGCAGCGAGCGCCGTACGGTCCAGTTTGGCAGATCGCGCATCCGCGTTCAGGCTGGCAGCGCTCGCAGCAATGTCCTCAGCCACCCAGCATGCCTTTCTTCAGATCGTCCTGCACGGGATCCTTGCCCAGCCATATCTTGAGCAAAGCACGGTTGAATGCCACTCCTGCTATTGTCCCGCGCCCGGTACCGTTCACCGTGATCCTGGTGCCGCTGGCGGGCAGATAGTCCAGCGTGATGATATCGCCGGGCTTAACTTCCCGCACCGAATCGAATATCTGCGCCATTTGCCTGATCTGCGCGTCCAGCGCCGCCATCTCGGCAGGCGATTGATTCGCTTCGATCGCTTCCTTGAACGCACTGAACAATTTCTCGCTGCTCAGTTCGTGCAGCATATACATCACCACGCGGTGCTCGTGCTCGTCGGCGATGATCGCCTCAGCCGAAGTCTGTTTCTGCGGCAGGTACAGCGCGCCGACATAGATCTTGAAGAAGAACTTGGTGCGGATGCCTCCGCCGTTCAACTGCAAGACAGTATTTTCCACCTGTATCTTGTCGACCAGGTGGATGCCGGCGAAATCGACCTCGGCAGCCGAGGCGTTTGCCAGTAAAAATAATCCCGTCAATATGGCTCGTTTCATATCCAGCCTCCCATCAGAAAATCATGCGCGTAGTGTAGCATTGCGCCACCCCATCACCGCCAGCGCCAGCACGCAGATCGCCGCGCCGCTGTAGAACGTGCTGGCCGCGCCGAGCTTGTCCCACATCAAACCGGCCAGCACGCTCGCCAGCAGCATCGCGATGCCGCTCATCAGGTTGAAGAAACCGAACGCTGTGCCGAGCAGGCCGGCGGGCGCGGTGTCGGCCACCATGCGCGCCAGCAGACCCTGCGTGATGCCCATGTGGATGCCCCACAGCGCCACGCCGAACAGCACGAAGCCGCTGTGATCATCCCAGGCCAGCACGAGGTCGGCGGCGATCAGCACCGCCAGCCCCCACACCAGCATCTTCGTGTGGCTGATGCTGTCGGAGAGTTTGCCGAACGGATACGCGGTCGCCGAGTAGATCAGGTTCATCGCCACCATCACCAGCGGAACGAGTGCAATCGAAATGCCGCCCTGTTGCGCGCGCAGCACCAGGAATGCTTCGCTGAAGCGCGCCAGCGTGAACACCGCGCCGATGATCACCACCCACCAGTAGGCGGGGCTGAGCCGTTCCAGGTTCGCGCGGCTGATCGGGTTGGTGGGCTTGTGTTCCTCATGCCGCTGCGGTTCGCGCACGCCGAACAACAAGAGCAACACCGCCAGCATGCCGGGGATCACCGCCACCCAGAACACCGAACGGAAATCGTCCGCCCACAACAGCATCAGCCCGGTCGCGAGCAGCGGCCCGAGGAAAGCCCCCACGGTATCCAGCGACTGGCGCAAGCCGAATGCCGCGCCGCGTATCTCCGGCGGCGTGATGTCGGCAACCAGCGCATCGCGCGGCGAGCACCATGCCCATGCCCTGCGCCAGCGCGAACACCGGCTTGGTGAATGCGCCCAGGCCGTAGCCGAGCAGCGCCAGGATTTTGCGTTTGCCAAGGTAATCGCTCAACGCGCCGGAGAACACCTTCACGATCAGCGCGGTCGATTCGGCCAGCCCCTCGATCACGCCGACCGACAGCACGCTGATGCCCAGCGTCGTCACCATGAACATCGGCAACAGGCTGTGAATCAGCTCGGACGAGACATCCATCAGCAGGCTGACGAAGCCGAGCACCCAGACGCCGCGCGGGATTTTCAAATTATTATCAGTCACGTTTTTATCCGAATGGAAATCGTCGCGAACATTGCCATGGCAGTACAAAGTAGTGTAAAAGCTGATTCAAAAATCAGCGAGCGGCTGTCAGGCGGGGAAGGCCGGAGCAGAGGAACCGGAATGTACATTTGAGTACATGAGGATTCCGAGCACCGCCCGACCCTGCATCACGGCCGCGCAGCATTTTTGAACAGCTTTTTACAAAGCTTCGAAGATGCCTGCCGCACCCATGCCCGTCCCGATACACATCGTCACCATGCCGTATTTCTCCTTGCGCCTGCGCAGGCCGTGCAGCAGCGTGGCGGTGCGGATCGCACCGGTCGCGCCGAGCGGATGCCCGAGCGCGATCGCGCCGCCGAGCGGATTCACGATCTTCGGGTCGAGGCCGACATCATGGATCACCGCCAGCGATTGCGCGGCGAACGCCTCGTTGAGTTCTATCCAGCCCATGTCGTTCAGGTTCAATCCCGTTTGCTTCAACACACGCGGTATCGCCTCCTTCGGTCCGATGCCCATGATCTCCGGCGGCACGCCCGCCACCGTGTAACCGACGAAGCGGCCTATCGGCGTGAGATTGTAGCGTTTCAGCGCGGCCTCGCTGCACAGCAGCACCGCGCCCGCGCCGTCGGACATCTGCGAACTGTTGCCCGCCGTGACCGAACCCCTTAGTGCGAACACCGTTTTCAATTTGGCCAGCGCTGCCAGCGAAGTATCCGCGCGCGGCCCTTCGTCCTGGGTTGCACCGCGCTTGGCGATGCGCACTTCACGGGTCGCCAGATCGGGCATGTGATCGCTTATCTCATACGGCGTGATCTCGTCCTCGAATTCGCCGCTCGCTATCGCCTTGATGGCGCGTTGGTGGCTGGTCAGCGCGAACTCATCCTGCGCCTCGCGAGACACTTTCCAGCGCTCGGCAACTTTCTCAGCGGTAATGCCCATGCCAAAAGCGATGGCGATATTCTCGTCATGCGCAAAGATCTCCGGATTGAACGCGATCTTGTTGCCCATCATCGGCACCATGCTCATGCTCTCGGTGCCCGCTCCGATCATCACGTCCGCCTCGCCGAGCCGGATGCGGTCCGCCGCCATCGCCACCGCCTGCAAACCGGAAGAACAGAAACGATTCACCGTCACACCCGGCACGCTATTCGGCAAGCCTGCCAGCAGCAGCCCGATGCGCGCCACGTTCATGCCCTGCTCCGCCTCCGGCATCGCACAGCCGACGATCACATCCGCGATACTCGCCGGATCGAGCGACGGCGCCTGCGCCAGCACGCTCCTCAACACATGCGCCAGCAGATCGTCCGGACGTGTGTTGCGGAACATGCCGCGCGGTGCCTTGCCGACCGGCGTGCGCGTCGCAGCGACGATGTAGGCTTCCTGGATTTGTTTGGTCATGACTTACCTCCAATGTTTACAGCTAAAAACGGTTGAATGATCGCACAAAGTTGCTATCATTCACCCATGCAAAAGAAATCGCTCATCCAGACCAACCCTTACCTGCGTGCGCCGGAGCAATACCGGAAGATGCTGGTAACCAACGTGTCCAGTTCCACCGCCATCGAAACCGGAGCACCGGTCGCGTCCATCGCAAAAACGCTCGGCCCGGAAAACAAACCCGTCAAGACTCCGCAACGCTCCGCTCGATAAGCTCCGCGAAGATTTTATCCATCTTGCGAATGTGACGCAGGTCGGGTTAGCGCGGCGTAACCCGACGACCATCTCATTCATGCCCAACATCCTCAAACTCCATCCGCCCTTGCCCCCAGCCCGCCTCATAGACTCCAGCCTCAACATATCGCCGAAAACTGGAATGCGGCCACTCCAGCGGCGATGCGACATACCCGTGCTTCACCGGATTGTAATGGATGTATTCCACATGGCGTTCAAAATCCCTTTCGTCCCGCAGCATATGTTCCCAGTAACGATGCTGCCATAACGCCTGCTCCCGCCTCCTCACTTGGATGCCGCTTGGTGCGGGACGTAGCGCCGGGTCGCAATGTTTGGTGAACCAAGTTTTGATCAGCCGCCACCGCGTGGCAAAATCCGCATCACCCGGTGGCAATGTCCAAATACAATGCAAGTGCTCGGGCAAAACCACGATTGCATCCAGCTCAAACAGACGCGTAGTTCGCACCATCCGGAAGGCCTCCCGCAAGAGCTCTACCGCATCCACCGATGAAAACAACGTCCGCCGCTTCTCCGTCACCAACGTGAAGAAGAACGAACCACCCGGAACAAATGCTCGACGGTATTTCATTGCATGACCTTACCTCGAATAACGCCTGTCTCCCCGTAGGTCGGGTTAGGCGCATCTTTGCGCCGTAACCCGATAGCGAATTGTCGGGTTACGCTATGCTAACCCGACCTACCCTTCTTCGCAGCGTTCGCTTAAAGCAGATTCTTGCCATCGAACACCGTCGTTTTCAGCGCAAAGGTGTCCACCCCTTCTACGCATCCAAGGTTCACGATATATTGCCCTGGCCTCCTGGTCGTTTCGCTGAAGGTGTGGATGCCACAGTTCCGGCAGAAATAGTGCTTCGCCTGCTTCTTGCCGAACTGGTAAAAATTCAGCGCACCTTCCTTCGCGTCGATATGGAACTGCGCCCCAGGCACGAGATGCATCATAGCTCCCCGCTTGGAACAGAACGAGCAGTTGCAGCGTATCCCATGGGTGAAAGGCTCTGCCTCGAACGAGAAGCGGATCGCACCGCAGTGGCAACTGCCCTTGTATGGCTGCATTACCATTTTTATAGCCTCTCCTGTTTATGCCTGATGTTTGAATCAGGGATGGGTAATCTCATCTCATGCTGAATAAATTCGAGCCTGGCCCCTTATCGATTCGGGTTGCGGCGCAATTGTTCTACTTCGCACGCAAGTACAAAACCTTGTGATTCGAGCCTGATGCTTGCCGTTCTTCAGTCACAAATAAATCCGACTTGGCTTTGACCAGATCAGAAAGCTTTTTGTAACCATACAACCTAGAGTCAAAATCGGGCTGTAGCTTAGTAAGGTAACTTCCGAATGTTCCAAGATTCGCCCAGCCACCATCGTCAATAGATTGATCGAGTGCAGTCAGAACAAATTCTTTGGGGAACTCAGGTGTTGGCTCCATTGCTTCCGTAGATGCTTGAGGTGGAACTGATTTTTGTTCACTCTCAACTTTTGATAGCTGAATGACTGGCTCGGCTGTTTTGCTTGGACGAAGAACTTCAGTGAACACAAACTTGTGGCAGGCATTACGGAATGCTTCCGGCGTTTTCTTTTCACCAAAACCAAGAACGGTTAGACCTTCTTCGCGTAATCGCATTGCCAGACCAGTGAAATCACTGTCGCTAGTAATCAGGCAAAAGCCGTCGAATTTTCGTGTGTACAACAAATCCATCGCATCGATAATCAATGTGCTGTCAGTAGCATTCTTTCCAGTCGTATACGCAAACTGCTGCACTGGCTTAATAGCATAACGCTGCAACACCTTCTTCCATGATGAACTAGTTGAAGCAGTAAAATCGCCGTATATGCGCTTCACAGTTGCCTCTCCGAATCTTGCTATTTCTGCCAGAAGACCTTCAATGACAGCAGCTTGAGCATTGTCAGCATCAATTAGAACTGCCAATCGAAGGGTTGGTTCTTCTGACTCAATTTTTGCAACTAGGCGTGGGGATACCATAATGATTCCAGTTTCCTGAATATAAATTCGTGTATATCAAATCGACCTAATTTCGCAACGGCTTCCCGTTCTTCAGCATGTACTCCACGCGATCACGAGTCTTTTGCGTCGCGAGCAGTTCCATGAAGTTCTTGCGCTCCAGATCAAGCAGCCATTGCTCGTCCACCATGCTGCCCGCTTCCACATCGCCGCCGCACATCGTCTCGGCGATGCGGCAGCCGATGTCGTAGTCGTGTTCGGAGATGAAGTTGCCTTCGAGCATGTTGACCATCGCGGCCTTCAGGGTGGCGATGCCGGGGCGGCCGGCAACCGGTATCTGGCGCGGCTGCAACGGCGGACGGTAGGCGGTGGCGGTGAACGCGCGGGCTTCTTCCTTGGCGACATGCAGCAGCTCATATTGATTCATCACGATGCGATCAGATGGCTTGAGGTAGCCCATGTCGCGCGCGAGTTCGGCGCTCTTGGCGACTTCGCCCATCGCGATCTGCTGAAAGTAGCGCTTCAGGTGCGGGAAGATGTCGCCGCCTCGCGCTTCGTGCGCCGAGCGTAACGCCATCTCCTTGCAACCGCCGCCTGCAGGCAATACGCCGACGCCGACTTCGACCAGGCCGATGTAGCTTTCCAGCGCTGCGACGATGCGCGTGCAGTGGATAGCGAATTCGCAGCCGCCGCCCAGCGCCAGCCCATACACCGCCGCGATGGTGGGCACCTGCGCATATCTGAGGCGTTGCGAGACCTGCTGAAACTTGGCGACCACGTCTTCGACGCGCGGCACGTTGCCCGCTGCGGCATTGACGATCTCGCCCAACCCGCCACCGCCCGCGATGGTGTATTTCACGCGGTTCGCGGCGCCCTTGAATTTGTCGAACATGCCAACAGGTGCATCGGCGGCTTCCTGCACGCCCTGCATCAGTTGCAGCAGGTGCGCACCGGCCGAGAACGGTGCTTCGGTCTGCCAGATGATCAGCGCGGAGAAATGCTGCTCGGCCTCGTCGATCGCGCGCAAGATGCCGTCCAGCACTTCGTTGCTGATCGCGTGCATCTTGGATTTGAAGCTGAGGATCGCGATGTCATCACCGGTGTGCCACAGGCGGATGTCATCGGTCTCGAAAATGGTCTCGCCGTATTTCGCGGCTTCGCCGAGCAGTCGGTCGGGGAACAGTTGGCGGCGGTAGACGGGCAGTGTGGATCGAGGTTGGTTGCTCTTGGTAATGGGCGAATAAGAACCTTGCGCGGTATGCACGCCGGTGCGGTTAGTGTCGGTTGCCCAGGCGGGAAGGGGTGCATCGGACATCGCCTTGCCCGCCGCGATGTCGGCGTTGATCCAGCCGGCCACCTGCTGCCAGCCCGTCGCCTGCCAGATCTCGAACGGACCGGTATCCCAGCCGAAGCCCCAGCGAACCGCAAGGTCGAGGTCGCGGGCGTTATCGGCGATGCTCTCGAGTTGCAGCGCGCAATAATGGAACACGTCGCGGAATGTCGCCCACAGGAATTTCGCCTGCTTGTGCTCGCTCCCGTGCAGTCCGGCGAGCTTCTTCGCCCAGTCGCGTTCGCGCAGGATGTCCTTCACGCCCGGATCCACCTCGCCTTCGGAGAGGCGGTATTCCTCGGTATGCAGGTCCAGCACGCGGATCTCCTTGCCAATCTTCTGGTAGATGCCGCGCTTGGTCTTCTGCCCGAGCGCGCCCTGGTCCACCAGCCGGTTGAACCAGCCCGGCAATTCAAAATGCTTGTGCCACGGATCGTCGGTGAGGTTCTCGCGCATCGTGTTGACCACGTGCGCGAACACATCCAGGCCAACCACGTCCAGCGTGCGGAACGTCGCGCTCTTGGGACGCCCGAGATAGCGGCCGGTGAGCGCATCCACGGTATCGAAGCCGAGGTTGAATGCCTTGGCGTGGTGCTTGGTCGCGAGCATCGAGAACACGCCGATGCGGTTGGCGATGAAGTTGGGCGTGTCCTTGGCGCGCACCACGCCCTTGCCCAGCGTGGAGACGAGGAATCCTTCAAGCTGGTCGAGCAGCAGCGCTTCGGTGCCGGTGCACGGGATCAGCTCGACCAGGTGCATGTAGCGCGGCGGGTTGAAGAAGTGGATGCCGCAGAAGCGGTGGCGCAGATTTTCCGGGAAGGCTGCGGCGAGCGTGTTGATCGACAGGCCGGAGGTGTTGGTCGCGAAGATGGTCTGCGCGCCGAGGTAAGGTGCGACCTTGCGGTACAGGTCGGATTTCCAGTCGATGCGCTCGGCGATCGCCTCGATCACCAGGTCGCACTCGCGCAGTTTTTCCAGGTGCTGTTCGTAGTTGGCGGCCTGGATGCAGGTGAGCCTGGCGGGACTGGCCAGCGGGCTGGGTTCGAGCTTCTTCAAGCCGTCCAGCGCCTTATTGACGTTGCCGTTCTTGTCCCCATCTTTGGCCGGCAGTTCGAAAAGCAGCGTTTCGACATTGGCGTTGACCAAGTGAGCCGCGATCTGCGCACCCATCACGCCTGCACCGAGAACCGCGACTTTGCGGATATGGAAATTTTTGTTCATCTTTTTCTCCCATGTCTGATTCGTAGGTCGGGCTATGCCCGACAGTTTGCTCGGCGGGCATAGCCCGCCCTACATCTCTTTTTAATCCGCCGGCGGCACGGAACGCGGCTTGCGGTCGTCGCCCACCGCGACATAGGTCAGCGTGGCCTCGGTCACCTTGACGCATATCGGCTTGGCCGGATCGCGCTGCGCATAGACTTCAACCTCGACGGTGATCGACGTCGTGCCCACCTTGACGATCCTGGTGTAGAAACTCACGATGTCGCCCACGAAGATCGGCTGCTTGAACACGAAGGAATTCACCGCCACGGTTGCAACACGGCCCTTGGCGCGATGCAATGCCGGGATGCTGCCCGCGATATCCACCTGCCCCATCAGCCAGCCGCCGAAGATGTCGCCGGTGTAATTGGCATCGGAGGGCATCGCCGCCACGCGTATGGTCGGTTCGCGCTGCGGCAAAGTGGTGTGCTGATGGTCGTCCACGTCAGTGTCCCTCATAAAGTTGTTTTATTTCGCCGGCGAAGCGCTTCGCTACTTCGGCGCGCTTGATCTTCAGGGTAGGCGTGAGCAGGCCGTTTTCAATGCTCCATGGCTCGCGCAGCAATAACACCCGGTGCACGTTGGCATAGCCGGGGAAGCCGCTCAGGTTGCGCGCGATGCGCCGCAGCACCTTGGCCAGCACATTGCTGTCCGTCAGCGATTCCAGCATGTCCGGGCGCACGCCGACTTTAGCGGCGATGGTCAGCCACACATCAGGGTTGAGCACGGCCAGCGCGACCAGATAAGGTCGCCCCTCGCCGACTACCATCACCTGGTCGATCAGCGGGTCATGCAGGATCGCGATCTCCATATCGCCGGGCGGGATCTTCTCGCCGTTCGACATCACGATGATCTCCTTGATGCGCCCGGTGATGTAGATGTGACCGGTGTCGCTGATGTGCGCGACATCGCCGGTATTCAGCCAGCCGTCCGCATCTATCATCGCGCTGGTCGCTTCCGGATTATTCCAGTAGCCCAGCATCACGTGCGGCCCTTTGGT
This sequence comes from Gallionella sp. UBA4737, assembly GCA_002403995.1. Taxonomy (GTDB): domain Bacteria; phylum Pseudomonadota; class Gammaproteobacteria; order Burkholderiales; family Gallionellaceae; genus Gallionella. Next base: position 40,404 of record DHIV01000072.1, on the reverse strand, counting down.
CAGCAGCGCGCTCTGCTCCCCGAGGCGCACCTGCACATCGCGTATCGGCTGGCCGACGCTGTCCGGGTAGTTGTTTTCCAGGTGATTGCCGGAAATCACCGGGCTGGTTTCGGTCAGGCCATAGCCCTGCACCACCGTCAATCCCAGCCCCACGAACACCCGCGAGATTTCCGGGGCGAGCGCGGCTCCGCCGCTGATCGCAACGCGCATGTTACCGCCCAGCCTGTCGAGGATCTTTTGCGCGACCAGTTTTTGCAATATAGGCCAGAGCAGAAAAGAAACCTTCCATGAGCCGCGCCCCTGCTCATGTTCGAAGCGCGCCCAGCCGGTCTCCACCGCCAGGTTGAACAGCATGCGTTTCAGCGGCGAACCCTCTTCGAGCTTGATTTTGATCGCGCCATGGATACGCTCGTAAATGCGCGGAACGGAAATCAGCAGCGTTGGACGGATGGTCAGCAGATCCTCGGACAGCAGCGGGATGGAACGCGCGAAGGCCACGGTCGCCCCCGTCATCACGGCCAGGTAATAGCCCAGCGTGCGCTCGAAGGTATGCGACAACGGCAGGAAGGACAAGAACAGATCATCGCCGCGCACTTCAAAAGTGTCCAGACAGGCATGCGCATTGGTGAGCATGTTGGCGTGGCTCAGCATCACGCCCTTGGGCCTGCCGGTGGTGCCGGAGGTGTAGATGATGCTGGCCAGTTCGTTCATCTGGCAGGGTGGAGCGGGTTGCAACTGCGACACGTTACTGGCGAAGCCAGCCGATTGCGGGAGCAGTTGCTTGGCAGCCCCTCCCGCACCATAACCAGCGACTTGGTCAGCGTTTTTTGATGGCCTAGTCGAATGGCTAGTAGTTTCATCAGAATGCTCCGCATCACCGTGTCGGGGCTGCAACTGGGCGGTGGCTGGCAAAAATTCCGACATGGGTTTCAGCCTCGCCTCCCCAGCATCCTTCAGATCCCCGATGCTCACGAATCGCACCACGCCGCCAAGCTGGCTGCGCACCGTGCTCAGCGCTTGCCATTGATCGCCATTTTCAAACAGCAGCACCTTCACGCCGGCATCGTTGATGATGTAAGCGATGTTATCCGGACGGTCCACGGTATACAGCGGCACGACCACCAGGCCCAGCGACATCGCCGCCTGGTCGAAAATCATCCACTGCGGGCAGTTGCGCAACATGATCGCGACGCGGTCGCCGCGCTGCAGCTTCAACCCGGCCAATGCCGTCTGCCAGCGCGCCACTTCGACCTGCACTTCCCGCCAGGTAAGGTCGCGCCAGACATTCTGCTGAAAATAACGATAGGCGACCTTGCCCGGCGTGCGGCGCGCGCGCTCGACGAACAAGCCATGCAAGGTACCCGCCTGTTCCGGTGTGATCACATCTTGCTGTTTTGCCTGCATCCCTTCACCCCCACAAGAACCAGCCAAGTGCTAGCCCAGAAACAAATCGCTGAACAGCGGCGTGCCGGATGACACTGCATACTGCTCGAAATCGCTCACTCCCGCTACACGCAACACATCTTCGTCGATGAAAAAATTCCCGCTGCAAGTGCGGCTATCACGCGTCAGGATTGCATGCGCCGCATCCGCCATGATGGCGGGTTTGCGCGAAGCGCGCAGCACCGCTTCGGGGAAGTTGAACTCGATCGCTGCGGTCGCGATGGTCGTGCGCGGCCACAGACAATTCACTCCTATACCTTTAACCATCTTTCCGTCTGCAGCGAATTCGCGTGCCATGCCCAACGTGCACAAGCTCATGCCATATTTCGATATGGTGTAGGCCAAATGCGACGCGAACCATTTTGCATCCAGATTGAGCGGCGGCGACAACGTAAGGATATGCGGATTATCCGCCAGTTTGAGATAGGGGATACAGGCCTGCGACATCAGAAAAGTCGCGCGCATATTCACTTCCCACATCAAGTCGAGCCGCTTCGGGGTCGTCTCCAGTGTAGGGGTCATGCTGATGGCGCTGGCGTTGTTGACCAGCACATCTATACTGCCGAAATGTTGCGCGGCCTGCTCTACCGCAGCCTGGATCGCCTGTTCGTCGCGCACATCCAGCTGGATGGCCAGCGCCCTTCCGCCCGCTTGCTCCACTTCATCGGCAACAGTGAGTATCGTGCCGGGCAATTTGGCATGCGCTGCCACTGTCTTGCCGGTGATCACCAGTTGCGCGCCGTCACGTGCGCAGCGCAACGCGATCTCGCGCCCGATGCCGCGACTGGAACCGGTGACGAAAATCGTTTTGCCGCGCAAGTCACTCATTGTCAGAATTCCGTATCAAGGTTCAGCCGCAGGATGGGCAGCCCCGCCCGCATGCCAACCCCGAAGATGCCGACCATCAACAATCGTCACCTGAATGTAGTGAATTTATAGATTCAGGATGAAGCAAATGTGCACCTCACCATGCCAGAACACCGCCGGAGGCCTCGACCCCGAAATATGTCCCTTTGCTGTTCGACGAGGTTGGGATCAGTACGGAACCGACCGCGGAACGGACCTGATGGCCGTATCCAACGGTCAATGCAAAGTTTCCCTGAGGCGGATCACGAAAGATAAGTTTCAAATTATACTCTTTGGAGTCGCCAGCAACGTCAAGGTTGGTACTATCGATATCCCATCCGATGCGTTCATGACTTGCACTTATTATCCATGGCCATGATGGCGAGTAAGTGAAGCCTATCCTTGAGCGATTGTTGCTTTTGTGAGCATAGCTGAAGAGTTCCGCATCAAAATGAAATGCGTATTTCTCGTTAAACCGGTATGCATACAAAAATCCGGGCAGCATATATGAAGTACCGCTGATTTCGGCATAATTCCCCGTGGAGTTAAGGTAGCCATACAAAAACTGGCGGAAAAAAGTTACAAATGGAACGAATGTATATGCGGTGTCCCCCGGGACAGAGGAGGAATAATAGATTCTGCCCAGTCCCGTTTCGGTGACGAGCTGCGGGTTATCAGATAAACGCTGAGGGTTAACACTCACAATTGTTTTGTTATCGTAATAAGTTAATCCGCCGAATGGTCCTTGCCCCGTAGTTCTGGCGTTCTCCGTTAACGGAAACGGGAATTGAATGATGATCTCACCCAGTGTATTAGAATCCTTCTGCGATCTTGTTCCAACGTAAATAACATTCAGGTTGACGTCCAGTTTGTCATTGGTGGCTCCATAGGCATTATCGGCGTATTGAAACGCGATGCTGACAAACGCCATTGCCACAACGGCGCTGAGTTTATGATTTGTACTCAATAATTTCCCCTCGGTTTTCCAAACATCATTTTGATCCGGCCGCTGCCCGCAATCGCTCCGGCGCAAAATCATCCACCATGATCACCTTGCGGCGTAATGCGTAGTCATGCTCCAGCTGCACAGCTTCATCCGCGCTGATGAGAGCCTGGTCGCGCGCTTCGGCGATACGCAGCAACTCTTCAAGTGCTTGCAGCTTGCCGGCCTTGCGCGCTTCCTGCAGTTTTATCTGCAACGGCTCACAGGCCAGCGTGCTGGCCAGCGCCGCATCCAAGGCGCCCACTGCGTCCTGCTCATCATCGGGAATATATATACCCGCCGTCAACCGGTCGCGCGCCGCGCCGGGCTGCATCAGCAGCGCGGCGATCTGATGCCCGATGTGATCGGATGGCGGCGACAGGCACCGGCCCAGCGGGAAAACCAGAATTCGCAGCAGCAATCGCACCAATACATGCGGAAAGTTATTTATCACACCGTCAAATGCCTGCTGGATCTTGTACAACGCATCCTGTATCGCCCAATCAAGCAGCGGCAAATCCTCGGCCGGGCGGCCATCGTCCTCGAAGCCCTTCAAGGCCGCCGAACACAAATACAGCTGGCTCAACACATCGCCCAGTCGAGCGGAGATCTTCTCGCGCCGCTTCAGCGCACCGCCCAGCACGGCCATGGCGATATCCGCGCTCAGGGCGAAGGCTGTCGAAAAGCGCGTCAGTTGCTGGTAGTAGCGATGGGTTTCATCCCCCTCGGGCGTTTCTATGCCGCGGCCGCCGGTCAGCCCGAACACCAGGCTGCGCGCGGCGTTGCTCAACGCAAAAGTGATGTGCCCGAACAGCGCCTCGTCGAACTGATGCAGCGCACGCTTGTGGTCATGATCGTTTACCGCGGCGATCTCTTTCAGCACATAAGGGTGCGAACGTATCGCGCCCTGCCCGAAGATCATCAGCGTGCGGGTCAGGATATTCGCTCCTTCCACGGTGATGGCGACCGGCATCTGCTGGTAAAAACGTCCCAGATAATTGTCCGGCCCGAGGCTGATACCCTTGCCGCCGTGCACATCCATCGCATCGTTGATAACGACGCGGCAGCGCTCGGTGGCATGGTATTTGATGATCGCCGAGATCACCGACGGCTTTTCGCCCAGGTCCACTGCCAATGCGGTGAAACGGCGTGCCGCCTCGACCATGTAAGTGTGCGCGCCGATGCGTGCCAGCGGTTCTTCCACGCCTTCGAATTTGCCTATCGGCACCTTGAATTGTTTGCGCACGCGGCTATATGCGCCGCAGGTGCGCGCGACCAGCTTCATGCCGCCGACGCTGCTGGCCGGCAGCGAGATCGAACGCCCAGCCGCCAGGCATTCCATCAGCATGCGCCACCCCTGCCCCACGCGCGATGTGCCGCCGATGATGTAGTCCATCGGGATGAACACATCCTTGCCCTGCGTCGGGCCGTTCAGAAAAGCGGAATTCAGCGGGAAGTGGCGGCGGCCGATCTGCACGCCCGGCGTATCGGTGGGGATCAGCGCGAGCGTGATGCCGCGGCTGTTTTCGCCGCCGAGCAGGCGTTCCGGATCGTATAGCTTGAACGCCAGGCCGAGCAGCGTGGCTGCCGGGGCCAGCGTGATATAGCGTTTCTCCCAAGTCAGGCGGATGCCCAATACGTTCTGCCGCCCGCCAAAATCACCGTGGCACACTATGCCGTAATCGGGGATCGCGCCAGCATCGGATCCGGCGAACGGCCCGGTCAGCGCGAAGCATGGCACTTCCAGCCCCTTCGCCAGCCGGTGCAGATATTTCTCCTTCTGCTCTTCCGTGCCGTAGTGCAACAGCAGTTCGGCCGGTCCCAGCGAATTCGGCACCATCACCGTCACCGCAGCCGTGCCGCTGCGCGAAGCCACTTTGCTCACCACTGCCGAATGCGCCTGCGCGGAAAATTCCAGCCCGCCGTAACGTTTCGGAATGATCATGCCGAAGAAACCTTTGTCCTTGATGAACTGCCAGACTTCGGGGGGCAGGTCGGCGCGATTGTGCGTGATGTCCCAATCATCCAGCATGGCACACAGTTGTCCGGCTTCATTGTCGAGAAAGGCCTGCTCCCGAACGCTCAGCCCACACTTCGGGAAGGCCAGCAATTTGTCCCAATCCGGATTGCCGCTGAACAACTCGCCATCCCACCACACCGTGCCTGCGTCGATCGCTTCCTGTTCGGTGGCGGAGATTTGCGGCAGAACTTTGCGGAATATCTTGAACACTGCGCCGCTCACCACATTGCGGCGCAGGTAAGGGATGCCGAAGAACACGATGAATAATACCAGTGCGGCACCGATCACCATCAAGACGTCATCCGAGAAGCGCGCCATGATCGCGACCACCGGCACGATCACCATCATGGCCAATACCCAGCTGGTGATCGAAGCCCGGAAAAACGCGAGCATGATGAATATCGCCAGTGCTGCCAGTAGAGTTAGTGCCATAGTCTTTACTTTCTTGGATTTATTTTTTCGTGCCCAGTCACTTTAACGCGATACAACTGACAACACAACAATACAGGGACGGCATACCATGCCACTAGCGCATCCTTGCAACAGCATCCTCGACCCTTTCGACCGCGATGATTTCCATGCCCGCGATCTTTTGCTTGGGCGCATTGGCCTTGGGGATGATCGCTTGCGTGAAGCCCAGCTTGGCGGCCTCTTTCAAGCGTTCCTGGCCGCGCTGCACCGGGCGCACTTCACCGGCCAGGCCGACTTCGCCGAACACGACCAGTTTTTCCGGCAGCGGTTTGTTCTTCAGCGAGGACACGATCGCAAGCAGCACCGCGAGGTCGGCGCCCGGCTCGGTGATCTTCACGCCGCCCACCGCGTTGATGAACACGTCCTGATCGAAACAGGCGATGCCGGCATGGCGGTGCAGCACGGCGAGCAGCATCGCCAGGCGATTCTGTTCCAGACCCAGTGACAGGCGGCGCGGGCTGGGCGAGTGCGCCTCGTCGAGCAGTGCCTGTATCTCGACCAGCAACGGGCGCGTGCCCTCCTGCGTCACCATCACGCACGAGCCGGCCACCTGCGCGCCGTGCTGCGACAGGAACAGCGCGGATGGATTGCTCACTTCGCGCAGGCCTTTCTCGGTCATCGCGAACACGCCCAGTTCGTTCACCGCGCCGAAGCGGTTCTTGAACGCGCGCACCAGGCGGAAACTGGAATGAGTATCGCCTTCGAAATACAGCACCGTGTCGACGATGTGCTCCAGCACGCGCGGCCCGGCCAGCGCGCCTTCTTTGGTCACGTGCCCGACCAGGATCATCGTGATGTTGCTGCTCTTCGCAACACGGGTGAGCTGCGCCGCGCATTCGCGCACCTGCGATACCGAGCCGGGCGCGGAAGTCAGTTGTTCGGAATACACGGTCTGGATCGAATCGATCACCACCACGTCAGGTTTCTCATGAGCGATGGCCGCCTGGATCTTTTCCAGCTGGATCTCAGCCAGCAGATGCATGCCGCGCGCATCCAAAACAAGACGCTTGGCGCGCAACGCGATCTGCTGCGTCGATTCCTCGCCGCTGACATACAGCACTTTTTTGTGAGTAGAAAGATGCGCCAGCGTCTGCAACAACAGCGTGGATTTGCCGATGCCGGGATCGCCGCCGATCAGCACCACCGCGCCCTGCACCAGCCCGCCGCCGAGCACGCGATCGAACTCCATGATGCCGGTGGGTGTGCGCGGCACCTCCGCCGCCTCCACCTCGGCGAGCATCTGCACCTTGCCGGTTGCCGCCAGCGCGCTGAAACGATTCTTGCCGCTCGCCGCCACCTCGGCCACGCTCTCCACCAGCGTGTTCCACGCATCGCAATGCGGGCACTGTCCCTGCCATTTCGGCACCTGCCCGCCACACTCGGTGCAGGAATATATCGTTTTTGCTTTTGCCATACTTATCTATTTATTTGTTATTTGGTTATTTGGCGCGCCGGAGAAAATCAATTCTTGCACAGGATCAAACATATATTGATTTCCCGATACTTTCCTGTCCGGTAAATCATGAATGAGATCATTGCAATTTCACGTTATGCAAATTCTTCGGCCCTTTCCTCGAACTCCTCGGCCGATACAGGTTTGCTGAACAGGTTGCCCTGGAAGACTGCACAGCCGTGCTGCTTGAGGAAGTCATACTGCGCTTTCGTCTCGACTCCCTCGGCAACCACTTCCATACCCAGGTTGTCAGCCATGCCAATGATGGCCTGCACGATCACGGCATCGGTGGGTTTTTTGAAAATATTTTGCACGAAAGTCTGGTCGATCTTCACTTGGCTAAGCGGAAGTTGCGTCAGGTAAGCCAGCGAAGAATAGCCGGTGCCAAAGTCATCCATGGAAAAATGGACGCCGATTTCCCCGAGTGCCTTCATCTTGATGATACTGTCGCTGATGTTGTTGAGCACCAGGCTTTCAGTCAATTCAAACTTGATCAGGGCAGGATTGATTGCGCTCTCCAGTATGATCCGGCGCACCTGCTCCACAAAATCCGGCTGATAGAACTGGCGTACGCTGACATTGATCGAGAGACACAGCCTGTTTGTCCGGGAAGACTTCTCCCATGCCTTGATCTGGGCACAGGCTGTTTCCAGCACCCACGTCCCGATCGGCAGGATCAGCCCGGTCTCCTCGGCGATCGGGATGAACTGTGCCGGCGAGACCAATCCTTGTCCGGGATGTTGCCAGCGCAGCAACGCCTCGGCACCGGTAAGATGGCCGCTGCGATCGACCTGCATCTGGTAATGCAGCTTGAATTGCTGTTGCGGCAATGCATGGCGCAACTCGTTTTCGAGGGTGGCGCGGGCTTCCATCATTGCCTGCATGTCGGGATCGAAGAAACAAAAACTGTTGCGGCCGGAAGCCTTGGCCTGGTACATGGCTGTATCGGCATGCTTGAGCAGTTCCTCCAGGGCGAATTTTTTGTCACTAAAAAGGTTGATGCCGATGCTGGCGGAAGAATGGTATTCATGACCCCGCAAAAAATAGGGCTGGTTCAAAGCGCCCAGGATCTTTCTGACTACGGTTTCCACTTGCGCAACGGCCTGCGCATGCTCGGCGCCGAGACCTTCCAATACCGCGACGAATTCGTCTCCGCCCAGCCGGGCAACCGTGTCATCGATGCGCACGCAGTCCTTCAGCCGATTCGCCACTTCGATCAGCATCAAGTCGCCCAGATCGTGTCCTTTGGTGTTGTTCAAAGTCTTGAAGTTATCTATGTCTATGAAAAGGATGGCGCCGTGATGATTTTGGCGCATCGAGTTATTGAGCATGTAAGACAACCGCTCGAGCATCAAGCGGCGATTGGGCAATTTGGTCAGAGGGTCATAGAATGCAAGATTATGGATCTTTTCTTCGGCCTGCTTGTGCGGAGAGATGTCGGAAAAAGTGCCGATATAGTTGGTGACCTGTCCCTCCTTATTGGTGACCGCAGTGATGGTGCACCATTCCGGATACACCTCGCCATTCTTGCGCCGGTGCCATATTTCGCCCTGCCAGTATTTTTCCCGGGCAACGGCGGCCCATATGTCATCGTAGAACTGGTTGCTATGCCGCTCGGATTTGAGTATGACCGGATTCTGGCCTTTGGCTTCTTCCGCGCTGTAGCCGGTAATCCTGGTAAATGCCTGGTTGACGCGCAGAATCTCCCGGTTCGCATTGGTGACCATGATGGCTTCCTGGGTCTCGAATGCCGTGGCAGCGATGCGCAGTTCGGAAGTGCTCGCCTCAAGCCTGCTGGTGCGATCACGCAATTCCAGCGCCAGGCTGACGCTCATCAGCAACACCAGCCCGAGAAACGCGAATCCCGCGACATAGAAAGAATCGATCAGCCCTTGATCGATCATTGCGCCCCACAGGTTGGCCGCAATCAGGAGTCCCTGGCATGCCGCCAGAAACAGCGCCATGCGGCGCTCGCCGCGGCGGAATTGCACCACGCTTCGCCATAGCACCCAGAGAATGACACCGGACGTGGCGGCACGGTAAAGCCAATTGCCCATTCCGGTTGTGCCGGAAAAGCGGTACAGCGTCTCGCCCCAGGGCAGGCGCAACGGCGCGATCATTTCCAGGGAACTGAAGCGTAGGCTGTACGGTGAAGCAAAGTCGGCAACCAGCATCCCGCCGTAGAGCAGCGCAAGGGCGGCAAGCCAGGGCTTGATCCGCTGCTGCCCGGTGTAGTACGCAACAAAGATAAAGAATATCGGAACAAGGATTATTAAAGTCGCAACTTGCCAGCGCAACGCGGAAGCAGCCTCGGCCACCGTGTCGGCCATGTAATATTCGGCCACGGTGAATTGGAATGACGCCGTGCAGAAACACATCGCCGCAAACGCCAGGTAAAGCGATGGCTGGCGCCCGACGAATCTCATCACGATGGCAAGCATCCCCGTGAATAGCGCGATCCCCGCGCTCACAAAATAGGCAGGAATGATTATCGACGTATTGGCAATATTCGAAGCAGTCTCCATATGCAGGCAAAGTCACCCTATTCTCAGGTAGTGGCAAGTCCATGAATATCGCGGGCAAGGCCGCCGGGTGAAATCATTTTCATTATCAATTTTATTTCCGGACACACAGAGAACCGCCACAAGCGCGCTATGCGGCAGATAGAAGGGGTAATTTATTTGCCCAGCAATCCCAGCCCGATCATGTTCCTCACCATCACTCCGATGTAACTCTGGATGATGCCCTGATTCGAATCGCTTATACCCGTTTCAGAAGAAGCCGCCCAGATCAGCTTGTCACTTTTGGCTTCATAAAGATTGGTTTCGATGACAGCGTATTCATCCTGGGCGATATACCCCGGCGTGTACATGTACCGGTAGCCATATCCGTAATAGTCCGGCCAGTTACCATAAAATGGAGGAGGAAAATAAGTCGATCCCGGCACGTAGGTCTGCACTATCTTTTTGCTAACCAGCCTCGTGATGAGTATCGTATCCGCCCCCAGCTCTTTCACCTTGGCTGCGATGGCCTCGCGGTCATCCTGCTGTTTGTCTGGCAGGACGGTATAGCTCGCGATCGCATCCGTACCGCGAGCCTTGAGCTGCGAGACGAACTCGTCCTCGAAGATTCTCCTGTTGAGTGGATTCTTTGCCACGCCGATGACCATGATCTTGGCCGGGCGCGCCTGGTAGGACGGGTCCTTCCAGACCGAGTTAAGTTCTGTTGTGGCACATGCCGTGAACAGCAAGGCAATGGGTATCAAATAAACCAATCGACTGCGTAAATAACCTGTCATTCTCCGTACCTCCTTCGGTTCTGATGGACACTCAAAGCATACGCTAGTTCACCACGCCAGACCACCTGTGCGGCGATCGCGCCGCCACAAAACCCGGACTCATCCGGCACGTCCCAGGCACAGGAACAGGCGATGGAACGACAACGCGACTTACTTTGGATAGTCAATTTGTTTGGCCAGGAACTTGTCCAGTTGTTTCGCGAATGCCTGGCGGTCGCCCTGGCTTAACGACGGAGGCCCGCCCGTTTCCACCCCGCTGCCGCGCAGGCCATCCATGAAATTGCGCATGGTGAGGCGCTCCTGAATGTTGTCCTTGGTGTAAAACTCCCCGCGCGGATTCAAGGCGTGGCCGCCCCGCGCGATCACATCGGCGGCAAGCGGAATATCGGCGGTGATCACCAGATCACCCGGCTCGACCAGCTCGGCGATCTTGTCATCGGCCACATCGAAACCCGCCGGCACCTGCAAAGCCCGGATATGCCGCGAAGGCGGACAATACAACAGCTTGTTCGCAATCAGAGTCAATCGAATCTGCAGCCTGTCAGCAGCTCGGAACAGGATTTCCTTGATGACCTTGGGACACGCATCGGCATCCACCCAAATCTGCATTACCTGTCTCCTGATGCGGTGATATGGACAAGCACGCCGCTCTTGCCATCCGTTGTAACAGTTATTGCCTGGATGCCGACCAGTTATAACTGCGCACTTTGCCTTGCTTATCAAACTTGATTTGCAGGATCTTCACTTTGGCCGTGCTCATGTCAGCCAGCTCGCCTTCGGCGTAATAATAATCCCACTCGTCGAAGCGCTCGCCATCAGTGGCCAGGCTGACCCCCACGCTGGTGGGCTCACCCAACCAGGAGCGGACCGTGTCTTGAGTGGTGACACCCTGCTCGAGCTTGGCTGCGAATACACCCACATCAAAATCCCGGCCCATCTTGACAGTGCCACATGCGCTGAGCAAAAGAATGGAAAGAAAAACTAAAGTAATACGCGAAAGATTGTTCATGAGATCTCCTGTTGATGGTTTTCGTAAAATCGGCCTTGGAGGACATTTCTCCTTCCCATGTGTGCTGCCCTGCCTGGCTAATCCGTTTGAGCGGTTGATTATCAAGTGAGCCCTACGTAGAATCGCCCGGACTCCTGCGCATTATTGAGCTTTACATAATTCATGACGATTGAGGGATTTACCGTAGGGCGGGCTTAACCAGCGGCTTATGTC
>DHIV01000072.1:23740-28526 GCA_002403995.1 Gallionella sp. UBA4737 | reverse complement strand
TTTGGTGACTTAGCCGAATGGCTATGCATAGCTAACCAGCGGCTTATGTCACCGTCTTTTGGTGACTTAGCCGAATGGCTATGCAAAGCTTGCACGCCGCGTCGGGCGTAGCTCGACCTACGAAATGCCAAGACGCTGTCTTCAATTATGTAATCCTCAATAATATTCAAAATATCTGGCATGCTATCCATTATCGCCCCGCCGTTTGTAAAGTGCTACAGTTATGCAAGAGCGTGCAATTCCTACAAATCATATAAGGAAATCATGAAATGAAATATATCAATGCATTGGCAGTTGCGCTTGCTCTTTCACTGGCTTTGACATCGCTGGCTACAGTAGCGGCTGAAGCGCCCGCAACCAAAGAACATTTGGTTATGCAGGTAAGCGACGCTGATGCCGGCAAATGGAATCTGGCGCTCAACAACGCGAAGAACTTGCAGCAGGCATATGGGGCGGACAAGATCGATATCGAGATCGTCACCTTCGGTCCTGGAGTCAACATGCTCAAGCTGGACTCGGTAGTCGCAAACCGGATCGATGAGGCCAAACAGTCTGGAATCACCATCGTAGCTTGCCAGAACACGATGAAGAACATGAAATTGACTGAAGCAGACATGCTCCCGAATACCAGCTACGTCCCCTCCGGTGTGGTTGAGATCATCAAAAAGCAGAGAGAGGGTTACGCTTACATTCGCCCGTAACTGAAAGGGCGCATGTGCCCGCACTATGCGTCCATCACTTCATCCGGGAGGGCAGCTTGATCGTCTCGCCCCCCACCATGAACACGCCATTGCCTTGATGATGCAAGGTGCGCGGATTTTTTATTGATGTATCGATCCACGCCTTGACCACCTCCAGCACGAAGAAGTTGTACTTGTTCACCATCCGGCTATCCACCACCCTGCATTCAAGATTGGCGTAACACTCGGCGATCAGCGGCGGGGCCACTTTCGAAGCGGGCAGCGGCGTCAGCTTGAATTTTTTGAACTTGTCCACTTTCTTCCCCGAGCAGTTGCCGATGCCCACCACCTGCTTTGCCAGTTCCACAGTCGGGATGTTGATCACGCATTCCTTCGTCGCGACCAATGCATCGAAGCTGTGATTCCTCCCGCTGATCACGCAGCCCACCAGCGGCGGCACGAACTCCATCATCGTGTGCCACGACTGGGTCATGATGTTCGCCTTGCCCTTGTGCGCGGTGGTCACCAGCACCACCGGTCCCGGCTCCAGCAGACCGTAAACTTTGGACAATGGGAATGATTTTATCGTCATTGCAGCTCTCCTTTCACAGAGGATGTAGGGTGCAATAAGCGTAGCGCATTGCACCGGATGAAACACATGCGGCGGTGTCAATTTCTCAAGTCGTAGGGTGGATAAGCGTAGCGCATCCACCTTTTGGGGCTGGCACGGTGGATGCGCTACGCTTATCCACCCTACGTATTCTTGTTGCCGCCGTTTCGAATCTATTGATGATTACGTAATTGAAGGCAGCGTCCCGGCATTTTGTAGGTCGGGCTCCGCCCGACGCGGCGGGCATAGCCCGCCCTACGGTGAATCCCTCAATCGTCATGAATTATGTAAAGCTCAATAAGCAGTCGCACCCGCCTGTTGCAGCGCTTCTGCAAACACCTCAACCGGCTGCGCGCCGGAGATGCCGGATTTCTCATCGAACACGAAGAACGGCACGCCGCTGACGCCGAATGCCGCCGCGCGCGCCTCGTCTGCACGCACCGCATCGGAATAAGCATCGCTCTCCAGCATCGCCAGCGCATCACTCTCGGCGATGCCGAACTCCGGCGCAAGGCGGGCCAGTGCAGCGCGGTCTCCAACCGGCAACGCTTCGGAAAAATACGCGTGCATGACGCGCTCGGTCGCGCGATCACCCAGCCCGCGCGCAACGGCAAAATGCAGCAAACGATGCGCATCGAAAGTATTGCCGGGACGTGCGTTTTCCAGATGATATTCCAGTCCGATCTCAGCGGCGATCCCGCTCACGCGCGCATTCATCGCCGCCGCCTCTTGCGGGCTGACGCCGTATTTGCGCGCCAGCATTTCCACCAGCGTGCCCGGCCGCTGGGGCGGCGCTTGCGTATCCAGCTCAAAGCTGCGCCAGATCACCTGCACGCTATCCCGTTGCGCAAAATCGGCGAGCGCCATTTCAAAGCGCCGCTTGCCGATGTAACACCAGGGGCAGATCACGTCCGACCAGATTTCGATTTTCATGCGCGTTGATTACTCCTGCAACAATAATTCGACTCCGGTACTTCGGGTTTTACGAATACAATTCAAACATGCTAATCTGACAACCATGGAAATAGGACATCTCTATCGAACTGAGTGTGACAACCTTCGACTTCTTGCAAGCGAACTCGAACAAATGCACGATCGATACATCGAAGACAACAAAGGATGCCTCAACTCTACTGAAGGTCTCAACGTCAATGAATATCACGCTCCCCGATGCATTCCAAACTTGAAAGCACTGCTGACAAGCTCCTTATTGATCCAGATTCAAGGTTTGCTCGATTTCTTACTACCAAAGGTAGTTAACCATCAGGCGAAAAAGGAGGTGCGCCCTTTCGACAAAGGAAACGTGTTGTGCTGGGTTAAGGATGTTCTAAAAGAGGACATAAATTCTGGCTTTGACTTTAGCAGTGGCCCATATTCAAGACTGAGAGATTTTTACAAAATAAGAAATGATCAGACGCATCATGGAGGTTACCTTTCAGATGAAAAAAGGCTAGTTATCGTGAACAATCTGACAGGGATTCGTATTCTTCAACATGTAAATTTTGCGGGGACAGCAGTAGTTGCATCTGTCTACGACATTGATTTCTCTTATTGCAGATCAGTAATTAATGATGCGGAAACATTCTTAATCGCAGTCGAAAAAAATCTCAAGCCTGCGTAGGATGCCCTACGCGGACTGCCAATACCAATGCGAAATCAGCATGCGCCACTCCCCGACATGCCAGTCGCGACGCAGAAGATTGAGGGGCATGCGCAGCAGGTTCACTTCTATTCATTGTAGAACTGCGAGTTCCTATTTGCACACAACAGGGCAGACGTTTCACGCAGCATTGGGCGCTACCTAATCACATTCTCAACTGTATCGGCATCGCGATTATCCGTTATGCCAGCGCAGTAATCACGTATCGTCTTTAGCTTTGCTTGTCCGATACCTTTGATGCTCAGCAGCGTTTCATCGGTAGCGGCTGCAATACGGTTCGGGGTATCTAAACCCAAGTCGGATAGTTCATTCCTTATTGCAAAGCTTATATTGGGAATTGTGTCAATAAAATCATGAAAAAGATAGCCGATGACACTGCCTATGCCACCGTGCTTCTCTATGTAAGTTTTCCAGTCACCCACCATTGGCTTTTCGTGCAGCCTGTTAATGCGACTCTCAATTGAATCAGTCAACTCAACAATCTCTCGCACAGCGATAAGAAATGGTAAATAATCGCTAGGCAGAATCGGTCCAATTGATGACGCATGCTCACCCGGCGTCGGTTCATCCATATCAAGCCCAAGCTCTCTGAAGGTTTTTGTTTTTGGAAGCCAGATACCCTCCCACGGTTCCAATGCAATTCTTGGCGGTTTCATATTCCTATCCATATGAATTTCACCATGCCGCAACAAAACCCGCAGGGGTGTGCGAAGTTGCATAGTCGCACTAAATTCAAGCCCCCTGATAATGTCATCGTTACCCCACGCGGACATGGGTTCGTTCTGCAATTCCCCTACGGTTTTTCCGATTGGCGGCGGGAAAGCATAAGGGGTCAGGTTCGACATTCCCATTCCTCACCCAGTAAATCGCACGGACATTACGCCGCCGCGTACCGTCTCACGTCCAGTTCAACGCCCTGTGTTGACGCTTGCTCTGCCTGCTCCAGCAACGAGCGGGTGACTTTTTCGTCGTGATAGATTTCGCCGCAGTTATCGCAAATATCTGCGGGCACATCTTTAAAGAGCAGCGTGGCACCGTCCCGTTCCAGCGTGATGCTGGCGTGACCTTTGTGTGTGCTGCCATGTTTGCAAATTGGACATTTCATGATTATCTCCTTGTCTTCAAATCTTCATGCCAGATTGCCGGATCGGGCTCGTAAACGGTGATGATTATCCGTTCGTCTCCCTCGCTGTTGTCGGCATAAACCACATGCACTGTTTTTGTCCCCGCCATACCGAGCAATAACGCGCTTGGGTGCGGCGTATCGTTTGGATAGCTCTCTATCACTTGGCCTGTTTCCAAAGCGCGATGTATTTCGGTTTCGGTAATGCGCCGCTCGTGCATCCTTTTGATCGCGTGTTGTCTGTAAATCAACTTCAAGGCTTCACTCCCACCCCATCCCGCGATCATTCGCGTAAAATCCACGCCGCACTATAACGCTGCCCCCTACAAATAACCATACCCCATCGTGTCCATCGAAGTCGAACGTTTTTTCTCCGAACAAAGTCCGCTTGCCGCTGAAGTCGCGTCGTTCCGTCCGCGCGCGCAGCAGCGCGAGATGGCGCTGGCCGTCGCCGAGGCGATACGCGACAACGCGATCCTGGTCGTCGAGGCGGGCACCGGCACGGGCAAGACTTTCGCCTATCTGGTTCCCGCGCTGCTGGCGGGCGGCAAGGTGATCATCTCAACCGGCACTAAGAATTTGCAGGATCAACTATTCCAGAAAGACTTGCCTATGGTGCGCGATGCGCTGAAGGCGCCGGTATCGGTGGCGCTGCTCAAGGGGCGCTCGAACTATGTGTGCCACTACCATCTGGCGCGCACGGAATCGGACGG
>DHIV01000072.1:14366-23499 GCA_002403995.1 Gallionella sp. UBA4737 | reverse complement strand
GGCGACAAGGGCGGGCTGGCCGATGTGCCGGAGAACGCGCCGATCTGGATGCAGGTGACTTCGACGCGCGACAATTGCCTCGGCCAGGAATGCCCCAACCACAAGGAATGCTTCGTGCTCAAGGCGCGCACCGAGGCGATGAAGGCGGACATCGTGGTGGTGAACCATCATTTATTCTTCGCCGACGTGATGCTGCGCGACGAGGGCGTGGCGGAGCTGCTGCCCGCCTGCAACACGGTGATCTTCGACGAGGCGCACCAGTTGCCGGAGACCGCCAGCCTGTTCTTCGGCGAGACGCTGTCCACGACGCTGCTGCTTGACCTGGCGCGTGACACGCGCATCGAGGCGGCGGCCGGAGCCAAGGATTTCGCGCCGCTGCCCAAGGCTTGCGACGAGCTGGACAAGGCCGCGCGCGACCTGCGGCTGGTGTTCAAGAAGGAAGGGCGGATGCCTGCTCTTGCGCTGGATGGTTTCAAAGACTGGCCGCCTGCGCTGAAGACATTGAGCGAAAAACTCACGCAACTGAGCGGCCTGCTGGAGAAGCAGGCGGAGCGCAGCGAGGGGCTGGAGAATTGCTGGCAGCGCGCGCAGGCCTTGGTTCAGCAACTGGCCAAATGGCAGAAAGGCAACGAGCCGGATCAAGTCAGGTGGCTGGAAGTCTTCCACCACTCGCTGCACCTCAACACTACTCCTCTATCCATCGCCGAGATCTTCGAAAAGCAGATCGGCGGCAGCGCGCGCGCGTGGATATTCACTTCAGCAACGCTGGCGGTAAAGCAGAATTTCTCGCTCTATCAAACCGAGATGGGCTTGCTCAACGCGAAGACCGCATGCTGGGACAGCCCGTTCGATTACGCCGAGCAGGCGCTGCTGTATGTGCCTACCGGATTGCCGGAACCGAACAGCGAGGGCTACACCGAGGCGGTGGTGCAGGCCGCGCTCCCCTTGATCGAAGCCAGCAAGGGGCGCGCATTCTTTCTGTTCACCAGCCTGCGCGCGATGCAGCGAGCGCACGAAATCCTCACCGCCGAATTCGACCGGCGCGGCTGGGACTATCCGCTGATGCTGCAGGGAGAAGGTTCGCGCACCGAATTGCTGACGCGCTTCCGCGACCACGGCAACGCGGTGCTGCTCGGCAGCCAGTCGTTCTGGGAAGGCGTGGACGTGCGCGGTGAGGCGTTGTCGCTGGTCGTCATCGACAAGCTGCCGTTCGCGCCGCCGGACGATCCGGTGCTGGCGGCACGCATCGAACAATTGAAGAAACAGGGACACAACGCGTTCATGGAATACCAACTGCCGCGCGCGATCATCACGCTGAAACAGGGCGCGGGCAGGTTGATCCGCGATGAAGCCGACCGTGGCGTGCTGATGATCTGCGACCCGCGCATCATCAGCAAGCATTACGGCAAACGCATCTGGCAGAGCCTGCCGCCGATGAAGCGAACGCGAGTGGAAGCGGAGGCGGTGGAATTCTTCAAGACCGCCTAACCTGCCCAGGCTATTCCCCTACCCGACTATTCCTTGGGCGCGCCACCGCTTACCAGACGAACGTTGAACATCTCTTCCTTGCTCGGATGCTTGGGGCCATCCGCACCGAAGCTGATCGCATAGGCATATGCTTCCATTCCGGGTCCGCGTTGCGTGGTGGCCGTCCAGAAGTAGACCGGAGGCGTGGCCGGGAACAGCGCAAGATTGATGCGCGGATTGGAGCACTGGCGCTCGACGATCGATGCCAGTTCCGCGATTTGCGGCACGCGCCAATCATGATGATTGGCATAACCTCCCTCACGGTTAAGCTTGTCTGCCGCTTCCTGTGCGGACTTCCAGGTATAAGTAGCCGGTGTGCCGGAACAGGTTTTGCCGGTCCAGACCTGGCCCAGCGAGCAACGCATCCAGGTCAGATCCGGCTCGAGATCAAACAGCGTGCCATCGCCGTTGTCCGTGAAGCGCTCTACTGGGGTCGACATCGGATAGGACTGGGTATCGCAAGTCTGTTCGGCCCAAGCCGACGAATTGCCCAGCAACAGCATCATTAAAAAATGTCTTGT
Source organism: Gallionella sp. UBA4737 (assembly GCA_002403995.1). Taxonomy (GTDB): domain Bacteria; phylum Pseudomonadota; class Gammaproteobacteria; order Burkholderiales; family Gallionellaceae; genus Gallionella. The sequence goes on along the minus strand of DHIV01000072.1, from coordinate 21,451 downwards.
CCTCATTGCTCCATTCCTCTTTGTTAGCCATTAAAAAAGCAAGCGGGATTGCCCCGCTTGCTTGAATTTTCCGGCTTATAAAATAATCAGCAGGAAATCGCTATAACGGCAACCCGCTTGCTTATTTGTCATAGCCAATACCGGAGCCCTTATACGGAAAACCGCGCCCCGATTTCACCACGACAGGCGCAGTCTGCCTGGTCTGCAAACCGGGTTCGAGTGGCTTGCCGCGATACATATAGTTGGCATAGGCCTCCATCGCAACCATGTCCGATCCGTTGACATCAAGTGCATTTCCCCCTTGCACTACCGTGACGCACCAATTGATCATGTCCCTGATTGGAGCCACTCGCCCCAGATCCGCCTGGAACTTGGGGAATGTCGTCGGATTCGACGCTGCCGCATCAGGATGACAGTTGCCGCAAGCCAGCCCGTTGGTGCTCATCGACGCCAGGCTGCCGTGCCAAAGATCACGGCCATGATTGACCACGTCAAGCAACTGTTTGTCCATGTCCGCCAGGTCAGCTTTGCTATACGGTTCTCTGGCTAACGCAGGATCAGAGGCAAGCAGCCCGAGCAAAGCAACCGGAGTGATCAATCCCATAACCACATTTTTGGTATTCAGTTTCATCTCTCATCCCTCCTTATATTTTGAAGCCGTTTTTCATCGCCGGAGTCAACATATCCCCGAACGGATCGTATTGCATCACGCCGCTGAAATTGCTCTCCAGATCGATATGCTGGGCGCCTTCACCGTCCGTAAAATTGGCTGGATCGGAACGGTACATTTGCATGTCGGGATAGGCCGGTTTGACATCGGGGTAAGGCCACGGCCATGAAGTAGACAGAGTTCCGACAGAACCCATATTGCCTATCTTGTTGTAGACCGTCTGGTGGACATGCCCGTGAAACGCCATCACGCGCTCGAATTTCTTCAGAATTTCGCGGATCTCCGGAGCATCTTCGGTCTGGAAATTCCAGCGCGGGTAATAATCCCACAGCGGTGAATGGGTGAAGACGACGACCGGGGTATCCGGCTTGAGATTCTTTACATCTTTTTTCAGCCAATCAAGCTGTTCTTCGCGCACACCCCATGGGCCGGCGATCGGGCTTTCGAGCATTTCCATCACGCCCATACGCTCTTCTGCAGACAATCCGGCTTTGGTCCAGAAATCCCGCACCAGGATGGAATTCATGCCGATGAAATGCACGCCCTTGTGGTCAAAAGACCAGGTCGGACTGCCGAAGTGCCCGCGCCATGCGGCCCCCATGTCCAGATACCAGTCATGCTCACCGGGAATATAATGGACAGGCATCGTCAGTTTGGAAAGAATCTTCATTCCTTTGCGCAACTGATCGTCTTTTCCATTCTGCGCAATATCGCCGCAATATACGACGAAATCAGGAAGCGGTTTCATGCTCATGACCTTATCAACCGCATCGGCCATCTGGGCATCAAATTTGTGATTGTCCATACTGAAAAGATGCGCGTCGGTCAGTATCGCAAACCGGAATGGACTGACCTTGCCCTTGCCAACTGCCGCTTCGGCTACTTGCACCATCCCCAGGTTGACACCGACCGCATTTGCCACCAAGGTGGCCAATCCAGCCTTGCCGGTAATCGTAAAAAAATCTCTCCTGCTCATCTTGTCAAAGTCAGTCATTGCTTTTCTCCTCTTTAGAATAAATGAATCCGATGCATCCAGAACTCTGCAAAATTTTTCTGTTTTTGTTGATGCCTCAACCCGCAATTTTTTACTGCCCATCAACGGCGTTGATTTAAAACCCGATGAAATAACTTATCTAACGAATTGTTTGAATCGCAACTATTGACGAAATCAATTGAATAACGGCAACCCCTATAAATATAGGGTTTACGGAGACAAATCAGCGGCAGTGGGATTGCAATGGATTTTGTGAATTGAAGTTATTGATAGAATCAATCATGCGCCATTGAACATCCATTGATAATGTGCAAATAATTTTTAAAGTTGTTCGGCATTAAGAATGTACTTATGCGCTCAACCTGAGTTGAAGATATTGGTGTGTGCTTATTGGCAAGCTTGCCTTCAACAACAATATACGCATGGATGATTGAAGCATAACGAATCAACAACGCCATTTAAAACCTTGTCAGCTTCACCCACAAAAGGATAGGGATGGAATCTTCCAATCCATTTTATTTAAGGCAAACCATGACTCTGCAGGAATTGCGCTATGTAGTGGCACTGGCGGATGCCGGGCACTTCGGCCGTGCTGCCGAGGCTTGCTTCGTCAGCCAGTCCACGCCTTCCACCCAGATCAAGAAGCTGGAAGATTATCTCGGCATCGCCTTGTTTGATCGCAGCCTGAAATCCGTGACGCTCACGCCGGCTGGACGCGAAATCGTGGATTCCGCGCGGCGCATCATCGAAGAAGCCAACCGTATCTGCGAACTGTCCCGGCAAATCAAAGACCCTATGGTTCGCGCCATTCATCTCGGCGTCATCCCCACGCTGGGGCCGTATTACCTGCCCCATGTGCTGCCCTTGGTACATGAGCACTACCCCAAATTGCGCCTGCTGCTACGGGAAGAAATGACACCGCATGTGCTTGCCCACTTGGCCGAAGGAAAGCTTGATGCAGGCCTGCTGGCTCTGCCTTTGCCAGTCGACGATCCCGCCATGGAAACCGTACCGTTATTCTGCGAACCGTTTTTCGCTGCGGTACCCGCCGACCATCCTTTGGCGGCTGCAAAAGAGATACATATCGATGAGCTGGTTCATGCCGGGCTTTTTTTACTTGAAGAAGGACACTGCCTGCGCAATCAGGCTCTGGAAGCTTGCCATCTGACGGAGATCGACAATGAGGAAATTCGCGCGACCAGTCTGGAAACGCTACGCCAGATGGTCGGCATGGGGCTGGGGGTCACGTTGATTCCGGCACTGGCCGGCATGCAATCTCACGATATTGGTACGCGTGTCGCGTTACGGCCGCTGGTGGCTCCTGGCGCATCTCGCATCATTGGACTGGTCTGGCGGCGGCGCTTGCCCATAGCGCCCACCATGGAAAGTCTAGCGAAGTTCCTGAAAGACAAGTTGCCGCCGGGGACCCTGGCGGTGAAATAAATATAGAGAAACCTTCTCAGGTTCCTGCAACTCAATCTATATTGCCAATCGAAACAATCGAAATAATTTACTTTTTACAACACAAGCAAAAGAGTATGATTTTAACCGTGACTCAAGGTCACTTGATCGATAGTCAATATCTTCAACAATTGTGAGGTGCATATCATGAAACTGAAAGGAAGCAAAACAGAGCAACACCTGAAAGACGCCTTCGCGGGCGAATCGATGGCCAATCGCCGCTATCTTTATTTCGCAGGCAAAGCTGACATCGAGGGCTACAACGATGTATCCGCGCTGTTCCGCTCCACTGCCGAAGGAGAGACCGGTCATGCGCACGGTCACCTGGAATATCTGGAGCAGTGCGGTGACCCCGCCACCGGCCTGCCATTCGGCGGCACCTCGGACAATCTGAAAAGCGCGGTAGCAGGCGAAACCCACGAGTACACCGACATGTACCCCGGCATGGCCAAGACAGCGCGTGCGGAAGGTTTCAACGAGGTTGCCGACTGGTTCGAAACACTGGCCAAGGCAGAGCGTTCCCACGCCAACCGTTATCAGAAAGCGCTTAACGAGTTCAAGGCATAAGCCCTGGCTCGTAACTCTGGTCCGGCCGCGTTATCCGCGGCCGGTTTTTTCCAGATTTGAATAACGCACCGGACGATGCCATGGCCGCTACAACCCGTGAAGGAAATCTTGAAGCCCCTACCCGTCATCCGCTGGACTGGAAGAACCCGGATTTTTACAACGAGCCGTCGTTGTTCAAGGAGATGGAACGTGTCTTCGACATCTGCCACGGATGCCGCCGCTGCGTCAGCCTGTGCCAGTCATTTCCGACGCTGTTCGACCTGGTGGACGAGTCTCCCACGCTGGAAGTAGATGGTATCGCCAAGGCGGATTATGCGAAGGTCGTGGATCATTGTTACCTCTGCGATCTCTGCTATATGACCAAGTGTCCTTATGTGCCTCCGCACGAGTGGAACGTGGACTTCCCCCACCTGATGCTCAGAGCAAAGGCGGTAAAATTCAAGAATGGCGACGTGAAGCTGCGCGACCGGATACTGACCAGCACCGACACCGTCGGCAACCTGGCTGGCATACCGGTGGTGGCCCAGGTCGTGAATGCCGTCAACAAGATCGGCATTGCGCGCAAGGGATTGGAAGCAGTGGCGGGTATCCATGCCGATGCATGGCTGCCGGAATTCCATAGCAATCCGTTGCGCAGCCGACTCTCCAAACATATCAGTACCGGCCATCGCAGTAGCAAGCAAGCCGAACCTGCCGGAACAACCACGGGACGGATCGCGCTGTTCGCTACCTGCTACATGAACCGCAATGAGCCGGGGCCGGGCGAAGACTTCGTCGCGGTCTTCGAGCACAACGGCATCCCCGTCACGCTGGCAGTACAGGAGCGCTGCTGCGGCATGCCCAAACTGGAGCTGGGCGATCTGAAAGCAGTGGCTAAAGCCAAGGAGTTCAACATCCCGGTGCTTGCCAAACTTGTCGATGAAGGCTGGGATCTGACCGCGCTGGTTCCCTCCTGCGTGCTGATGTTCAAGCAGGAGCTGCCGCTGATGTACCCGGACGATCCCGACGTGCAGAAGGTGAAGGAGGCTTTTTTCGACCCCTTCGAATATCTGATGCTGCGCCACAGGGAAGGCAAACTCAAATCCGACTTCAAGCAAACCTTGGGCAAAGTGGCTTATCACGCCGCCTGCCACCAGCGCGTGCAGAACATTGGCCAGAAGACCCGCGAAGCCTTGTCGCTGGTGCCGGATACCACGGTGGAAATCATCGAGCGCTGCTCCGGCCACGACGGTACCTATGCCGTGAAAAAGGAATTCCACGAAGCGGCGATGAAGATCGTCATGCCCGTGGTGGACCGCGTAAAAAAAGCGGAGGCGCAACATTACGGCAGCGACTGCGCGATGGCCGGTCACCATATCGAAAACGGCCTCAAGGATGGCCGCGCGCCGGAACATCCGATCACCTTGCTGCGCAAGGCTTACGCGATTTGAATCGAACAGGAGAATAATATGTCACACGAAGGCTATCACGAACCGGTCGAACAACTCAGCGCGGAAACCCGCGACATGCACCGCGCAATCATTTCCCTGATGGAGGAACTGGAAGCGGTGGACTGGTACAACCAGCGGGTAGATGCGTGCAGCAATCCCGAGCTGAAGGCGATCCTCGCCCATAACCGCGACGAGGAGAAAGAGCACGCGGCGATGGTGCTTGAATGGATCCGGCGCCGCGACCCGCGCTTCAACAAGGAACTGCGCGACTATCTCTTCACTGACAAGAAGATCGCGCATGAATGAAATCAGGCACGGAAATTTCCCATGGGCAAGCTGACGCGCGATGACCTTTACTCGCTGGAGAAATATGCGGCAATCCGGTCCGAGTTCCGTGCCAAGGTCATCGAACACAAGGCGAACCGCAGACTGGCCATCGGCCCGCATGCAACACTGTATTTCGAGGACAGCCTCACAATGCAATACCAGGTGCAGGAAATGCTGCGCCTGGAGCGCATCTTCGAGCCGGAAGGTATTCAGCAGGAGTTGGATGTCTACAATTCCCTGATCCCGGACGGCAGCAACTGGAAGGCGACCTTCATGCTGGAATATGAAGATGTGGAAGAGCGGCGCGACGCGCTTGCGCGTCTGATCGGCATCGAGAAGACCATCTGGGTTCAGGCTGAAGGATGCGCCAAGGTCTACCCGATCGCCAACGAAGATATGGATAGGGAGACCGAGGACAAGACTTCTGCGGTGCACTTCCTGCGCTTCGAACTCGCGCCTGAAATGGTTGCCGCGATCAGGAACGGCGCGGTCGTTCGGGCAGGCATAGCCCACCCCGGTTACCGCGAAGAAGTGAAGATGCCGGCCAGGGTGCGCGATTCACTGGCAGGCGATCTGCACTGAAATTCTTGTGGCCATTACTTCAAGGAGAAGACTATGGGTTCATTGAGTATCTGGCACTGGCTGATCGTATTGCTGGTGGTCGTGCTGATCTTCGGCACCAAAAAACTGCGCAACATCGGCAGCGATCTGGGCGGCGCGGTAAAGGATTTCAAGGAAGCCATGCGTTCCGAAAACGAAACCCCCAAACAGATCAAGGATGGCGGGCAGACCATCGAAGGTGAAGTGAAAGACAAGAAAACGACTAACGCCTAGGCCTTGACTCTCCGGCATGCAAAGATGCCAGCTTCAGTTTTTCACAATTGATGTGATCATGCTGGGACGCCCGCCGCCTCGAACCGGAAGGCAGGAAAGCTGTTATTGAATAATGGGATTCCCGGGTATCGGCAGCACCAGCCTGGCCACCAGCCCGCCCGCCGCATTTTCTGCCAGTATAAATTCGCCTTCATGCAATCGCGCGGCGCGTTCGACGATGGCCAAACCCAGGCCTGAACCGGTCGAGTCGCTGCGTGCGGACTCCAGCCGGACAAATGGCCGCTTCACTGTTTCGCGTTGCGCGGCGGGGATGCCTGTGCCGCGATCCTCTACCGCCACAACAACATTGTCTTCCTCCTGTTTGAGATGCACGGTGATTTCTCCTCCGCCATGTTTGATCGCGTTATCCAGCAGATTGCTGAGTGCGCGCTTCATCAGCAATTGCCTGACCGGAAGCGCGGGCACATCGTGCACATCGAGCAACAGCGATCGGGCTTGCCCGGAAAATTGCTGCGCGACTTCCTGGACCAGCGCTTTAAGATCGGTCGATAGCACTGCTTCGGTTTCGTCCAGGCGGGCATAGTCGAGGAATTGCTGTATCACGGCATCCATCTGCTCCACATCGGCAGCCAGTCCCTCGCGCAGCGATTCATCCGCGCTCAGTTCGGCAGCGATCCGCACCCGCGCCAGCGGAGTGCGCAAGTCATGCGAGATGCCCGCCAGCACCAGCGCCCGCTCTCGCTCGTTGGCCGCAAGATCGGCGGACATCTGGTTGAATGCCCGCGATACCGTGACGATTTCC
>DHIV01000072.1:5560-14182 GCA_002403995.1 Gallionella sp. UBA4737 | reverse complement strand
GCCCGCGATACCGTGACGATTTCCTGCGCCCCGCGTTCCGGCAACGGCTGCGGCCATATTCCCTGCCCGACTTGCAGGGCAGCCTGGGCAAGTTGCTTCAGCGGCCGGGCAACCTGGCGCGCAATAAAATATGCTCCTGGCAAAGCAAGCACAAAAACCAAAATGCCCCAGGGCAACAATACCTGGTAGACAGAATGCTCGATACGTTCCTTGGGAAGCGCGATCCAGAACTCTTCGTCGCCAATGAAAAAACTCACCCACAAAGCTTCTTCGCCATTGCGTTCCGTCGCGAAACGCGTGTTGCTGCCCAGACTGTCGCGCACCTTGTCCACCATCATCCGCAATTCTGCCGTATGTTCGGGCAAAGGCTTGAGCACATCACCGGCTTCCGCCATCTGCACGCGCAGTCCTTCTGAAGCGGCCAATTCTGCCAGCAGCGCGGAACGCCATTCCGGCGCGGCGGCCAGCACAGCGGCTCGCGTGAGATTGACTACCGACACGACCAGTTGCGCCAGCTGCTTTGCGTGCGGCTCCTGTTGTACATGACGGAAAATCACCACGGAAGCCGCGAGCGACATCACGATCAGCACGACGATCAGCAAAAAGGAACGCGCCAGCAGGGATCCTGGCTGATTAATCAATGGAACCTCATGGCCTTGCTCCATCAGGAACGAATACATAGCCGTGCCCCCATACCGTCTGGATGAAACGCGGATTGGCATGCTCGGGTTCGACCAGCTTGCGCAATCGGGAGACCTGCACATCAATAGCGCGATCAAACGGATCATGGTCGCGTCCGCGCGCCAGCTCCATCAGTTTTTCGCGCGAAAGCGGCTGGCGCGGATGGGTCACCAGCGCCTTGAGCAGCGCGAATTCCCCGGTAGTCAGCGAAATCTGCGCACCGGATTTTGTCAGCACACGCGTGGCAAGATTCAACTCGCAGTCGCCGAAGACGATACTTTTTTCCTCGGAATCGGGCGCGCCAACCGGTTGATCACCCTTGCGGCGCAACACCGCATGGATACGCGCCACCAGTTCGCGCGGATTGAACGGCTTGGGCAGATAATCATCCGCGCCCATTTCCAATCCGACGATACGATCGATCTCATCCCCCTTGGCGGTGAGCAGGATCACCGGGACGTTCTCGTCTGCTCCTCGCAGCCGGCGCAAGATCGCCAACCCATCTTCATTGGGCAGCATCAGATCCAGCACCAGCAAGTGATAGCGCTTCAGTGCCAAAGCCTTGTCCAGTCCTTTCCCGTCGCCAACCGCCTTGACCTCGAAGCCCTGTTCGGACAAATAGCGCAACAACAGTTCGCGCAAGCGCGCGTCATCGTCGACAATTAGAATGCGGTGTGGATTAGTCATTGCGGCATGATACACAGAACACGCAGTTGGTTGGGAGAGCCTAAAAGTTGAAACAAATATTTACATCTTGGGCACTGGCAAAAACACTTTACTTACATTCCAATCATACTATGCGCTCAATGCCAGGCAAGGCGTTAAACATTTCACGGGAGGATTAATGCACAACATTTCGAAGGGGCTTATCGCCGCAGGTATCGCCGCTTTGTTCAGCCTGGACGCCATGGCTGCCGATATCACCTCCCCGGCGGGCACTCCACCCGCGGCCGGGCCGGGCGCAAAACCAGAAGCGCGCGGCAGGAATCAGCAGGAATGGGACCGTATGACGCCCGAACAACGCGAGGCACGCCGCAAGGAAATGCGTGAACACTGGGAGAAGATGTCCCCCGAAGAGCGCGAGCAGGTGCGCAACAAGCTGAAAGAACACTGGAAGAACATGTCGCCCGAACAACGCGAGGCACGCCGCAAGGAAATGCGTGAACACTTCAAAAACATGTCGCCGGAAGAACGCGAGCAGTTCAAACGCGACATGGGCAAACAGGATGGTATGCCTGCGCCGGCAGATGATCGCCAGAGCGACAAACCGGATGCCAAACCCGCAAGATGATGGATGTCTCTGCCCACCAAGGTGGGCAGAGACGGTTGGCGACTAGAGCTTACTTTTTGGCATTCCTGCCCTGCTGCCCCGCTTGCTCACTTTGTTGCTTCCACTTCACGTAACACTCAAGGCCACAAAAATGTGCCACATAGTCAGCCGCCTCTGAGATTTTCGCCTCAGATAGCGGAACTTCCTTGCGGTAAACATCGCAGGAGACTTTCTCAACTTCGGATGGATCGAATTGCTTGGCCATGATGCGACTCCTTGGCAGTGATTGACGCGCAACCAGATTATCGGTGTTTCGTCGATCAGGCAAGCAACAATTAGATAATCTCAGCCCACAGATCGTGAGCATCGGAATCTGTGATCTTCACCTCGACGAAATCTCCGATGTTTAACTGCTGCCCATTTTCGATGTACACCACACCATCGATCTCCGGCGCGTCGGCGGAACTGCGCGCAGTCGCACCCTCCCCATCCACCTCGTCCACCAGCACGGTGATGGTCTTGCCGATCTTGCGCTTGAGGCGCTGTTCGCTGATCTCTTCCTGCAACAGCATCAGCCGCGCGAGGCGTTCCTGTTGTACTTCTGGCGGAATGTGGTCGGGCAATTCATTGGCCTTCGCACCTTCCACGGGCGAATAGGCAAATGCACCGACGCGATCCAGCTGCGCCTCTTCCAGAAAATCCAGCAGCTCTTCGAATTCTTCCTCTGTCTCGCCGGGGAAGCCGACGATGAAGGTGCTGCGCAGCGTAATGTCGGGGCAGGTCTCGCGCCATTGCCTGATGCGCCCCAGCACATTCTCGCTGCTGCCCGGACGTTTCATGAGTTTCAGGATGCGCTGGTTGGCATGCTGGAACGGGATATCCAGATACGGCAGGATCTTGCCCTGTGCCATCAGCGGGATCACTTCGTCCACGTGCGGATATGGGTAAACGTAATGCAGGCGCACCCACGCGCCGAGTTCTCCCATCGCCGCGGCCAGCTCGGTCATGCGGCTCTTGAGCGGCTTGCCGCCCCAGAAGCCGGTGCGATATTTCACGTCCACGCCATAAGCAGATGTGTCCTGCGAGATCACCAGCAGTTCCTTGACGCCCGCGTTGACCAGACTTTGCGCTTCCTGCATCACATCGCCGACCGGGCGGCTGACCAGATCGCCACGCATGCTGGGGATAATGCAGAAGGTGCAGCGATGGTTGCAACCCTCGGAAATCTTCACGTAGGCGTAGTGTCTGGGCGTCAGACGGATGCCCTGAGCGGGCACCAGGTCCATGTAAGGATCATGCGGTTTGGGCAGATGCTGGTGCACGGCTTCCATCACCTCATCGGTAGCGTGCGGACCGGTAACGGCGAGCACGCTGGGATGCGCCTGTTTCACCACATCGCCCTTCGCGCCAAGACAGCCGGTGACGATCACCTTGCCGTTCTCTGCCAGCGCCTCACCGATCGCATCCAGCGACTCTTCCACCGCACTGTCGATGAAACCGCAGGTGTTGACCACCACCAGATCGGCATCCTGATAGCTGCCTGAGATCAGATAACCCTCGGCGCGCAGGCGCGTGAGGATGTGCTCGGAATCGACGGTCGCTTTCGGACAGCCCAGCGAGACGAAGCCGACTTTTGGCAGGGATTTTGTTTTACTCATCATGGAATTTATTCTGACACCAGGAGTTGGACCAGAACGATCGAAGATATGCCCAACACGATCAGCACGACTTGCTCCAGCGTGTCGCGCAATGTGGTGCGCTTGTGCAATCCGGGTATCAGGTCGGCAACCGCCACGTAGATCATGCTCGCCGCAGCCAAGGCCAATAAAACCGGCACGACGTTTTGCATCGATCGCAAAGCATAATAAGCCAGCACCCCGCCCAGCAATGTGGCCAGGCTGGACACCAGGTTGACCAGCAACGCCTGCGCTTTGGTGTAGCCGGAATGCAGCAGGATCATGAAGTCGCCGACCTCCTGGGGGATTTCATGCGCGATGATCGCCAGCGCGGTGACGATACCCAGATGCACATCGGCAAGGAATGCGGCAGCGATGATGATGCCATCGACGAAATTGTGAAAAGTGTTGCCCACCATGATCATGGTGCCGCTGCGGCCGTGCTCATTTGGTTCGACAGGATCATGCGCTTCGCAATGATCATGGTGGCAATGGCGCCACAGCAGCAGTTTTTCCAGCGTAAAAAATAACAATATACCGCCCAGCACCGCGCCGCTGACCACTGTGACGCTGGCGCTCGATTTGAGCGCTTCAGGCAATATCTCGAGAAATGCCGCGCCCAACAACGCGCCTATCGCGTAACTGACCAGCGAGCTCACCCAATGAGCGCGCGCGTTCAAGGCAAACAGCGCGGCACAGGACACGCTCAATGCGCCGCCAAAAATACTGGCGGCGATGATCCACAGCAAAACGGTCATGGGAGTTCTTCAGAAAACCAAGGGCGCGGATTATATCACCCGCCGCACCACCCAAGGAGTGGGTGGGGATCTGCCGCTATCCGGGATAACCCATGAACTGCATCAAGATCATTCCACCGGCAGTTCCTGGGCATCAGCGCGAGAGGCGGAGATTCTGATACTGCGCAAACAATTGTCTGACGGGAAAAATTCTATGGTCAAAACTCCTATCCTTCCTTTGCGGTAAGAGTCGCTGTATGGATGCTCATCGGTTCCTCTGGCTTCCCGCATGAGTACCCATCCAAGCCTCTGGAGGTTGGGTCTGATTTTGTATGTATTTATGCACATGCCCTGAGGAGGCGGTGGAGGAAACTCCGCCGAATGCTGTCCAGGTATTTCTCCCCAACTGAAGTAAAAGAATGAGCGCACGGGAGTATTTTCGCCAACGCTCATATTGAAGTACCAGCTTTTTTCGCGTATCAGCGGATATATTTTCTCGTGAAACTGTTTCAGGTATTCCTGATCCATATCCATCGTCACGTCAAATATGCCACTTACCTGCTCCTTCGTTACGTAACCCTCCGGCTGTTCCGCGACCTTGAGTATCTTTTCCCATAATTCGTCTGCCGTGAATGGGTATGGCGCTTTATAGGTTGGCTGCGGCTGTGCACTATTAGCCAAGGCAGCCTGGCCTGATTTGCTTTCTGGCACAGCAGACACATCAACCGCGACCCCCAACAGGATTATCAGAGCCGCAACACAGCAATTATTCTTTTTCACGCTATACCCCTTAAAATCAACCGGCAGACTATCCGCGCAATCAAACCCTGCGCAGCATTCCGTTTTTTATTTTAACCGCATTCCCCGAGCCATGAAAAGCCCTTATTCCAGCCAGATGAATGTGCCCATGCGTCCGGTCGCGCCGTCGCGACGATAGGAAAAGAATCTTTCGAGCTCCCGGTAAGTGCAGTAACCGCCGCCGTGGATCGCGGTGATACCCAGCGCGTTCAGTCGCAGGCGCGCCAGTGCATAGAGGTCGGCAAACCACTTCCCGTTCAGTCCCGGAACGAATGCCGCTGCGGCTTGCGGCTGCACGGCGACAAACGCGGCCCGCACCTCATCACCGACTTCGAATGCATCCAGGCTGATTGCAGGACCAAACCACGCCATCAGGTTCTGCGGCGCAACATCCATCGCCTGTACGGCAGCCTCGATGACTCCCGCCGTCAAACCTTTCCAGCCCGCGTGCGCCGCACCGACCACGCTGCCTTGCTTATCGCACAGCAATACCGGCAGGCAATCCGCAGTCATCACCACGCACACCGCTGAGCGGTGCCGCGCGATGCATGCGTCGGCCTGTGGTCGGCAGTTTGCATTGTCAGCGTTAACAACAATGGTTCCATGCGCTTGTTCCAGCCACACCGGTTCACTGGGCAGCAGGGTGTTGAGCAGCATGCGATTGCGTTCAACCGCCAGCGGCGCATCACCGACATGATCGCCGAGATTGAAACTGTCATAAGGCGCGCTGCTGATGCCGCCGGCACGAGTAGTCTGCAAGGTTTTGACATTCGCGGGGGCGGGCCAGTCAGGAATGATCAAATGCTCAAGCAGGCTCATGCGCCATGACCTTTATTTGTTGCAGCAGCTGCCGCATGTCCTGCGGCAGCGGCGCATGCCATTCCATCCTCTCGCCGCTGACCGGATGTTCCAGCGCCAGCCGTGTGGCATGCAAAGCCTGGCGCGGAAAGCCGCTTAGCAATGCGCGCAATTGCGGCACGCATTTTTGCGGTCCTTTGAGGTACACGCTGTCGCCCACCAGGGGATGGCCGATGCGCGCCATATGCACGCGTATCTGGTGGGTGCGTCCGGTTTCCAGACGGCAGCGCAGCAGCGTGCAACTCGGGAACTTTTCCTCGATCTGGTAGTGGGTGACCGCAGCTTTGCCGCTCTCCACCACCGCCATCTTGACGCGCTGGCTGGGATGCCGTCCTATCGGCGCGTCCACTTTGCCGGCACGCGTCAATTCGCCATGCACCAGGGCCAGGTATTCGCGCTGCACGCTGCGCGCCTCCAGCTGGCGCACCAATGAGGTTTGCGCCGTCAGTGTTTTGGCCACCACCAGCAAACCGCTGGTGTCCTTGTCCAGTCTGTGCACGATGCCGGCACGCGGCACCTCTGCCAATTGTGGAGAATAATGCAACAGCGCGTTGAGCAAGGTGCCCTCCCAATTGCCGCTGCCGGGATGCACCACCATTCCAACCGGCTTGTTGATCACCAGCAGCGCATCGTCTTCATACAAGATGTCGAGCGCGATTTCCTCGGCCAGATAAGGCTGTTCGGAGGGATGGATTTGCGGCAGCACTTCCAGTTTTTCGCCGCCCCAGACTTTTTGCTTGGTCGTGGCAAATTCGCCATCCACCTTGACCTGCTGCCGGGTAATCCATTCCTGCAAACGACTGCGCGAATACTCGGGGAAGAATTTGACCAATGCCTGATCGAGGCGCAGCCCGGCGTAATCATCGGGAACGACCAAATGCAGCGCGATGGGGGCCGATGGGTTTAAGTTATAATCATGCAAATTATTTTCTGGATCTGTCATGCGCCATAGTTTAGCCGTATTCCTGTTACTTACGTTAACTGCCTGCAGTTTGTTCGGCGCAAAGTCTGATGCCGACAGCCCGGCAAAAGCTGTTTCCGCAGAAGTAATGTATACCGATGCCAAGAAAAAACTTAATGACGGCGGTTATGAGGAGGCCATCAAACAGTTTGAATCCCTGCAATCGCACTATCCTTACGGCCGTTATGCTCAGCAGGCACAACTCGAGATCGCCTATGCCTATTACCGCCAGAATGAGGCCGAATCTGCCATCGCCGCCGCCGATAGCTTCATCAAGCAGTACCCCAACAATCCGCATGTGGATTATACCTACTACGTAAAGGGTCTGGCCAACTTCAACGCCGACATCGGGCTGTTCGGTATGGCGTTCGGGGAGGATCCCACCGAACGCGACCCGAAAGCGGCACAAGATTCATTTGCCGCATTCAAGGATCTGGTAACGCGCTTTCCCTCCAGCCGCTACACGCCCGATTCCAGATTGCGCATGCAGTACCTGCTCGACGCGCTGGCCAAGTATGAAATCCATGTCGCCGGATATTACCTGCGCCGCGGCGCGAACATCGCCGCGGTGAACCGCGCCAAGGAAGTGTTGACGGAATATCCGAATACGCCGGCGATACATGATGCGCTGCTGATACTGGTGAAAGGCTATGACGCTTTAGGCATGAGCAAACTGCGCGACGATGCACAGCGCGTGCTGGACATGAATTTTCCCAAACCCGGCTCCCGGACAGACATGCGCAGCGAAAAATCGCAGTAGCGTATCCGCAGATTATTTTTTACGCGCGACCTTCAGAGATGACCTTTCCATGAAATATTGCAGCCTGTGCGGTGCTCCGGTCGAACTGCGGATCCCGCCGGATGACAACCGCAAGCGCCACGTGTGTACCGGCTGCGGCGAGGTGCATTACCAGAATCCCAAGCTGATCGTCGGCGCCATGCCGGAATGGCAGGACAAAATCCTGCTGTGCCGGCGCGCCATCGAACCTCGCCACGGGCTATGGACACTACCCGCCGGCTTCATGGAAAACAGCGAAACCACCGCTGAAGCGGCTGCGCGCGAAACCCTGGAAGAAGCCAATGCGCGCATTGCGGTCGGTGACTTGTATTCGATGTACAGCCTGCCCTATATCAATCAGGTGCATCTGCTGTTCCGCGCCAGACTGCTCGATCTGGATTTTGGTCCCGGGCAGGAGAGTCTGGAAGTCAGGCTGTTCAGCGAAGCAGAAATACCGTGGAACGAAATCGCGTTTCGTCCGGTGCGTTTCAGCCTTGAACATTACTTTGCCGAACGTCAAAGCGGGAAATTCAGTTTCCATATCGGCGAACTGGTTCCACCCGCCCAACGCTGATATCTTGTTTTGCTCAAACCTGCCTCGCACCCATATAATCGCGGCGAATTGAATACCGCGAAAATACCATGAACGCCATACGCACTATTATCGTATTCACTGCCGTCAGTTTGACGGGTTGCGCCTCGACCCGCCCGAGTAATCCGGCGGACCCGCTGGAATCGCTCAACCGCGGCATATATAAATTCAACGATACCGTCGATAAGGCTGTCGTCAAGCCGGTCGCACGCGGATACAAAGCGGTGATGCCGACTGTTGGCAGAATCATGGTATCGAATTTCTTTTCCAA
>DHIV01000072.1:1156-5331 GCA_002403995.1 Gallionella sp. UBA4737 | reverse complement strand
GGGATGCGTTTCTTCGTGAATACCACTATCGGCGTTTTCGGCTTGATCGACGTCGCATCGACCGGCGGCTTGAAGAAACACAATGAAGATTTTGGCCAGACCTTGGGCAAGTGGGGGGTTGGCAACGGCCCCTACCTCGTTTTGCCTGTCCTCGGACCCAGCACACTGCGCGACAGCGTTGGATTGTATATTGACGGCTACCCGAGCCCGATGTATCAGCTAAACAACATGCGCACCCGCAACCAGGCCTACCTGACCAGGGGTATCAACCGGCGCGCCGAACTGCTGGACCAGGAAAAGGTTTTGGATGAAGCGATGATAGATCCTTACGAATTTGTTCGTGAGGCTTACTTGCTCGGCCGTCTGAGCCAGGTGTACGACGGCAACCCGCCGCGTCCGCGATATGATGACGATGAGAGCGACGATACCGTCCCTCCGCAAATACCTCCCGTATCAAATACGCCCGCCCCGACAACCGGGGACCATCCATCCGCTACTGCACCACGGTAGCCGCGCATTGCAGCAGCCTGTCATTTCACTTATGATGGTCGCGTCGCCCACTTGGAAATTTCCATCACATTACTGCAACTTTCCGTCGCAATCATTTTCCAATCGTTTTCCCTAACCTTCAGGAGAAAATCATGAAGAAATCCCGTCCAATTACAAAACTGTTATCCATGGCGCTGTTTGTGTTTGCCATCTCGGCCTGTTCCAGCACGACCAAAGTAGAAAGCGACCTGGGTATCAAGGGCGCGCCGGATTGGGTCAACGAAGGAACCAATATTCTCAGCGAAAAGGATGGCCGCCTGTTCCACGGCGTGGGTTCGGCTGCTCCGATGGGTGATATGTCGCTGCAAAAATCCGTTGCCGATGACCGGGCACGCTCCGAAGTGGCACGGGTCTTGTCGTCATACATGGACGTGGTTTCCAGCGACTACATGTCTTCCGCCAAGGCTGGCGGCGCCAATACCAACGAGGAAGCTGTCTCGCGTCAGATCAAGGCCCTTACCAAGGTCAACCTGGCCGGCGCCAAAGTCATCGGCAGCTGGCGCGACCCCAAAACCAACATCATTTATTCCATTGTCGAACTGGACATGAAACAGGTGAAAAGTACGCTGGCCGGAACACAGGACATGAACGATGACTTGAAACGTTATATCGAATCGAGTGCCGATAACATTTTTGACCGCGTCGCAAACGAGAAAAAATAATGCGCTGCATACTGCCAAAAACACCTTGGCCGTATTGATGACCTTGACGATAGCGTTGGCCGCTGCCGGCAGCTCCGCAACTCGCAATTGCACAAGTCATGCCTGACCCGGCGCTCGATGCCCCACGCTACAAGGAGATGAAAATGAAACTCTCTGCCTTTGCCGCATTTGCATTCATGCTCTCACTCCTGCCGGGCTGCGCCAGCAAGCCGACCACACCGGACTGGATCGCCGGCGATAGCGCCCGGTACAATAGCGCGCAATACCTGATCGGACGCGGACAGGCATCCGCACAGGAAGAAGCCAAGGATCGCGCCCGCGCCGATGTGGCCAAGGTATTCCAGGTGGCGGTGGTCGCAAGCAGCGAAGACATGCAGCGCTCCAAATCCGATTCCACCGGCGCTGCACCCCAATATGAAGAACAAGCTTCGCGGCACATCAGCACGCGCACCGACCAGATCATAAGAGGCATCCAGATCGCGGAGCTGTGGCAAGACCCCGCCACCAAAAGCTATTACGCGCTGGCCGTTTTGCCGCGCCTGCAGACCGCGGCCAGTCTGCGCCAGCAAATCAGCCAGCTGGATGAGGCCACCGGCGACCATATCGAGCAGTCCCGCAAAAACAGCGACCTGTTCCTGAAGATTGCCGCCGCCAGCCTGGCTGTGGAGACCGAGCGGGAACACGAATCATTGCAGAAATCCCTGCAAATAGTGGACCCCACCGGGCGCGGCACGGAATCAAAATGGAATAGCGCAAAGCTCCAAAGCGATCTCGACGAGTTACTGAAGCGGGTGCGGATCGCACCGCAAGTTACAGCCGATTCCACTCCCGGCCTGGCGGAAGTGGTGGCCGGCGCACTGGCCAATGCCGGCTTCATGATCGAGACCGGCCGGAACCCGGATTTTGTGTTGCAGGCGCGGATGGTGCTGGATGACCTGGGTTTCCAGAATGGCTGGGACTGGCAGCGCGGGGTTCTGGAGGTCAACTTGTCGGAGGCGGCCACTGGCCGTGTGCGCGGCACCAAGCGCTGGACCGTCAAGAGCAGCGCCCCGGACAAGGAAACTGCGGCCAAGCGCGCCTTGAATCAAACCGATACTATCCTGAAGCAGGAACTGCGGACAGCGATCATCGATATGGTCAACAGCCATTGACGCTGCCGATGCGCACCCTGTTCAAGTGCGTATCTGATATTCAGGGTGTGCGATGTGAAAAGCAGCCGTTAATTTGCGCTGAGGTAATAATCTGACAAGAAGACCTTCCGTCCTGCCGTCACTTTGACCGCATTAAAATCGCGCGCAGCCAGGACGTTTCCGGAAGGATCGTAATAGGTGACCTTGATATCATGCGTTCCCGGCGGCAAAGCCAAGCGCGCCATCAGGAAATTCCCCGGCAACAATGACCAGCTTCGGGTATCGGCGCGTTCCGAGACTATGGCGCCCACATCAGTCACTATGCTCAACAACAGCCCGCCGGTTCCGGCATCCCCATTCTGATTTTTTACTTTCCTCGCCATGGCGTTCTTCACCACCATACGCGCCACTGCCCGTGCAGTAATGGCAGGAAGACGGTCATCCAGACTCTTCCTGGCGATGGCATTCACGTCCTCGACCAATTCCGAGGACGCCGACTGAGCATCTTCGCTCAACTCGAAACGGGCCACCGGCACCGGGCGCTGGACAAACTTCGGCACCGCCACGCTCATGATTGCCGTGCCATGTTGCGGATCGGGATTGACAATGCTAATGATGTTCTCGGCCAGTGTCGGTCCCAGTCCGTCGTGCAGGATGAACACTACTTCGCCGTCGTCACCTGTTTTTGAGGATTGTTTTGTGATGCTGATTGATTTTTGTACTGGCGCTTCACGGTGCCGCGGATGCGGGCTTTCGAGTCTTTCCAGGTCGGCATCGAGTGCTGCCGGAACGCCAAATCCGGTAATACTGCTCTGCGCCTTGTAGCCATCGACCGCCTTGCTGTAATCGATACGTGCCGAGTCGCTCTCGCCAACTTCTTCATATGTCATGCCATTCAGATAACGCACGAATGCACCGGAGAGATAGGTCGCAGTCGGATTATTTCCGGCGATCAGGCGCTGCTTTATATCGAACTGCCGGGCTTCCACTGCCGCATCATCGACATTGCCGGACTGCAGATAATTGAGCTCCTCGAATGCATAGACCAGCAATTGTTCATTGCCGATGCCTTCGTAAGCCTTCATCGTGTCATTCACCACCACTGAACCGGTCTGCTCTGCTACGCTGATCGCAGCGAGTTTCTCCATCAGGCTCTTGGCTGATTCGAACTGCTGATTGGAAGCGGCATAGTTCCCCTGAAAACGGAGCAAGGTGCCTTTGTTGAGGTAATACAACATCTGGTCGGCCCCGGTCAGCTTCAACTCATCAAGCGACTTGAGGGCGCCGTCCAGATTGCGCTTGCTGGTTTGTTGTTCGACCTTGGCTATCCCGGCGCTATAAGTGGCGCAACCGGGCAGCACAAAAACCGCCAGCAAAACCAGCAAGCCGAAAAGCTGCCGGCTCAGCCAATCACAACCGGGGGCGGAGCTTGGGGTTATTGCCATCCTTGCTAGCGGAACTTGGCGTTTTTGATATCCTTCTTCAGTTTTTTCTGGCCGGTCCAGACTTTGCGGTTGTCGGCAAGGCTCACCAATGTAAGATCGACCTGATAAAAACGAATCTGCTCGCTGTCCTCCGCATCGATGATGGTATTGATCGAGCCTATCAACATGTAATCCGCGCCGGTTTCCTTACCCATCTCTTTGCGCGTGGCTTCCGTGGCGTTCAGATCCATATCGGAACGTTCTTCGCGTATGTCGCCGCGCTCGCTCTTCGATGCAACCACATCGACGCGGCCGGAATTGACAAAGGCACGCTCAAGATCATTCACGAAAGTGTTGGTGTTGATGTGTTCCTGTGAAAGGTTGCGAATATTGCCGATGATGACCACCGG
>DHIV01000072.1:446-975 GCA_002403995.1 Gallionella sp. UBA4737 | reverse complement strand
AATATTGCCGATGATGACCACCGGCGCTTTCTTTAAAGACAGGCTGTAGCGATCGATCCAGCCGGCGGACAGAGAATCCCGGATCATTTCTTCCGACACCAGCCGTGAATCGGTGTCATTCCATGTACCGGAAATATCTTTTACTTCATCTACCCCTATTCGCTTTACTTCAGTGGAACAGGCCCCCAGCATCAGTGCAGCCACAACGGTCGCCGCCATCATCCAGACTTTTTTCTTCGCTGTCATAATACCTCCACGAGATTCAACAAAATAATATCACTCACCGAACATCCTTGAAATTTACGCCAAGGATCAGTTGTTCTTGCATCTCGAACTCCGCCTTCTCTACGATATCTGCCGCCAACCCATCCTGACTTTTTTGGGCGCGCAAATCAAATGCTGCCAGGCTGCTTGTTCATTATAGTCACAATGGACGGGTTAAAAACAAAAATTCAAAAATTTTCAGGGTGCCTTCCATGCTCCATTATCGTTGCCGAGCCAAGCTACAAGGCAGACAGCCTGTACGCAT
>DHIV01000072.1:0-205 GCA_002403995.1 Gallionella sp. UBA4737 | reverse complement strand
GCGGGTGAGTCATGAACATTTTTGCGAAAGCGTGACCGCCGGAGATGCCGAACGCGGCCATTTTTTCCGGCAGCGTCGCCTGTTCATGGTTGATCTTCAGGCGTTCCAGCGCTGCGATCATTTTTCCCCGTCCGGCCAGGTTTGCCCCGCCCGCATCGGCGCGAAATTCACGCTGGCGCGAGAACCACATCACGATGATGCTGGC
>DHIV01000050.1 GCA_002403995.1 Gallionella sp. UBA4737 | reverse complement strand
GCACTCGGTGCAGTAGATCTTGGTTCAGCCAGCACTTTCGGACTCATGGCAACCGCCGCAGTCACTGCCGCCAGTGCCTCCGTTATAAATGGGGATGTTTCATTGGAGCCGGGCACTTCAATAACCGGATTCCCGCCAGCAGTGATAAACGGTGCGGTACACGTCAATGACACAGTATCACACCAGGCCAGAAACGACCTGTTGGCCGCGTATAACTACGCCAAGGGTCTGACATGTGCAACAGACGTGGGTACTGCGGATCTGGGTGGGTTGTATGTTTATCCTACAGGTATTCCCCCGGGCGTCTATTGTTCTGGCAGCACGATGCTGGTCGGGGCACATATCGTTCTCGACGCAGCGGGTGACGCGAATGCCGTCTGGGTGTTCCAGATCGGTTCCTCGATGACTTCGAATGCCGATGTTACGCTAACTGGCGGTGCTCAGGCCAAGAACGTGTTCTGGGTCCCTACTTCGGATATGACTATCGGCTCGGGCACGACCTTCAATGGAACCATCGTGACTGGCAGAGATGCCACTTCTGCAGGTGGCGCCACGATCAACGGCCGGATATTGGCCGGAGCGATCACTGCCGGCACGATTGCTTTGAACGGAACCCCCAGCACTGTTAACGTCCCTGCCCCGTAATCGGCGGCACTCGATGACTTGCACCAAATTATTTTGGAGAACGACATGAATAACATGAATAAAATGAAAAAAGCAGCTAAAACCGTAGGTGCACTCGGCTTGGTAGGGTGCGCTGTACTGAACAGCCCATTCGCAATGGCGGACGCTCCATTCTGGTACCTTGGGGGTAACATCGGCCAATCGAGAGCTAAAATCGACGATGCGCGGATCACCGCTCAGTTGCCGGGCTCGGTCTCGATCAGCGATGATGACAGCAACACCGCCTTCAAGCTTTTTGGCGGTTACCAGTTCAACAAGAATTTTGCCCTTGAAGCTGGCTACTTCAATCTGGGAAAGTTCGGTTATACGGCGACCACGTTACCGGCGGGAACACTGAACGGAAAGATCAAGCTCCAGGGCTTGAATCTGGATGCAGTCGGCATAATGCCTCTTGGTAATAAATTTTCCGTGTTCGGCCGGCTGGGCTTGCAGTATGCACAAGCCAAAGACGAATTCTCCAGCTCGGGCGTTGTTCCCATACCGGCGGATCCGAATCCCAGCAAGAACGCTACAAACTACAAGGCCGGCGTGGGGGTTCAATATGACTTCAACAGGTCTCTGGGAATGCGCGCCGAGGCGGAACGCTACCGGATCGATGATGCCGTCGGCAACAGAGGCGACATCAACATGTATTCGGTCGGTTTGGTCTATCGCTTCGGCCAGAAAAAAGCTGTGACCCCTCCCCCATTGGCGCGGGTCATCGTGCCGGTCAAGGTTAAGCCCCAGACGCAGCGGTACTGCAGCATACTCGACATCCAGTTCGAGATTAAGGAGCAGGATGTTGGTCGCGAAGACAAGGAGAAGCTCGCCGTACTGGGAACCTACATGAATAAATATCCCGACACCACGGCTGTGATCGAGGGGCACACCGACGATGTAGGAGAGAGTGACTACAACCTGAAACTTTCCCAGCAGCGCGCGGACAGCGTGGTGAATTACCTGGTTAATGACCTGCATATTGACCGTTCCCGGCTGACGGCAGTGGGATACGGAGATACGCGCCCCATCGCTGACAACGACACTAGCGAAGGCCAGCAGGCGAACCGGCGTATCGATGCTGTCATCGCATGCGTGACGGATATCGCGGGACTCAAGGTTCAACCGGCCAGGATCACCATGGCGATGGAATTGGGCTTCGACGAGGGCAAGTCCAACATTGATCCGCAGGATCTTGACGGTCTTCGCCAGGTAGCGGATTTCATGAAGGCAAATCCTGAGGTCACAGCAACGGTGGAGGGGCACTCCGACAAATATGTCGGCACCGACGCCGACAGAGAGAAGATGAACCCCGGGGTGGCGATGCAACTCGCCCAGGATCGCGCTCAGAACGTGGTGGATTACCTGGCGGATAAACAGGGGATATCCCGTTCGCGGCTTTCCACCGAGGCATACGGCGATACCGGGCGTGTCGCCTACGACATCACCCTGGCAGGACAGCAGGAAAACCGCAGGGCCAACATCATCATCAACTACCCAAACAGATAGCAGCAGGAATGGGCTTGGTCGCTTTTGACCAAGCCCCCCTGTTCGTCTGCTGCATTTTCACACGGCGTGTGTTTGCGATAGACCACTTAAGCTATCCTGGTTGAGTGGCCCAAATTAACCGGACAAAGGAGATCAAAATGAACATGTCACAGAGTTTTAAATTAATCAGCGTTTCGATGTTATTGCTTGCCGGGCTTGCCGCATGCAACAAACCGGGGCCTGCCGAGACCGCGGGTAAAAAGATAGACCAGACTGCCGACAAGGTCGGTGAAAAAATGGGCGAGCAAAGCGCGCAAGCCGGTGTGGCCATGGATGACACTGCGATCACCACCAAGGTCAAAGCGGCCATTTTTGCCGAGCCTGGCCTCAAGACACTGCAGATCAGTGTCGATACCGTAAAAGGTGTGGTGACATTAAGCGGATCGGTCGATTCGCGGTCCAACAGCGATAGGGCCAAAGAACTGGCAGGTGCGGTGGCTGGCGTAAAGGACGTTGAAAACCGGTTGGTCGTAAAGTCGAATAAATGAGATTGAGTTGTCATCAACCGGTTAAGGAGCTGGCCATGGAAATCAAAGAAGCATATAAACAAAAAATGGAGGCGCAACTGAAAGAATGGAGCGCCCAGATCGATTTATTGGAAGCCAAGGCGGAGAACGCGGGGGCCGACATGAAGGTCATGCGTGCCAAGCAACTTCAAGAGTTGCGTGCCAAACAGCGTGCAGCATCTGAAAAAATGAAGGAACTGGGGAAGGCCAGTGGCGAGGCATGGGAGCAGGTCAAAACAACTGCTGACAAGATCTGGGATGAACTTAAGGCCGGCGTAGCTGACGCCCGTTCCAAATTCAAATGAAGTATCGCACCCCAGGCCACCTGCCTGCCTACCCGGAAGTATTCAACAGTCCGCATGAGAGGGCGTGAAAGATGAACTCAAGACTGATACTGGCACTTATTCTCGGTAGCCTGGCGGTTATCTTTATCGCGCAAAATGTTGTTGTAGTCGAGATCAGCTTTCTATACTGGAAAGCTTCGATGTCGAGTGCGCTGTTAATATTTTTCACATTGATGACGGGATTCGTTTTGGGTTGGCTATTGCACAGCTATCACTTGTATCGAAGAACAAAAAATGAGTTGGTGTATCACCGTTGAGCCTGACCCGTTACTGAAGCACCTCTGCCAGACTTTAACCTGGTTGCGATTTGACCGGACACCGGCGGCGCAAGATTCAATTCAGATGTCTGACTTTTTATTCTGCGCCCGCATGATCGCGGGCGCTTTTATTTATCAATCCGGATTGGCATATTGTTCCGGATGGGCGGGGGCCAGGCACAGACCCTGCTCAAATTGCACTCAGGGCAACTGCGGCAGCTGGAGGAATTTTGCCTAAGGGTATTTAGTGCTTCGGAGGCAGTTCATAATTGTGCAGCATAGATTCGGTCACATCCTTGCCTATCCCGCGGTAACCGGTAAAGCGGCCGGAGGCGTCGAACATCGGTTCCCCGCTCACCATCAGATATTGCCGCGAGCCATCGGGATTGGTGCGGGTGTAGACGAAATCCAGGAACGGCCGTCTGGCAGCCAGGTTCGCCTCGAGTATTTTCCGTTCGGCCTCATCCCAGTGCATCCCATGATCATCCCTTGGTTTGACCAGCGCACCGTCTACCCCGATGCCGAGCATTTCTTGCACCGGGCCGGAGATCTTGGTGAAATGCCCGTTCTCGTCCTGTTCCCAATACCAGTCGGACGACAGTTCGGTCAGGCGGCGAAAACGCGTTTCGCTTCTTTGCAGTTCGGCGGTCCGTTCCTGTACCGTCTGTTCCAGCACCTTGTTGTAATTCTCCAGCTTGCTGTATAACAGCCGCACTTCCAGCATGTTATGGATACGCGTCTTCACCTCGACCAGGTCAAACGGTTTGGCGACGAAATCCTTCGCGCCGGCGGCCAGCGCGCGCAGCTTGTGACCCGGTTGGGCGGTGATCACGAGCACCGGAAGGTAGCCATCCGTTTCGGTTTCCTTGAGGGCTTCCATCACCTGGAAGCCATCCATGCCGGGCATCAGCAGATCGAGCAGGATCAGGTCGTAGTGGTTTCTATGGTGAAGCGCCCAAACTTCACGGGGATCAGTTGTCGATGAAAGGAGCCGATAGCCGTCTTCACGCAGCATTTGCTCCAGCAGCTGCACATTGGCTTCCTGATCGTCAACGATCAGTATGCTGGCATTATGAATTTCCTGGGTACTCACCATGAGATTTATCTCCTTTAATTCAAAGTTACACTGAGATTCAGCGCCATGAAGACAGCTTACGTCAACGCGCCAACGGCGACAGGGTGAGCGCGCGCTGCAATGCAACAGGCGTTCTTGCCTGTGCGCTTGGCCTCATACAAGGCCATATCCGCGCTCTTCATCAGTGTTTCCACATCCTCGCCATGCATGGGGTAAATACCGACCCCGACACTGGCGGTAATGCCCACGCTGCGTCCTTGAAAGTCATAGGGTTGTGACACGGCCTGCAACACCTTAGCCGCCAGCTTGGCCAGATCGTCGTCATGGCTGTATTCCCATAGCGCGATCACATATTCGTCGCCACTCAGGCGCGCCACCGTGTCCTCCTGGCGTACCGCAGCCACCAAGCGTGCAGCGACCATGCTCAGCAGAGTATCGCCCGCATCGTGGCCCAGCGTGTCATTGATCAGTTTAAAATCGTCCAGATCCATCACCGCCATAGGAAGCCCGTTCCTGTGTGCATGGGCGATGGACAATGAAAGTCTGTCCATCAAAAGGCGTCTATTCGGCAAGCCGGTCAGCGCGTCATGCAGCGCCAAAGTTTCCTGTTCTCGGCTGTGTTGCTCGAGTCGTTTGTACAACAGCCGCACTTCCAGCATGTTATGGATACGCGTCTTCACTTCGACCAGGTCAAACGGTTTGGCGACGAAATCCTTCGCGCCGGCGGCCAGCGCATGCAACTTGTGATCATGCAGGGAGGTGATCACGAGTACCGGAAGGTAGCCGTCCGCTTCGGTTTCCTTGAGGGCTTCCATCACCTGGAAGCCATCCATGCCGGGCATTTTCAGATCGAGCAGGATCAGGTCGTAGCGGTTTTTGCGATGCAGCTCACAGACTGCAGATGGATCTGTCGTCGCCGATATGCAAACGTAGCCACCTTCGCGCAGCATTTCCCCAAGCAGCTGCACATTGGCTTCCTGGTCGTCTACGATCAGAATGCTGGCGTTAAGAATATCGGATAAATTAACCATTAATTGGCACCTTCCCTTTCATTGAATCATCTGGCAATACTGCGTTGAATGCAGGCGCATCATGTTGAATGCGCGCAACCCCTGACAGGCCTGTACACCTTGAGATTCGATAGGCGTTCTTGCCCGAATGCTTGGCTTCATACAAGGCCAGATCCGCGCTCTTCATCAGCGTGTCGGCGTCCTCGCCATGCAGAGGATAGATGGCGACACCTGCGCTGGTGGTGATGTTGACGGTATGTCCATCGATGCTATAGGGTTGCGACACCGTCTCAATTAGTTTTAATGCCACCGTGGCTGCTTCATCACTATTGCTGATGTGCCACAGAGCAGTCATGAATTCGTCACCGCCCAAACGCGCCACCGTGTCTTCCTGGCGCACCGCTGCCTCCAGGCGCCCTGCAACCATTTTCAGCAGGACGTCCCCGGCACTGTGTCCCAACGTGTCGTTGATCTGCTTGAATCCGTCCAGATCCAGATACACCACCGCCATGGATGTCTTGTTCCTTTGCGCATGTGCAATGGCCATCGACATTCTGTCGGCCAGCAACCGCCTGTTCGCAAGCCCCGTCAGCGGATCATTCAGCGCCAGGGATTCCAGCAACTTGCCGTTATTGCGGGCCGCCTTGTGCAATAGCCGCACTTCCAGCATGTTGTGAACG
>DHIV01000110.1:31073-59435 GCA_002403995.1 Gallionella sp. UBA4737 | reverse complement strand
CGCCGCTACTTTCTTTTTAGCAGCCGGCTTTTTGGCTGCTGCCTTCTTGGCTGCTGGTTTGGCTTTCTTCTTTGCTACCATTTTGATTCTCCTTCAATGATGAAAGTTAAAAAATACAACACTTACGCTTGCTACACCTACACCCCCAGCCCGCGCTTAACTTCAAGCGAGGGCTAAAGCCATTACCTTAAGCCTGGTTAGCGATATGCAGCGCTAATCCCAGGACAGCGCGCCGCCGGTTTGATACTCGGTGACACGGGTTTCAAAGAAATTCTTCTCTTTCTTCAGATCGATCATTTCTGCCATCCACGGGAACGGATTGGTCGCCCCCTGAAACAGCACATCCACACCGATTTGCTGGCAGCGGCGGTTGGCAATAAAACGTAAGTATTCTTTAAACATCGTCGCGTTCAGACCCAGCACACCGCGTGGCATGGTATCTTCGGCATAGGCATATTCCAGCTCCACGCCCTTTTGCATCAAGCCGCGAATTTCTTCGCGAAATTCTGCAGTCCACAGGTGCGGGTTTTCCATCTTGATCTGATTGATCACGTCCACACCAAAATTCAGGTGCATGGATTCATCGCGCAGGATGTATTGATATTGTTCGGCCGCGCCGGTCATCTTGTTCTGGCGGCCCAGGGCGAGGATCTGCACGAAGCCCACATAGAAAAACAGACCTTCCATGATGCAGGCGAACACGATCAGGCTGCGCAGCAACTGGCGATCCGCCTCCGGCGTGCCGGTCTTGAATGCGGGATTGGTCAGCGTGTCGATGAACGGCAACAGGAACTCGTCCTTGGCGCGTATGCTGGGTACTTCGTGGTACATGTTGAAGATTTCGCCTTCATCCAGACCCAGACTTTCCACGATGTATTGATAGGCGTGAGTGTGGATCGCCTCTTCAAACGCCTGGCGCAGCAGGTATTGGCGGCACTCCGGATTGCTGATGTGGCGATAAGTGCCGAGCACGATGTTGTTCGCCGCCAGACTGTCCGCCGTGGTGAAAAATCCCAGGTTGCGCTTGACCAAGAGGCGTTCGTCGTCACTCAGCCTGTCGCTTTTCCACAGCGCGATGTCTGCGGTCATGTTCACTTCCTGCGGCATCCAGTGATTGGCGCAGGCAGACAGGTATTTTTCCCATGCCCATTTGTACTTGAATGGCACCAGCTGATTGACGTCGGCGTTGCAATTGATGATGCGCTTGTCTTCCACACGAATGCGCCCAGCCGGTTTCGCTTCAACTGCATACTCAGTCTGTTCCGCCTTTTCCATTTGCGCTGCCAGCTTTTGCAAGATCAATGCCTCATCGAATGAGGAAATTGGGATCATGCCCAATGGCATCCCGTCTGCCTTGATGTTTTCGTCAAAATTCAGCATCTTGTTATTCTCCTTTGCTAATACAGCTATTCGTCTTCCGTTCCCGGCATGCTGCTCATGCCAGGAATATGGTTTGCATATCCATGCAGACCTCGCCTTTTCCGGTTGTGGCTTCAGCCGCCCCTACGGGGCTTAACTTGCTGCGCAAGTTAGCTTTCGCCGTAATCATGAATGCAAGCATGTCACTGACATATCCTTCCTCTGGATTGTGGCTACGACATAACCTGTGCGTGGTTGATACCACTTTAGTGGCTTTACAACCACGGCCTCCTCCTTGCGGGGGGAAGGTTAGTCTCCGCCGCAACCCAGAGAGTGAACTTGCCTATTGGCAGGCTTCGCCCAAACCGGTTGTGGTTCCGGCCGTCCGCTATGCGGACTTCACATGCGCTTCGCGCATATGAGCCTTCACCGCAACCCTGACTGCGAGCATGTCACTGACATGCCTTTTAAATAGGATTGTGGTTCCGACATAACCTGAAGGTTAGTCTTCACCGCAACCCGGAGCGTGAACTTGTCTATTGGCAAGCTTCACACTCCGGGTTGTCAATCGAACAGAACTTGGCTTCTTCCGCACCGCCGCCGGCTGGAACCGCGTTCAGCGCGCCGGCTCGTCCGGTGGATTTCTCCGCCGAGGTCGCGCCCATGGTGCGCAAATAGTAAGTGGTCTTCAGGCCGCGCAACCAAGCCAGCTTGTAGGTCTCATCGAGCTTGCGGCCCGACACGCCGGCCATGTAGATATTCAGCGACTGCGCCTGGTCTATCCACTTCTGGCGGCGGGATGCGGCCTCGATCAGCCAGCTTGGCTCCACTTCAAACGCGGTTGCGTACAGGTTGCGGAGTTCTGCCGGGATACGGTCGATCTTTGCCAGCGTGCCGTCGAAATACTTCAGGTCGGCGATCATCACCTCGTCCCACAAGCCAAGCTGCTTCAAGTCAGCCACCAGATGTTCGTTGATGACGGTGAATTCGCCGGACAGGTTGGATTTCACGAAGATGTTCTGGTAGGTCGGCTCGATGCAGGCCGACACGCCGATGATGTTGGAGATAGTGGCAGTCGGCGCGATCGCGATGCAATTCGAGTTGCGCATGCCGTGCTGCTTGATGCGCGCGCGCAATGCATCCCAATCCATGCTGGCCGATGTGTCCACTTCGACATAGCCGCCGCGCTCCTTGCGCAACAACTCCAGCGTATCCTGCGGCAGGATCCCGCGATCCCACAGGCTTCCGCGATAGCTGGCATAGCGGCCGCGCTCCGCAGCCAATTCGGTGGATGCCCAATAGGAGTAGTAGCACACCGCCTCCATCGAACGGTCGGCAAACTCGACTGCCGCGTCGGAAGCATAAGGAATGCGCAACTCATGCAAACAATCCTGAAAACCCATGATGCCCAAACCCACCGGACGGTGCTTGAGGTTGGAATTGCGCGCTTTGTCCACCGCGTAGTAATTGATGTCGATCACATTATCCAGCATGCGCATCGCAGTGTTGACGGTGCGGCGCAGCTTGTCATGGTCAATTTGACCGGCCTTTTCATATCGCCCTCCATCCTTGTCATATTGGGGATACAGGTGCGCAGCCAGGTTGATCGAGCCGAGATTGCACACGGCGATCTCGCTGTCGCTGGTGTTCAGCGTGATCTCGGTGCATAGATTGGAACTGTGCACCACGCCGACGTGCTGCTGCGGCGAACGGATGTTGCAGGGATCCTTGAAGGTGATCCACGGATGGCCGGTTTCGAACAGCATGGTCAGCATCTTGCGCCACAGGCTGGCAGCAGGAACCCGTTTGAACAGCTTGAGTTCACCTGTGACCGTTTTCGCTTCATAAGCGGTATAGGCGCGTTCGAACTCGGCGCCGTACTTGCCGTGCAGATCCGGCACATTGGACGGCGAGAACAGGGTCCAGTCGCCGCCCTCCATCACGCGTTTCATGAACAGGTCGGGGATCCAGTTGGCGGTATTCATGTCATGGGTGCGGCGGCGGTCATCGCCGGTGTTCTTGCGCAGGTCCAGGAACTCTTCGACATCCAGATGCCAGGTTTCCAGATAGGCGCACACCGCGCCCTTGCGCTTGCCGCCCTGGTTCACCGCGACAGCGGTATCGTTCACCACCTTGAGGAACGGCACCACGCCCTGCGATTGACCATTGGTTCCCTTGATGTGCGCACCGAGCGCGCGCACCGGCGTCCAGTCGTTGCCCAAACCACCGGCATATTTGGCGAGCAGCGCGTTTTCCTTGATGGCTTCGTAAATCCCGTCCAGGTCGTCCGCCACCGTGGTCAGGTAACAGGAGGACAATTGTGAACGCAGCGAGCCGGAATTGAACAAGGTCGGCGTCGAGCTCATGAAGTCGAAACTGGACAGCAGGCGATAGAATTCCACCGCGCGCGCTTCCCGGTCTATCTCGTTCAGCGCCAATCCCATCGCGACGCGCATGAAGAAGGCCTGCGGCAATTCGATGCGCTTGCCTTCGATATGCAAAAAATAGCGGTCATACAAGGTTTGCAGGCCGAGATAACCGAACTGCAGGTCACGCTGCGCATCCAGTTCCTTGGCCAGTCGCTTCAGGTCGAACTGCCCCAGGCGCGGATCCAGCAATTCTGCCGCGATGCCCTGCTTGATGAATTGCGGAAAATAGGTCGCATAGCGTGTCGCCATGTCCCCAGGCGCGATCTCTTCGCCGAGAGTCTCACTGCAGATGGTATTCAGCAGCAGGCGCGCGGTGACAAAATTATAGGCCGGCTCTTTCTCGATCAGCGAGCGCGCGGAAAGCACCAGGCACTTGCGCACTTCATGCAGCGCCACGCCATCATACAAGTCCTTGAGCGTCAGTTTGATGACCACATCCGCGGAAACCACGTCGCCCAGTCCGGCGCAGGCATCCTGCACCAATGCGGACAGACGGCCCTGATCGAGCGGTCGCGCCACGCCATCCTCGCCGGTCACATTAATAATATGTACCGGCTCCTTGGCCTTGGACTTGGCGCGGGAACGCGACCGCTCTTCGCGGTACAGCACGTAGGTGCGCGCAACGTCGTGCTCTCCGGAACGCATCAATCCCAGCTCGACCTGGTCCTGAATGTCCTCGATGTGCATCGTCCCGCCATGCGGCTGGCGGCGCATCAGCGCCGAAACGACGCCATTGGTCAATTGTTCAACCATTTCGCGAACCCGCGCCGATGCGGCACCCTGGCCGCCATTCACCGCGATGAACGCCTTGGTCAACGCGATCGAAATCTTGGCCGGTTCAAACACAACCACCGAACCATTGCGGCGGATTACCTTGTATTGATCGAACGGATTGGAAGCAGCAGGAGAAGATGAAACGGAGTCGGGAACGTTATTGTCATGCATTGTAGAGGTCGAAACGCTATCGGTAGCGGCATGCAACATAAACTTACTCCCTTGAAAACTTTGTTAACCCCAATAAGCCAAAACCACTATATCCAGTATTTTTTTCCGGCAGCGGCACTAACTAAGGACCATGACCACTACATCTAGTATTTTTTTCTGGTATCGAGGCTAATTGTAGTAGTTAACAAAAATATTGCAAGCGAAATATGTCCGGACTCATCTCATCCGAACGCATGAGCAAATGCTTATGTTTTGCACTGCCCGGCAAGATAACGCGCCCAGTCGAAACAGGGGCCGGGATCGGTCTTGCGCTGCGGGGCGATGTCGCTGTGGCCGGCGATCCCGCGTATCGGATAGGCTGAGCGCAACGCCGCGGTCAAACGGCCGAGCGATGCATATTGCGCATCGGTGAAAGGCACGGCGTCGCTACCCTCCAGTTCGATGCCGATGGAAAAATCATTGCAGCGGATTGCGCCCTGCCAGCAGGACTCCCCGGCATGCCATGCCCGCTTCAGACAGGGAACGAACTGAACGACCTGTCCGCCGCGGCGCACGAAGAAATGCGCCGACACCTTCAATCCGGCTATTGTCGGGTAATAGGGATGAGCCGACATATCCAGTGTGTTGGTGAACAAGCGCTGCACGCCATCGCCGCCGAACTCGTCCGGCGGCAGGCTGATGTTGTGTATCACCAGCAATTCGATCGCCCCGGCGGGGCGGTCATCACAGTTCGGCGACGGGATATATTCACAACCGGCCAACAACCCTTGCGCATCGACTTGCAACGGAATGTCATTCCGCATCGTCGGTTCCATGCGGGTCCTTGATGCCGAGCCGCTCCATACGGTAGCGCATGGTCCGGAACGTCAACCCCAGCAACTTGGCGGCTGCGGTGCGATTGAAACCGGTCTGTTCCAGCGCTTCCAGCAAGGCTTGCCTCTCGACTTGATCCAGATATTTCGGCAGCGGGTATTTGCTGCTGAGGGCCGCATTGTCAGGCTGATCATGTTCTACGGGCACCAGCAACAAATCCTGCTCTTCGATCACCCCGCCCAAACACATCGCCAATGCCCGTTCGATGATATTTTCCAGTTCGCGCACATTGCCTGGGAAGCTGTAGCTTTGCAGCGCCTTCAACGCTTTTTCGGAAAAACGCACATCTGAATCACCGCGCAAACGCTCCAATATCCGACTTGCGATTTCCGAGACATCCTCGCGCAACTCGCGCAGTGACGGCATCTGGATCTGGATGACATTCAACCGGTAATACAGATCCTGGCGGAACTTTCCTTGCTTGACCCGCTCGGCCAGATCGTTGTGTGTCGCGCTGATGATGCGTACGTCCACAGGGTCTTCGCTGGTTGCGCCCACTTTGCGCACGCGCTTTTCCTGTATCACACGTAACAATTTCACCTGCATGGACATGGGCAGATCCGCGACCTCATCGAGAAACAATGTTCCGCCGTGCGCCGCTTGAAAAAACCCGTCACGGTCCTTGTCCGCCCCGGTGAACGCGCCTTTCTTGTAACCAAAGAATTCGCTTTCCATCAGGTTCTCGGGTATCGCCCCACAATTCACCGCAACCAAGGGCTGGTCGCAGCGGGCACCGCTTTGCACGATGAGCCGTGCCGCCAATTCCTTGCCGCT
The DNA here is from genome assembly GCA_002403995.1 of Gallionella sp. UBA4737. Lineage (GTDB taxonomy): Bacteria > Pseudomonadota > Gammaproteobacteria > Burkholderiales > Gallionellaceae > Gallionella. Next base: position 53,055 of record DHIV01000110.1, on the reverse strand, counting down.
GCCCGATTCACCGCTGATATGCACCGGTGCCTCGCTGCGAGCCACACGCTTGATGAGCTCGCGCACCTTCTGCATGGCCGGTGAATGACCGAGCAGCATCTTTTCGCCAGTTGGGCCTGTCTGGGGCAGCTTCAGCGCGGATTTCACCAAAGCGCGCAATTGGTCCAGCGAAACCGGTTTGCTCAGGTAATCGAACGCGCCCGCCTTGAGTGCGGTAACGGCATTTTCCATATTGCCATGCGCGGTGATCACTGCCACCGGCACATCCAGATTACGCTGTGCGATATGCTGCACCACCTGCAAGCCATCGCCATCCGGCAAACGCATGTCGGTCAGACACAGGTCATATGGGTGCGCCGCCAACTTAGTCAACGCCTCGCGCATATTTCCGGCTCTATCCACGTCCAGTCCCATCTTGCGCAGTGCCAGTTCCAGCAACTCCAGAATGTCAGGCTCATCATCCACCAGCAGCACATTGGGGTTCTTTGCCCGGTAGTTATCCGTCATGACCTTACCTTTCGCCATACCCATGTATATTTTCAAATGTTATACGAAAACACGCACCTGCCTGCGCGGGGGTGTAACCCAAGGTTGCGGGCACACCCTCCGGGTGCAAGAACCTCTGCGAGGCACCGCGGCGCCCTTCTTGCGGGGGCTGCCCCTCAACCGCATGATATTCCAGCCGTGCACCATTCGCTTCGCACAGCTCCTTGGCAATATACAAACCCAAACCGGTGCCATCTTGCGCAGTGGTGAAAAACGGTTCAAACAATTTACCCTGGTGTTCGACGGATATACCGGGGCCGTCATCTTGCACATCCAGCAACACGCGCCCATTCTCAATACTCATTTTCAACATCACGCTGCCCGGCGACTTGCTCGCATGCCGCAACGCGTTGCGGCATAAATTCCACAACACCTGACGCAGGTGGCCGCGATCAAAGGAAACCTCGGCACCAGGCATCCCCGCCAGCACCATCACACCCGGCTCAAACCGCTCCGCCGAGTCGAACTCTTCTACAAAAGTGCGCAACATGGCCGCCAGATCGAACACTTCAGCCTGGGCACGGTCGCGCCGGTTCAACTGCATCACGTCCTGCACGATCTGATTGATGCGATAGGTATTATCCAGCACGATTTGCAGCAGCCGCCGATGCTTGGCATCGCCCGGTTCCTCCTGCAACAATTCCGTCGCATAACTGATGGCCGACAACGGATTGCGCACCTCATGAGCGATATTCGCAGTCAAGCGTCCCAGGGCGGCCAGTTTGATTTGCTGTGCCTCAGCCTGCACACGCTGCATATCTTCCAGAAAAATCACCGCGCCGCGTGCCGCATCGTGCTCGATCGGGACAAAACGCAACCTGGTTTGCAACCCCACATCCAGTTGCAGGGTGTCCCGGCTTGTTCTTCCGGTTTGTTTCCACAGCGCATACTGCCCGAACAGGATGGGAAAGGTTTCTGACAAAGCGCTTTCAGCGCCGGTATTTTTGCGCAGCAATCGTTCGGCTGGCGCATTCATTTGCATGATCATGCCCTCTCCGTCCACCACCAGCACGCCATCCTGCATATCGCGCATCACCAGGCGATTCGCTTCGGCCATGCTGACCAGGTCGCGGCCGCGGCGTTGCGCCAGCTGCTGGCTGTCCACGGCATATTTTGCCAGCGTATGCGCCAGCCAGGCCACCGCAAAATAGGCCATGCACAACAAGCCCACCTGGACATACTGCGCCACATCGGCATCGTCATACAGCACCTCGTATGCATGCTCCAGCAGCGCGGCAATACTGGCCAACGCGGCAAAGAACAATGTGATCTTGCCGCGGCTGATCAATCCGGCCGAGGCCAGCGAAACCAGCAGCAAAAGCCCGACATTGCTCTTTATCCCGCCGCTGGCATAAGAAAGCACGGTCAGCGCGGCAATATCCACGCCCATTTGCACAGCCAACTGCCAGGTAAAACGCGGCCAGCGCAAATGAAGCGGAATGAACGACAACACTACCGCTGCCAAATATGCCACGCTGGCGCCAAAGAACAACAACAAGTGGTAAGCACCCAGCGATAACGAAGAACCGAATGTGCCGGCGAGAAATACAAAAAGACTGGCCAGCGTCAGCCGGTACAGATTGAAATAGTTCAGGGAACGCCAGAAATCGACAGGGGGGAAATCAGCTGCCGGCTTATCAATCATCACACTCAACGCAAGCTCAGGCAACACTCATTTGCGCCGTCTTGTTCACTTGCGATAGGCATCACGATGCTCCACGCCGCAGAAAAAATTCCCGCCGGCCAATATGCCCTCGCTCTTGGGAAAATGCACACCGCAATGCGCGCAACGCACCATATCCTCGGCAGCAGACTGTTCCCGAGGGGCAGCACTCTTGCGGTAAGACTTGACCAGCAGATAGACCACTACCGCAATGGCGATCAGCAAAAATAAACGACTCATTCCAAATTGACTCCGTATGACAAGACTCTACCGGCGGGTATGCCATGCGCATTATATTACGCAATCAGCGCCACGCTCTTCACTTGCGCGAACACCTGCATATCCATTGCCAACCCGAGCAGATCGCACGAACGGCGCGTGATGCGCGACAGCAGCAACTGCCCGTCACCGACGGCGAGGCGCAAGCTTACCCGATCCGGCCCGTCGTCCTGAATCTCGACGATGCGCGCCGCAAGAATATTGGTGATGCTGGTGCCATGCGGTGCCGCGATGGCGACGCTCACATCTCTTGCCAGCACACGGGCGCGCACCATCGCACCGGTTGCGCGCTCGACCTTGCTCACCCACAGAGAGCCACCGGGGAAATCCAGACGGGTGAGGTGATAAGCCTCATCATGCACGGCCACCTTTGCCTCGATCACCGCGCCTGCGTCATCCAGATGTGCGGTCGGCAAATCCAGCCGCGACAGGGTCTCGCCGAGTGTTCCGCTGGCGATGACACGCCCCTGTTCCAGCAACACCATGTGGTCGGCCAGCCGCGCCACTTCATCCAGCGCGTGGCTGACATAAAACACCGGGATGTCCAGTTCACCGTGCAGGCGTTCCAGGTAAGGAAAGATTTCCTGTTTACTGGCGTTATCGAGCGCGGAGAGCGGCTCATCCATCAGCAGCAGACTCGGGCTGGTGAGCAATGCGCGCCCGATGGCGACGCGCTGCCGTTCGCCGCCGGACAAGCCGGATATATCGTTGCGATCCATCAAATGGCTCAACCCCAGCCAAGGAATCACTTGCTCCAGCACCACTTTGCGTTTGTTTGGAGCGGTGCGGCGCATGCCATATTCCAGATTGCGCCGCACCGACAGATGCGGAAACAGGCTGGCTTCCTGAAACACATAACCCAGCGGGCGCTGGTGTGTGGCCAGAAATTTTTCGTTCTCCTGCCACACTTCATCTTTCACCCGCAACAGGCCGCCTTGTGCCCTTTCCAGCCCGGCGATGCAGCGCAACAGCGTGGTCTTGCCCGAACCGGACGGACCGAACAAGGCAGTGACACCGCGCGCGGGCAACTGCATGTCCACATCCAGCGCGAAGCCGGGATAGGTCAGATTGAAACGGGCATGTATCATTTGCGCTTCCCGGCCGGATTGAATGTATACAGTACCAGCAGCACGACAAATGAGAACACCAGCATTCCCGCCGCTAGCCAGTGTGCCTGCGCATACTCCATCGCCTCGACATGATCGTAAATCTGCACCGACAACACGCGTGTCTGCCCCGGAATGTTGCCGCCTATCATCAGCACCACGCCAAATTCGCCGACGGTATGCGCAAAGCCCAGCACCGTGGCGGTAAGCAATCCTGGCCTGGCCAGCGGCAGTGCCACGCTGAAAAAACTATCCAGAGCGGAAGCCCGCAGCGTAGCGGCAGTTTCCAATGCACGTTCGGGTATCGCCTCAAAGGCATTTTGCAACGGTAGCACCACGAATGGCAAAGAGTAGATCACCGAGGCGACCACCAGCCCGGCGAAAGTGAATGGCAGCACCCCCAAGCCCAGCGATTGAGTGAGCTGCCCGAACGGACCGTGCGGCCCCATCGCCACCAGCAGATAAAATCCGATCACAGTCGGCGGCAACACGATGGGCAGCGCCACCACCGCTCCCACCGCACCTTTCCACCAGGTCCTGGTACGCGCCAGCCACCAGGCGATGGGCGTGCCGATCAGCAGCAGGATGACGGTCACCACCGTAGCCAGCTTGCAGCTGAGCCAGATCGTTGAAATGTCAGCGGAGGAAAATGCAGGATCCATCGCGCTATTCTACTTCGCCCGGCAAGCCGAAACCGTAACGCATCATGATGGCCCGCGACTCTTTACTTGCCATGAACCGCTCGAATTCACGCGCCAGTGGATTGTCAGCGGCGCGCCTGGTGATGATGTAACCCTGCTGTAAAGGCTGGTGCAGCTTGCCGGGGATCAGCACATAGCTTCCCTGCTTCGCCAGCTCCGGGCTGAGCGCCAGCGACAACGCGATGATGCCGACCTGCGCATTGCCGCTCTGCACGTACTGCGCGGTCTGCGCGATGTTTTCTCCATAGACGAGTTTAGCCTGGACTTTTTCCCACACGCCTGCCGCCTTGAGCGCCTCTTCCGCGCGCTTGCCATAGGGCGCGTGCTGGGGATTCGCGATGGCGATCTTCAGGATGGATGGATCGGCAAGATCGGCAAGCGTCATCTTGCCGGCATCACGCACCTGACTCCACAGCACGATGCGCCCTACTCCGTATGTTTGCACCTCAGATGCACCCAAGCCTTCCGCCTCAAGCGCGCGCGGGTAAGCGATGTCGGCAGAAAAATAAATATCATAAGGCGCGCCCTGCCGGATCTGCGCGCTGAATTTACCGGACGAGCCATAGATTGTTTGTATTTGTGCAGCAGGATGCGAGTTTTTGAACATCACGACGATCTCGTCCAGGGCAAATTTCAGATCGGCGGCTGCGGCGATGGTGATTTTTTCTTCCGCGCGCGCCGTTTGTCCCATAACCAGCATGCATACGAAAACAAGCGCCCTCAGTGCAAATCGGTCAGTTACGCGCATCTTATATTCCCAAGTCCTTCTATCAGTGAGGGCGAATCCTGGTGGCTCCAGCAAACACATATCAACAGGATTTCGCGGCGGATACGCATGATCTATTCAACCGGCAATGCGCTGCTATATTTCCCCTTATCGCTTCACAGTTCAAGTGCTTTATTTTATCCGTATCTCAATCAGGGCCGAGCACCTCCTTTGCATTGAGGTAAAATGCGCGTCTTGCCGAGCCAGAGAGCGCCCAGAGTAAAGTCATGACCGCACGTTTACGTGAAATCCCCTACAACTACACTTCGTTTTCCGACCGCGAAATCGTGTTGCGCATCCTCGGCGGCGAGGCGTGGGACATCATCAACAGGCTGCGCGAAGAGCGCCGCACCGGTCGTTCCGCGCAGATGCTGTATGAGGTGCTGGGCGATATCTGGGTGGTGTCGCGCAACCCGTATCTGCAGGATGACCTGCTGGGCAACCGCAAACGGCGCGCAGCCTTGATCGGCGCGCTGCATCATCGCCTGAATGCGATCGATGAACGACGCCAGGACAACGAAGTTGCGGTGCAGACTAACATCGGCGTAGACGATGTTAAGCGTAGCGGTCGAAACCACAATGAGGTCGTCAAACATCTGCTGGAACTGGCCCGGGTAGCGGTCAATCAGTTCGCTGATGAATTCGAGCAAACTCTGGAACTGCGCAAACGCACCCTGCGCGTGTTGAGCCGCATCACCCGCCGCGACAACATCCAGTTCGACGGTCTGGCGCGCGTCTCGCACGTCACCGACGCGACCGACTGGCGCGTCGAATATCCGTTTGTGGTGCTGCATCCCGACACCGAGGAAGAAATCGCCGCGCTGGTGCGCGCTTGCATAGCACTCAAGCTCACCATCATCCCGCGCGGCGGCGGCACCGGCTACACCGGCGGCGCAGTGCCGCTGGACAAATTCTCCGCGGTGATCAACACCGAAAAACTCGAAGCCATTTCAGCGATCGAACATCTCGTGCTGCCCGGCCTGAGCGAACCTTATGCAACCATCCATTGCGGTGCGGGTGTGGTGACGCGGCGGGTGATGGAAGCAGCAGACAACAACGATCTGGTGTTCGCGGTGGATCCGACTTCCGCAGATGCCTCGTGCATAGGCGGCAACGTGGCTATGAACGCGGGCGGCAAGAAGGCCGTGCTGTGGGGCACTGCACTGGACAACCTGGCATCATGGCGCATGGTCACGCCGGATGGCCTGTGGATGGATGTCGAGCGGCTGCATCACAATCTCGGCAAGATCCACGATGTCGCGTCAGCCAGCTTCCGCATCAGCCGCTTCGAGGCGGACGGGAAGACCGCGCACGGCGCGCCGGAAATCCTGACCATACCCGGCAGCGCATTCCGCAAGGCAGGACTGGGCAAGGATGTCACCGACAAATTTCTGTCCGGACTGCCCGGCATCCAGAAGGAAGGCTGCGACGGCATCATCACCTCGGCGCGCTTCATCCTGCACCGCGCGCACAGACACACGCGCACCGTGTGCCTGGAATTCTTCGGCCAGGTGCGCGATGCGGTCCCCGCGATAGTAGAAATCAAATCCTATATGGATGCGCATCCCAGCGCACTGCTGGCGGGGCTGGAGCATCTCGACGAGCGCTATCTCAAGGCAGTCGGTTATGCCACCAAATCCAAACGCGGCACACGTCCGAAGATGGTGCTGGTCGCCGATGTGGTCAGCGATGATGCGGACGCGGCAGCACAAGCCGCGTCGGAGATGGTGCGCCTCGCCAACCTGCGCAGCGGCGAGGGTTTCATCGCGGTGTCCGTCGAGGCGCGCAAGAAATTCTGGCTGGACCGCGCGCGCACCGCCGCGATCGCGAAGCACACCAACGCGTTCAAGATCAATGAGGACGTAGTGATCCCGCTGCCGCGCATGGGCGATTATTGCGACGGCATAGAACGCATCAACATCGAGTTGTCGCTGCACAACAAGCTCAAGCTGCTGGATGCGCTGGACGGGTTCTTCGCCGGCGAACTGCCGCTGCATTACCAGGACGACAGGCAGCTCGGTGCTGCCGAACTGCTCGGCAATCGCACGCACGAAGCCAGGGAATTGCTGGCCGAGGTGCGCGAGCGCTGGCAGTGGCTGCGGGATAATCTGGATGAATCCAGCTCCAAGTTGCAAGACACAGGTGACAAGTCAGACAAGCAGACCGGGCCTTGCACCTTGAGCCTTGAACCTTGCGACTCCACAGTCTTCGAAGTCCTGCAAGACCGCACCATCCGCGCCTCCTGGAAAATCGAGTTGCGCGAACCGCTGCGCCAGATATTTTCCGGCAGCACTTACCAGCCGATACTCGACCAGTGCAACGGCATCCACCAGAACGTGCTGAAAAGCCGGGTGTTCATCGCGCTGCACATGCACGCCGGCGACGGCAACGTGCATACCAACATTCCGGTGAACTCCGACAATTACGAGATGCTGCAGCAGGCCAATCGCGCGGTAGAGCGCATCATGCGCCTGGCGAAAGACCTGGGCGGCGTGATCTCCGGCGAGCACGGTATCGGCATCACCAAGTTCGATTTTCTCGACGCGGACGAGATCGCCGCGTTCACCGCCTACAAGAAACAGGTCGATCCCGAGGGCCGTTTCAACAAGGGCAAGCTGCTGACCGGCGGCAACCTGGAGCGCGCCTATACACCGAGCTTCAACCTGATGGAACTGGAGAGCCTGATCCTGGAGAAAAGCGAGCTGGGCGAGATCTCCGATTCGATCAAGGACTGTTTGCGCTGCGGCAAATGCAAGCCGGTGTGCAGCACCCATGTGCCGCGCGCCAATCTGCTGTATTCGCCGCGCAACAAGATCCTCGCCACTTCCTTGCTGATCGAGGCGTTCCTGTATGAGGAGCAGACACGGCGCGGTGTTTCCATCGCGCATTTCGATGAGTTCGGCGATGTGTCCGACCACTGCACGATATGCCACAAATGCCTGAATCCCTGTCCGGTGGACATCGACTTCGGCGATGTGTCGATCGCGATGCGCAATTTCCTGCGCAAGCAGGGCAAGAAAAAATTCAACCCGGTCACCGCGACCTCGATGCTGTTCCTCAACGCCACCGACCCGACCACCATCAAGCTGGTGCGCAAGGTGATGATAGAGTGGGGATACAAGGCACAGCGCATCGGCTACCATTTTGCCAGGCGTTTCGGCCTGCTGAAGGGCCAGATCAAACACCCGCCTGCGACGGTAGGCGGCGCGCCGCTCAAATCGCAGGTTATCCACTTCATCAACAAACCGATGCCGGGCAACCTGCCGAAGAAGACCTCGCGCGCGCTGCTCGACATCGAGGACAACAGCGTCGTGCCCATCATCCGCGACCCGCACAAAACCTGCGAGGACAGCGAAGCGGTGTTCTACTTCCCGGGTTGCGGTTCGGAACGCCTGTTCGGCCAGGTCGGGCTGGCCACGCAGGCGATGCTGTATGAGACCGGCGCGATCACCGTGCTGCCGCCCGGTTATCTGTGCTGCGGCTATCCGCAGAACGCGTCGGGACAGGCTGACAAGGCCAACCAGATCACCACCGACAACCGCGTGCTGTTCCATCGCGTCGCGAACACGCTGAACTATCTCGATATCAAGACCGTGATCGTGTCATGCGGGACCTGCATGGACCAGTTGCTGAAATACCAGTTCGACAAGATCTTCCCCGGCTGCCGGCTGCTCGACATCCACGAATACCTGCTGGAGAAGAACGTCAAACTGCAAGGCGTGGAAGGCGTGCGCTACATGTATCACGACCCATGCCACTCGCCGATGAAGACCTATCAGCCGCTCAAGGTCGTGAATGAATTGATGGGCACGGACGTACCGCTCAACGAACGCTGCTGCGGCGAATCCGGCACATTCGGCGTGACGCTGCCGCACATCGCCACACAGGTGCGCTTCCGCAAGGAGGAAGAGATGCGCAAGGGTGCGGACGCGCTGCGCGCCGATGGTTTTGCCGGCGAAGTCAAGATTCTGACTTCCTGCCCGTCTTGCCAGCAGGGCCTGTCGCGTTACAACGACGACAGCGGCACAAGCGCAGATTACATCGTGGTGGAAATGGCCAAACATCTGCTCGGTGAGAACTGGCTGGCGGACTATGTCGCGAAGGCCAATAGCGGCGGAATCGAGCGGGTATTGTTGTAAGGGATATTCGTGGAAAACAAAACGGTTTGCGAGTTGTGCGAACAGTCCGGCGGCACACTGCTCTGGCAGGATGAAACTTGCCGTGTGGTGCTGGTTGCGGATGCCGACTACTCGGGCTTCTGCCGTGTGATCTGGAAACAACACGTCAAAGAGATGACCGACCTTTCCGCCGCCGAACGGGAGCATCTCATGGCGACTGTATTTTCAGTCGAAGCGGCGGTACGAGAGGTGATGCATCCTGACAAGATCAATCTCGCCAGCCTCGGCAATATGACTCCGCATCTGCATTGGCATGTCGTTCCCCGCTTCAAGAATGACAAGCATTTCCCGCAACCGATCTGGGGCGTGCGTCAGCGCGAAGGAAAGTCATTACTCCCGCTTGACTGGCAAGCGCGCCTGATGGAAAGTGCACGCTCAAAATTGGACAACGGATAATGCTGACCCTACCGCTCGAACCGATCGACGACCGCGCCGATCCGCTTTTCAAGGATGCCGAAAACTGCGCGCAATGGCTGAAACAGCTGCAACTGACCAACCTGCAACTTGCGCACAGCCTGTTGCTCACCCAGATAAACGAGCTCAACCGTTTCCCGATGCGCGAACAGGAGCGCTTGAAAACGCTGGAGCTGCTGCGTGATACGGTCCACTACGTGCAAAATGATTATGCCAAAAAACTCATCGCCAAGCCGCTACCGCTGGATGAAAGCGAGCTGATAATTTTCTTTGCCATCGTGCAGCTTTGGCAGGCCATGGCACAAGGTTATCAGCGTTGCTTGCAGACCTGCCTGGCGAGTGACAAGCAACCCGGCAAACAAGGCGCATTGCTGTGTCAGCGTTCACTGCTGTATAGCGGTTTGGCAATTTGCGAACAGTTACGCACCGGCTATGAATTCGATACCAAGCTATGGCACCAGCTGCACCGCTTATATGCTTTTGCCGAAGCACAAGGGCTGCAGCTCAAAGAAATATCCGACCCGTTGAATGGCAACCTGCCGCGCAGCAGTTGCCATGACATCTATGTAAAAACCCTGCTTACCTGTTATGCCCGCCCCGCAGAACTCGCACGCTCACAACTGCTGCTGCTGGACGTTTGGCTGGCGGAATGGAGCAATATGGTTCCGATCGAGCGCAGCTATATCATCAGCAAGGGCGATGCCCAACCGCTCGCGCTGGACCTTGACAGCGCGAACGGGCTGCAACCGGTTAAATTGATCGCGCATAGCGACGGCATGCGCTATCTGATAACGGCACCGCTAAGCAAATTTCTCCGCGTAAAGACCATCTTGTTGCAACAAGGCCAAACCCCCCAAAAGGTAAAGCTAGGGGGTAACAGCAGCGCCGACGAGTGCATTGAGCTGCTCATTTTTTTGCATCAATGCTGGTGCGAGGACAATAACATGTGTTTTGGCGTGCGCAATCCTGGCTCGCAACACACGCAGCTTTGCTACAAACCTGAAAACATATACGCCCAACTGTCCGGCAAAGCGTACAAACAAACCGTGAAATCTTCTGTCGCAAACAACATTGCACAGAAACAAATCGAAGCCTTTGGCCGGGTGTTGCAGGACGCGCCCGGCAAAACACGGATCGATACGGGATCACCGCTGGAAACCTGGCAATTCGAAAATGAAAGCATACTGGGCGCAAGACTCACGCGCGTTGACACGCACGGCGGAAGGCTGAGCCACAACCAGTTGGTTGCCCTGCGCCTCGTCGATGAGGATACTTTCAAGTTGGGAACTACAACATGGGTGAGCGTGACGCGCACCGGCCAGTTGCAGATCGGGGTGCGTTATTTGCCTGGAATAATCCATGCAATCGGCCTGCGCACATCCGACGCGGGCATACAATCGCCTGATAAATCTGCCCCCGGATTTTTATTGCAAACCGTCCCCGCGCTGAAGATCCCCGCCAGCCTGGTCATTCCGCGCAACTGGTTCAAAGCGGGACGCGTGGTGGATATCCAGCAGCAGAACGGCGAAAAGCAGCATGCCAAAATGGGCTTCAGCGTGGAGCGCGGGATCGATTACGAGCGCGTCAGCTTTACGCTAGTGTAGTACCCGTTTGACCGGGAACACCAGCGCGAAGGTGCTGCCCTTCCCTTCTTCGCTCGCGACCTCCAGCTTGGCCTGATGGCGCATCGCGATGTGCTTGACGATCGCAAGCCCCAAACCCGTCCCCCCCGTTTCGCGCGAACGGCTGCGATCCACCCGGTAGAATCGTTCGGTGAGGCGCGGAATGTGCTGTGCGGCGATGCCGATACCGCTGTCCTGCACCGAGAACACCGGCTGGCCGCCACGTTCGAACCAGCACAACAAGATCGCGCCGCCCTCCGGCGTGTAGCGGATGGCATTGCTGAGCAGATTGCCGAACGCGCTATGCAACTCATCGCGGTTGCCGAGCAGGTTGGCTGTACTTGCGATCTCGATGCGCAACGGATGACGTTCACCGCTCAGCAACTTTCCGTCCTGATATATCTCATTGAGCAATCCTTTTATATCCACCGGTTCCTCGCGCAACGGGCTTTGTTCGTTTTCCAGCCGCGACAGGGTCAACAGATCCGCCACCAGATTGTCCATTCGCCGGGTTTGCTCGGCCATCAGCTGCAAAGCACGCCGGGCGCTGTCCTGATTGAGGTCGGGCATGTCCTGCAGGTTTTCAACGAAACCGCTCACCACCGTCAGCGGCGTGCGCAGTTCGTGCGACACGTTGGCGACAAAGTCCCGGCGCATGGCCTCGATGAGCTTGAACTGGGTGATATCGCGACTGATCAACAAGCGCTTGTTGCCGCCGTAAGGAATCAGCTTGATGGATAACACCATATCGTCATGGCGCGCCGGAACCATGATCAGCGGCTCATTGAAACTTGACTCGTGAAGGTATTCGATGAATTCCGGCTGGCGCACCAGATAAGTGATGTCCTGCATGATGTCGTGTTCGGCATCAAGGTAAAAATGCTGCTGGGCAAGCGGATTGAACCACTCGATGCGATTCATTTCATTAAGGATCGCCACGCCTTCCGGCAAAGCAGAAGTGGCTTGCTCGATGTGATGCAGTTCGGCGGCCAGTTGCTGTTTGGTCTGGTTATGCTGCTTGACCATTTTGTACAGTTGCGAAAACACCTCATCCCAGATCCCGCCTGCTTCGGGAATGGTTTCGATGCGCGCATCGCCCAGCCATTTCCCGAGCTTGAACAATTGAAGCGCGCGGTATGCCATTACGGCCAGCAACACGGTCAACATGAACACCAATGCGATGGTGGACGAGAACAAGCCCCACAACAACAATGCGGCCAGTGCGCTGAACACCACTGGCAAACTTACCCGGAACCAGAAATCTTGCAAGGTGATTCCCTAACTGATTGAAAAACGATAACCGCTGCCGCGCACGGTCTGGATCACATTATCCATTTCGAACGGTTCCAGCGCGGCGCGCAATCGGCGAATATGCACGTCCACGGTGCGTTCCTCGACGAACACTTGTGTGCCCCATACCTGGTCGAGCAGTTGCGTGCGGCTGTACACCCGCTCCGCATGTGTCATGAAAAAATGCAGCAGGCGAAACTCCGTCGGTCCCAGTTCGATAGCCTTGCCTTTTGCCGTCACGCGGTGAGACGATGGCGAGAGCTCCAACCCGCCCGCCGCCACCGTTTCATCCGGCAAGGCCGGGATATGACGGCGCAACACCGCGCGTATCCGCGCCATCAGCTCGCGCGGCGAGAACGGCTTGGTGATGTAATCGTCCGCACCGGACTCCAGTCCCAAAATCTTGTCGCGCTCTTCGCCGCGCGCAGTCAGCATGATGATCGGAATGTCCTTGGTCCGCGCATCGGCGCGAAACTGTTTTGCCAGCACCACACCGCTGGTGTTCGGCAACATCCAGTCCAGCAGGATCAGATCCGGCACAGTATTGCGTATCTGCTGCCAGGCGCCATCCGCATCTTCGGCGCGCAAGGCCTGAAAGCCCGCCTGCATCACATTGAATGCCAGCAACTCCTGTATCGCCGGTTCATCTTCCACAATCAAAATCTTCGCATTCATCAATTATTCCTCATCTTCACATCCCGCTATCGATCCGGGATTGCGAGAATATGAACAAATTATGACAGGAAGATGACACTCGTCAGGTTTGTTTATGCGATGGATGATGGTGCGGTTGCTCCGCCACATGCCCGGTATGGCTTGCAGCCAGGTGATGCAGTTCGGCGTGCTCGGGCTCTTCCGGCAGCGGCCTGGCCACCACGCTGGGCAGCAGCGAGCCGATCACCATGCCGAACATGCTGGCGAACATTCCGGCGAAATGCGCCGGAATGAAGGGATCGTCCGGCCCGAAAATGGAGATGCCCAGCCACACCGACAGGCCGCAGAAGATCGACCCCAACGCGCCCTGGGTATTGGAATGTTTCCAGTAAACCCCGGCAACCAGCGGCACGAAGGCCATCACCAGCGTGACCTGGTAGGCATTCTCGACCATCTTGAAGATGCTGGCCTTGGAGTTCATCGCATACAGCGTGACCAGTATCGTGAACGCAACCGTCACGCCGCGCATCAGGTGCAGCATCCTGTGGTCGGACAGTTTATGCCCGATCATCGGCTTGAGGATATTCTCGCTGAAGGTCACCGAAGGCGCCAGCAGCGTCGCCGAGGCGCAGCTCTTGATCGCGGATAGCAGCGCGCCGAAGAACATCACCTGCGCGAACAGCGGCGCGTGCTGCATCACCAGCGTGGGCAGGATCAGTTGCGGATCATCATCTATCAACCCCTTCACCATCTCGGGATCGATCATCGTGGCTGAGTAGGCGAGGAACATCGGCACGAAGGCGAACAGGAAATACAGGCAACCGCCGAGCACCGAACCCCAGATGGCGATGTTCTCCGTCTTCGATGACTGCACACGCTGGAACACGTCCTGTTGCGGGATGGAGCCAAACATCATGGTCACCCAGGCGGCGGCAAAGGCGATGATCTCCTTGAGATCGAGCGCAGGCCAGAATTCGAACTTGCCCGCCTGCGCCGCATGCTCTACCACCACGCCCACACCACCCACCTGTCCGCTGATCTCGTTGCCAATGAACAGCATGCCGATCACGATGATGATCATCTGTATGAAGTCGGTGATCGCCACCGCCCACATGCCGCCGAAGAAGGTATAGATCAGGATGGTGCCGGAGCCTATCCACATTCCGGCCAGCTTGCTGATCTCGCCACCGGACACCACGTTGAACACCAATCCCAGCGCGGTGATCTGCGCGCCCACCCAGCCGAGGTAGGAAATCACGATCGCGATGGTGGTCAGCACCTCCACGCTGCGGCCGAATTTTTTCTTGTAGAAATCGCCTATGGTCAGCAGGTTCATCCGGTACAAAGGCGCGGCGAAAAACAACCCGACCAGGATCAGGCACATCGACGCGCCGAAGGGATCCGCCACCACACCGTGCAAGCCCTCTTTGAGAAAGATGGCGGGGATGCCGAGCACGGTTTCCGAACCGAACCAGGTGGCGAACACAGTGGCCGTGACCATATAAAACGGCAGGTGCCGCCCGGCGATGGCGAAGTCCCTGGTGTTGTGCACGCGAGTAGCCGCGTACAGGCCGATGCCGACCGAGATGATCCAATAGGCGATGACGAACCAAAGCAGCATGCGAAACCCCCTTGCGAGACGATGACAATATGTCTGAAATTGTAGCAGCCCTGTTCATGATGAGCGCAACAAAAACGGGCCGTCATGAACACAAAAAAGCCACCCCGGAAGGTGGCTCAGCCGAACAGACGCAAACCGCGCTACAGCTCTTTAGCGTGCGTGGCCAGATATTTCGCCACACCCTCGGTCGACGCATCCATACCCGCCTTGCCCTTGCTCCAGCCCGCCGGGCATACCTCGCCGTGCTCCTCGGTGAATTGCAACGCGTCCACCATGCGCAGCATCTCGTCGATGTTGCGGCCCAGCGGCAGATCGTTCACCACCTGGTGCCGCACCACGCCGGCGCGGTCGATCAGGAACGAGCCGCGGTAAGCCACGCCGCCCTCGGCTTCCACATCGTAAGCCTTGCAGATCTCGTGCTTGATGTCGGCCACCAGCGGATAGCGCACCTGGCCGATGCCGCCGTTGTTGACCGGGGTGTTCTTCCAGGCGAAGTGGGAGAATTGCGAATCGATGGACACGCCGATGATTTCCACATTGCGCTTCCTGAATTCGTCGAGACGGTGATCGAAAGCGATCAATTCGGAAGGACAGACGAAAGTGAAATCCAGCGGATAAAAAAATATAACGGCATATTTCCCGGAAATGTGCTTTTTCAGATTAAAAGTTTCGTTGAAATCGTTGTTGCCCATCACGGCAACGGCGTTGAAATCAGGTGCGGCTTTGCCGACGAGTACAGCCATGTATTTCTCCTTCAGGATTGATTATTTTCGAGCCGCGTAATTTAGACTTTTGCCATTACCGCGTCAACCTTCTGCCGATTGTGGGATTTGATTTTAATTGGATGAGGCCGCACCTCACGTCTGTACGGTCAGATCGCGCCACATCGTCATCACCAGCGCCATCAGGGCCGGCCCTACAAACAAACCGATCAGGCCGAAGACTTCTACCCCGCCAAGAATGCCGAACAGCACCCACAGGAATGGCAACTTGACCGCGTCACCAATGATTTTCGGGCGCACGAAGTGGTCGCCGATGAACAGCACCAGCATGCCGAAGGTGAACACCGAGACGGCGGCAACCGTGCTTCCCTGGGCCTGCAGGATGATGGAGACTCCGCCCAAAACAAGCGGAGCGGCAAAAGGGATCATCGCCAGCACACCTGTCGCCAGACTCAATATCGCCGGATGGGGCACGCCTGCCAACACGTAGGAGATGCCGATCAGCAGACCTTCCGCCAATCCGACCAGCACCAGCCCGCTTACCGTAGCCCGGACTGCGGCGGCAGCCTGCAAGCCATATCGGTCGCCGCTCTCGCCAGCCAGCTTATTGAGCAGGACCAGGGTCTTGCGCGACAGATCCTCGCCGTCCCGATAAAGAAAGAAGATGACAACGATGGTAAAAACCAGGGTAATCAAACGGTGAGCGACCTGGGAGCCGAACCTCCGCGCATAGTCGGCTAACGTGGCATTATCTGATTGCCCGATGAAACTGGATAGCGCGGCAGGATCGGATAGATTCTCACGCCACCATTCTGCAGCCGAACCGCCAACCATGGGAATACGGGGCAACCATTCCGGGGCAACCATTCCGGACTTCTGCGCATCCAGCACCCAGTGCGCCACGGTGCCGGCCTCTGCTGCGGCATGGAATAACGCGTAGCCGATGGGAAAGAAAAGCAATGTCGCTACGATAGATGTCATTACGAACGCGACACCGGTTGCACCCAGCTTTGTTTTGCTCGCAACCAACCGGCACAACGGCCAGGTGGCGATAACGATCACAACCGCCCATAACATCGCCGGGATAAAGCCGTGCAGCAGCCACGCGGCTGATGCGAGCAGCGTGATGGAAAGATAGATCCGGAGTTTGTCCTGCGCCAGCATAAATTTACCCGGAAATACAGGTGGTCGCGCAGTCTGGGTTACAGCCTGGTGACTTAACCCAGACTACGCTTTGTGCGTACCTCTTGCGATTGATCACGCTTGCGCAACGCGGCGCTTGACCAGCACCGCGGCAACGTGCAGCACTGCGGCGGCAGTCAGGTACAGGAATGCGCTTTGCAGATAAGGAAGGAAATATTGTGCCACTTGGGCTCCGTACTGGACCGCGCTCATTTTTTCGAAATGCTCGGAAAACAGATAAAAACTGGCGTTGGAAATCAAAAAAGCCACACCGGTAGCCGCAAGCGCGATTGCCGCAAACTCGGACAGACTGCGCATCGAGAACCGATAGCGTGCCGCATAAAAACTTCCGGCGAACCACAGCACGAAATAAGTCGGGATCAGGAACCAGTAAGCCGGCGAGAAACACCAGCCGTCCACCCCGCCGTAGTTGAGCGCCAGATAATCCACCAGTCCCGCCTCGATTAACAGCACCGGGAAAACCCAGCGCGGCAAATAAAATCCCGCCAGCAGAAACACCGCCAGCGAAGCATCCGGCAAATGCAATGCCGTGCCGAAGTGGTCAGCGCGTGTCGCGGCCATCAACCCTGCCAGTGTTATAAAAATTGCGATGGTTTTGGTTTGAATGTTATTCATGGCATCTCCTGATTGAGTGGTGGTTCTAATGGCACCAACAGTACACCAAGCCAAAGAAAAAGCAAGGCGGACAAGCCGCCTTTGCTTTCCCTGCTTTAGCTTTATTGCTGGTAATTCAAACCGACAAACAGTGTGCGGCCTAAAGTGTTGTAGCTGTAAACCTGCATGTAGTCCTTATTGAACAGGTTATCGGCGCGCAGTGACAACTTGAGTTGTTTGCTGATGTCATAGTTGGCGGTGATATTTATCAAACTGTAACTAGCTAATGTTTCGCGAGTAGTTATGAATGTATTGGCATCAGTATAATTATCCGCGCGCGCGCCGCTATATCGCAATTCCCCGCCTGCTTCCCATGCGCCGATATGCTGCGTCACCGCGAGATTGGCAAGCCGTTTTGCGCGACGCAACAACACTTGACCTGTTGTTGTATCACGCGGGTTTTGCCATGTCGCATTAGCCTTTAAACGGGTATCGCCAAACTCGCCGGCATAGCTCAATTCCTGGCCGTTGATTTTCGCCTGATTGATATTGACGACTGTAGTGCAGGCGGGGCTGCAGGCGATCAAATCGCTGATGCGATTATCAAAATACACTGCATCAACGCGTTGGCCGACCGCCGCATAGTGCAGCCCGACTTCTTTGTTTTGCGAGCGTTCCGGCTTTAGGCCCGGATTCCCCACATAAGTGAACCCGCCGCCGTAGTTCTGAAATGGGTAATATAAATCATTGAAGGTCGGCGCCTTGAACGCGTTGCTGACGCTCGCCGTTGCGCGCCAATTGTCCGCAAACGACAAGCCATAACCGAGCAGGCCGGTGTTTGCCGTGCCGAAATCGGAGTAGCGATCCTGGCGCAGGTTGAATTGCACTTGTTGCGTTCCGTATTCGCCCACATAGCCGCCGAGCAAACTGTTCACGCTGCGTCGGGTCTGGGTAAACATCGTGTCTGAATCAACCGATTGCACCAGATGTTCCGCCGCCAGATTGACGCGTTGCGTGTCGGCAAGCTTCAATTCATTTTGCCAGGCGATCTGGCTGTTGACGGTCTTGAAACGAAAATCCTCCACGTCATTCAGATAATCCTTGCTGTCGTCCGTGCCGCGTGCCCAATTCAATTTGCTGTGCCACATCGCATTCAATTGATCGTCCGAAGTCAGCGATAATTTTTCAAGCGCAGCCTTGGTATTGTTGCGATCAGTCGTTGCCAGATTAAATGCATTGTCATACTGGCTATTGCCGCGTGTGCTGAACAACGAAGCCGACAACTGATGATCGTCGTTAAAAACGTGCTTCACTTGCGCATTGAAAGTGGTGTTGTCGTAGCCGTCGTTATCTGGATTGGCGGTAGGTGCAATTTGTGTATTGATCGCCGACACGCCGTCGGTTTTGACTTTGCCGACATTCACGCTGAAAGAATTCGCATCGACACTGCCTGAAAACCCGGCTGCCAGACGCTGCGTGCCATGACTGCCCACACCGGCGCTGGCATTGAAAGCTGGCGCACCGTGCCCACGCTTGGTGAATAATTGAATCACTCCGCCGATGGCTGCAGAACCATACAGACTGCTGACGTTGCCGCGCACTACTTCGATACGTTCGATGCTGTCCAGCATGATGTGTTCAAGCGCGGTCGTTCCTGTGGTGGCAGAATTGATGCGCACGCCGTCCAGCAGCACCAGGACATGATCGGAATTGGTGCCGCGCATGAAAGTGCTGCTCACTGTGCCCAGCCCGCCGGTTTGCACCACTTCAACACCCGCCAAAGAACGCAGCAAGGTCGGCACATCGGGCGCACCGGATTGTTGAATATCCTGTTCATTCAGCACAGTCGTATCAGGGATGGTTTTATCCAGCGGCTGCGGCATACGCGTGGGCGTTACGATCGTCAGCTCCATCGGTGTATCGGCATAAGCCGCAAATGGGAATGCGATCGCACCGGACAGCGCGACCGAGATCAATTTTCGTTTCATTATTTATTTCCTGAGTAAATTCCAAGCGTCCCCGCTGGAAAATTAATAATCAGGAAATGCTGCAGGTGGAATTGTTTCTGAAAGAACGCCGCACAAAACTGGGGATGAAACGTTGTGCGGCAGGCTTTCCGATGCGCCACCCGCAGCATCTCCTGTACCATTGCTCCCAGGCCGGTATCCGGGCTCGCAAGTCTTGATTGCCACCTTCCCATGATCTCTCACAGTGGCATATTGGCAAATCCACACTCACTTACCGTTGCGGGGGCAGCTCAGGCATAGGGAACTGTTGTTCCCGCACCTGCTTCCCGTTTAACTCACCTGCATGCAGGCGAGCACCTCAAAGCGACGCGCACTTTATCACAAACCTGTCGCACCTTGGCTAAACAAGAATTTTTGTGACCCTACAAACTGCTTGCATAAATCAGCCTTAGCGTTTGACTTATCAGCACTTTTCAATCTATAGTCAGCGCATGGAAAACGAATTGAACGCGCTGGAAGGCAAACTCGCCCAACTGATACAAGTTACTGGCAAGTTACGTGCCGAAAATCAGGAGTTGCGCCAAGAGTTAGCGCACGCTCTCAGCAGCAATCGACTATACGCCGACAAGATGGGCAACGCGAAAGCACGCCTGGAAAAACTGCTGATTACGCTACCCGAAGATCAAAAATGAGCAACGCCACAAAAACACTTGAAGTCAAGATCCTCGACCGCGAGTTGCGTATCGCCTGCCCCGAGGAAGAACGAGGCGAACTGCTCGATGCAGTGGCTTATCTGGACAAGCGTATGCGCGAAATTCGCGATGCGGGAAAGATCGCCAGCGTCGAGCGGATCGCGCTGATGGCGGCCCTCAATATCACCCACGAGTTGCTCGGCATCAAAGTCGGGCGCGGCATTGACCTCTCCGACTTTAAGCGTAGAATGAACTCCATGCAGGCAGCGATTGATCAGGCGTTAGCCGAACAAGACACGCTGTTTTGAGTTGTCCCCTGCGGTGTTCGACAGGCCTATAATTCTTTGAACCAATAAGCTTTGCTTGAGGCCGCGACCTTTGATGTTACTGTTGTGCGCGTCCCGATTCGCGGACGTACCTGATGTGACTTGGAAGCGGCCCACTTGAACCCAGGTTCAAGATGCTGGGTCACCGGCACAGGCGGGGGGCTTTATTCCAGTGCGACCTTGATTACAGCGGGTCGCACTTTTTTATTTGTGGACGTGAACCATGCGCTACTGGCTGATGAAATCCGAACCCACCGATTGCAGCATCGACGATCTCGCCGCGCTGCCCCAACAAACTGTGGCCTGGTACGGCGTGCGCAACTATCAGGCGCGCAACTTCATGCGCGACCAAATGAAGGTCGGCGACGGCGTGCTGTTCTATCACTCCAACTGCAAGGAACCGGGCATCGTCGGCATCGCAAAAGTCAGCAGTACTGCCTATCCCGATGCAACGCAATTCAAGCGCACCGGCAAATACTTCGACCCCAAGGCCACGCAAGAACAACCGCGCTGGTTCAATGTGGACGTGCAACTGGTCAGGAAGATCACGCTGATCTCCATCGACGAGTTGCGCGAACATCCGGAACTGCAACGCATGCGCACCTTGCAGCGCGGCAACCGCCTGTCCATCACGCCGCTCGATCCTGCCGAGTGGAAATTCATCACCACCAAACTGGCACACAACTAGCATGGAGTGGTATGCAGCCTATTTGATGCTGGGCGCAATCGCCGGATATCTGGCCGGAATGTTCGGTGTCGGCGGCGGGTTGGTGCTGGTACCCGTGCTGCTGTTTCTGTTCGACTCGCAGCAATTCCCCGCGGAACATGTGATGCTCATTGCCCTCGGTACCTCGATGGCGGCGATCCTGTTCACTTCGCTGGCAAGCTTGCGCGAACATCACCGGCACGGCGCGGTAAACTGGCGCGTGGTGCGCAACATCACCCCCGGCATTTTGTTCGGAACCGGTATCGGCGCAATGCTCGCCGTAATCATCCCGACACGCGGGCTGGCCATATTCTTCGCACTGTTCGTGTATACCGTCGCTGCGCAGATTCTGATCGACATGCGACCGCACGCTACACGCCAATTACCCGGCGCAGCCGGGATGACGTTGGCGGGTACACTCACCGGTTGTTTGAGCAGCATGGTTTCCATCGGCGGCGGATCCATCATCGTACCCCTCCTCGTCTGGTGCAACATTCCGCTGCGCAATGCGATCGGCACTTCTGCCGCGATCGGTTTCCCGGTCGCGATCGGCGGCACGATCGGTTATGTTTTCACCGGCATGAATATTGATTTTTTACCCGTCTATAGCCTGGGCTTTGTCTACCTGCCCGCCTTATTCTGGATCGCACTTGCCGGCGTCATCACCGCGCCGCTTGGCGCAAAAGCCGCGCATCACATGAATGTCGGAATATTGCGCAAACTCTTCGCACTATTGTTGCTGGTGCTGGCGACCAAGCTGTTGTTCAAGGTGCTCGCCTGAACGGCAAGCCAATCGACGCCAACCAAATCGAAGCGGCACAGCGGTTTGATTGTTGCTTACTCAGCAATCAGAAATTAAGGCGACACCTGTAGGGTGGATAAGCGTAGCGCATCCACCAACTTGGGCATGGTGGATGCGCTACGCTTATCCA
>DHIV01000110.1:12285-30917 GCA_002403995.1 Gallionella sp. UBA4737 | reverse complement strand
GATAAGCGTAGCGCATCCACCAACTTGGGCATGGTGGATGCGCTACGCTTATCCACCCTACAAATATGGCGTTGCTCCATCTGTAGCCTTAATTCCTGACTGCGGTGTAATTATATATTGATAAGTATTATCAACTCGCTCTAACGTAGTGTTTGGCGCATCACGCAATTGCTAACTCACAACATCTTAGGCAAATATGCTATATACAACAACGAAAATAAAATGGGGGGGGGGGACATAACTCCCCCTCTCCGCCAGACATACGGTAGCCGCAAACCAGCGGAAACCAACGCAGACAAGCCATTTTAGCGCTTTTCTGTTTTTCCTCAAGAGTCGAGATTTAGTCCAGAAAGGGCTATTTCTGTCCCTGCTCGGTCACTATTTCGTCACGATTTATGATCGACTGGGCGACCGCCATTCTCCCTTGCTATCACTCCGAGACAATCAACGGAGGGAGAATCGCCTGTATTTCGCCTGACGGTGAAATTGAATGGCAAGTCGAGAAAAAGCAGCAAGTTTCCGGCTCTCACGAATCAAACATCAGTATCAAATCAAATGGCCCAAGCCAACTCTATTTTGACGGCAACCCGTCCAAGTGGCTGCAAGGCCATAACCTGTTCGGTTCTGACAACCTCGTCGCACTCGTAGAACACGTCATGCACCGCCTTATTCCGCTTCTGAGGCTCTCCCCCGACCGCTAGTGATATCGAGGCGTGGAAAACTGGCCACTATGATCTAAAACGGGTGGACAGTACAGCCATGTGGAACTTGCCTATTCGAGCCGATGTCCGGTCATGGCTACGCGCTGCCGAATTCCAGTCCAAGAGCCGTCATGGTCGCCCAGTAACGAGAGGAGGCACTCTTTACTTCGGCCAACACTCGCGGGGCTGGTCTATCAAGTTTTCTTCCAAGGGTGGCGAGCTCGACGCTACCGGAAAAAGCCACAGGCTACCGAATGAGATTCTTGATCGTGACAACCTGATGAAGTGGGCAGATAATAAGCTCCGTGGAGAATTGATGCTGCGCAGCATACAGCTCAAGGAACTCGAATTAGACCGCGCCAGCAATTGGACGGAAACCACACCGATTGAACACCTGATGACTCACATAGAGGGTTAGATATGGCCGAACAATTCAGTCTTACACCAGCGATTCTCGATGATCTGCCAGCACGATTGATCGCAGTTTATAAACTCTGGAAAGATGGAGAAGACCCACGCGGCATGTATCCCAAGGCCACTTTCTATCGCTACCGCAGAGAGTTTCTCAGTCATGGAATTGACATCGCTATTCGCCAGCCTTCAACACCTGACAACGTCATTCCTTTGATTCGCGTTCTGCGCCCTGAAGCGATTGCTCAAGTCCCATATTGGGCGATTGGCACATCGCTGTATTTCGATACCAAATTAAAACTGGCTTGAGATTCAGCTTTCAGGCAGGCAATTGGGAAGGGTAAAAGGCGGCTTTCGACACATAGCCGAACTTCAAACTACCATAAAGCAGAAGTTTGGAATGTGTCCACAAAAGTCAGGTGAAATCCAGATAGTGTATTGCAGAGGTAATTTCACCCATTGGATTAACCCCTAACACCGAAGGCGACAGGTCGCTTAAGAGAAGTACACCACACATCCATTTGTTTGCATCCCGAAGGCAATTTAAGTGCAGGTTGAGCATTTATAAATCCTTCAAACTCGCGGGCCTTTTGGGGAACATCAAGTGCTCGTAACTTTTTCATGCCCATAGCAGCCAATGGTTCGTCTGGCTTTGGGCCAGTCACTTCTACTCGGCATATGTGGGTATTTCCACGCTGATCGCAGTAACATTCACTAGCTGAGGCGTCCTTCGCTATCTCCTTTGCAATACTACAGGCTTCATCTTTGCTTGACCCAGCAGCAGTAACATTAAAGGCTGTCAGATCACTGGACTCAGATATTGGCCAAGCGCATATGTAGTTACCCAACTCATCTACGACTGAATATGTCTTGGGTTGCCCCTCCTTACCTGCACAGGCGCCATATCTTATCTTTACACCTAACGGCGTAGTTTCAGGATTGCTGACAGATTTCCCCTGCCTCAGTATTGAAAATTGCTGGTAATAGTTATGGTGTTGACCACATGCAGAATCCTTGAGGACGCCCGTATCGAGGCACCAGAAGGCCCAAACATTTTCCTTACATGTGTTTTTAATCGATTGAGCGCCTCCAGTTTGTCCAATTTTAATGCAGCTAGTTGCTTCCTCTGCAAATGAGGGGTGATAACAGAGCAGCATAAGCAAAAGGGAAAAATATCTCATCATTACCACCAATAGGTTGATCCGGTGAATTGTTTGCTGTCTTCTGCTTAGCCGTTCATGTTCTGTGCGAGCTGACTTTTACTGTTTTCTGTAAGTATAGTTCCCTAATGCCAACTCCCCGCTAACCATTGAATATGCCTGCGTGTATACCTTGGACCAACGGTATGCAGTGGGGGCATTTTCAGGGGTCTTATCGTAAGCCATGTCCGGATCAACGGTGTTGATGAGCGCCGCACGCACAATCTTGTAGTGCATGACTGTGCTGTCACATGATGTGAAGGATAACTCGGTGATCTGCTGTGCTGCTGCCCCATAATTAGTTGAATCCAACACCAACGTGCCTCGATTCCCTCCTTCGAACTTCCATGTACCACCAACCGGATGTTGCCAGGTACCCGATAATGTTTTGAAACAGTCCAATGTGTCGCCATTACTTGCACCACTCTGCGCTGTTGCTTGGTAGCTTGGCGTCTGCGTTGCCGTTTGGCTGGATCGGTCGCCTTGATTATTGTCCTTTTCTACCGCCTTGAGTCCTTGGGACATCACGACCCCCAATCCACCAGCAGCCTCCAACGTGTTATGTGAATCGCTCATCACCTTATTGCTGTAATTGTTGACGAGATTATCCATCACGCCACCGCCTGAGCTTTGACTGCTTCCGCTTGGCTGCGGATCATACCCGGTATCCTGATTTCCTTTGTCTTGTATTGCACGAACTCCCAAAGACCCAACTTTCCCAATAACATCCCCACTGGCGCCCAACTTGTCAGCCATACCGCCCATCATATTATTAGCGTAACCTTTGACAAGATTGTCCATAAAACCACCGCCTGACCCTTGGCTCCTTGCTGCTTGTTGCTGAGCTGCTTGTTGCTGAGCTGCCTGTTGTTGCTCAACAGCTCGCTTTTGTTTATTGTTATATTCGTTGGTCACCGCAATCATGGCAGCTACAACCTCATCAGAAATGTCCATGCCCTGCAATGCGTCCATCTCATCGTCAGTGAACTTCTTATAAGGGCCTGCGGTGCTGCTGATTTTCGCGATGATGAGAGCATCCTTCTTCTTACTCTTTACCAGTTGAGCAATATCCTCAATGCGCAACTCTGCCGGGCCGGTGAGACGCAGACGCAATTTTGCATTCTTGATAGAAGATAATGCATTGGGGTGGATATCCAGAAACGCCCGCAGACCTGCCATGTCATTTGTTGCGATCAATGATTTTAGTTCAGCATTGAGTTCTGCAACAGCAATAACGTTGTAGGTTTCGGTATGATTGTTATTCTTGGCTAATCCCAAAGCGGTTTCCCCAGCCTTATTACGCAAAGCAACATGGGCACCCTGTGTGATTAACAATCTGGCAGTCTCTGTATGGCCATTCGAAGCAGCGAAAATGAGCGGCGTGTCGCCGCTATTGGTTACACTGTTTACATTAGCTCCTTTCTCAACAAGCAACTTGGCAGTCTCTAGCTGGCCATTAATGGCCGCCAAGCTTAGCGGCGTTTCGCCGGAATTGTTCACGCTGTTGACATTGGCGCCTTGCTCGATGAGCGACTTGGCGGCATCTGTATGACCACTGAAGGCCGCCCAAATTAGAGGCGTGTTGCCATCTTTCCGGGACGAATTATTTATTGAATCTGACGGTAGGTTATTTGTCTGGCCTGATTGTTTTTTGGAAGTTTCAATTTTTGTGAAACTCCCCATCTGAATGTTAATCGCAGCGGGGTATTCGTATGCAGCCCCACTGGTGTGGTCGATAATTACGCCTATAGGGCCGCCAAAAATTATGTTGCCAAACATGGCTGCCTTAATATCAGACACCACCGCTGCTCGACCTGCACCAGAACTGCTTTTTTTGCATGTAACCTGTAAATCCTTATTTGACCTGTGAATACTGACAGAACCCGGAGCCATAACAAACCAATTTCCTTCGTCGTTTGAGAGTTCGCAAGATGCGCCTACTACTTCCTCGTCAGCCTGTTCGTACGTTTGCACAGAAACGCTTTGTGTGGAAGAACCGGTAATGGACGCACAACCGGTTACTATAAATAGCAATGTCAGAGCGAAAACAATTTGTAATAAATTTTTCATGATTGCCCTATGATTATTCTTTAAGTTAAGGAAGCGCTGACCGCGCCACAGTACAGGCCGTCAGGATGAAGGACAGGCAAACTATGGTGATGGTATATTTTCTTAAGCTGAGTAACGCCGTACTTGCAGACATGCTGATGCTCCTTGTTTTGGTGTTCAACCAAGAAAGGAGCTATTTGCACCCAACGAGATTTTGGATTTTAAATGATGATTTCGTGCAGTTCGCCTTATGACAAACACTGCTTATTTATTCTAGTTGTGGGTAGATAATATTGGAACCTTGACAAAAAGTAAACCGAGAACAAGGCAAAGGCATACGTTGCCGCGAGACAATCAAATTACCACCCACCAAGGCCAACCTCCGGTTCGCTGCGAATAAACGCGCAGCCATTCTCCATGAAATTGCGCTTGGCAAATTGAACTATGCCGAACACTTCCCCATAAGCCGCCACGCCACTACCCTCAGTAAACTGACCAACAAGACCATTGGCGAAGCCTTGGAGGACTTTCTACACAATACCAAGAGGAAGTATGAGGCCAGTACTTTGCGGGGCTAACGTGGCGAGCCATCTCGACCACTCTGGAAGCGAAACGGCTTTCATTCGATTAGAGCTGGTTCAGACGTACAACCAATACGCTTATATCGTTGGTGAGTTGAACAAGGATCTTTGGATCGTTAATGACCATGCTATATCAGCTGTCAAAACACAGTATTTTCCAAATATGTCTCTTAGTGCCGACAATCGCCATAACCCAATTTATATGGATTTCGTCTTCCTGCCCGCGTTATTCTGGGTCGCACTAGCCATCATCACTACCACGCCTTTGGGCGCAAAAGCCACTCATCAACATGAGAGTTGAGCTATTGCGCAAACTGTTCGCTGTGCTATTGATCACATTGGCGACCAAGTTGTTGCTCAAGGTGCTCGCCTGAGCGGAAAGCCAAGCGTTTTCCCCGGAAACAAATGCAGCACATTGACAATACTCGGAGTAACCCTGTATAAACTGATTGACGTCCAAATGATTTATTGAACGTTAATCGAGCAAATTTCAATATCAACTTTGCGGGAGGTTCACATGAAAAAGCTTTTAACAATTTTATCTTTGGTCGTAGCATTTCCTGCAGTAGCATTGGCTGGTGCGGATGGCAGTTGTGGTGTTGGTTCCATGGTATTCAAGAACCAGAAGGGTATTGCTCCACAGGTATTCGCCATGACTACTAATGGTTTTACTGGGCAGGTTTTTGCCGTCACTTCCGGCACCTCAGGTTGCTCTCCGAGCGGTGAAGTCAGCTCAAACTGGAAGATGGCGATGTTCATCGACAGCAACAAAGATCAGCTGGCGCGCGACATGTCGGTCGGCAGCGGCGAAACCCTGGCTTCTCTCTCTCACTTGCTAGGTATCGAAGCGAAAGACCAGGCTGCGTTCAACCGCCTTACCAAGGACAACGTGGCACGCATCTTCACCAACGAGAGCGTCGCGACTGAGCAAGTCGTCGCCTCTTTGCGCGAGGTTCTGGCATCGGATGCAACTCTCTCGCATTATCAGGCCGCGCTGTAACATCAACGCAGGTCTCCAACACCCAGTGGTAGCACCACTGGGTTTTTTCTTACCCAAATTACCTGATTAATGCGCTCTATAGGGCTGCTTGTCTGTGCGGTGCTATTTCTGTACCCGTCTTCCGCGTTCGCTAAGATGGATAGCGCATACCTTGCTGAGCTGGTTGCAAAGTCGAAGCAACTCCGGCTCGCGGAGCGGCCGGAGTGGATAAAACTGGTACATTACGTTCCTAACCTTATTGCTCCAGGTGTCCACGGCCTGGTCGACAGCCCGCAGTTCTATAATGCGCCGGGCGGAAAGAACAATCCTCAAGCGGAATTGGAAGCCACCATCGCGAGTTTTTACTCGGATATCGAGGAAAGCAACGAGCAGCAGAATCCCCAGTGCCTGTTCATCGCGCGTTACGCGTGGCTTAACCAACAGCTTGCATTCGATCCGCAACTTCTTCCGCGGCGCGAATGCAAACGCTATCAAAAATGGCATACCGGTCTTAACCCGAGCGGGCTGACGCTCATCTTTGCTTCGGCATATCTCAACAGTCCGTCATCGATGTACGGCCATCCTCTCGTCAGGGTGGACGCGAAGGATCAGGATGAACATACCCGGCTGCTTGCTTACGCTATCACCTTCGCGGCAAACACCGATGAAACGAATGGCCTCACCTATGCAATGAGCGGCTTATTCGGGGGCTATCCCGGTGTATTTTCGGTCCTGCCCTACTACATCAAAGTGCGCGAATACAGTGATCTTGAGAATCGCGATCTGTGGGAATACCAGTTGAACCTTAGCCCCGAAGAAGTCGACCGTGTTCTGATGCACGCTTGGGAACTGGGGCCCACCTACTTTCAGTATTTTTTCTTCGATGAGAATTGCGCGTATCATTTGCTGGGTCTGCTGCAGGTCGCGAGACCGGAACTGGATCTCACCAGCCAGTTCCGCTGGTGGGCAATCCCCGCCGACACCGTACGCGCAATCACCAAGCAACCGAATTTGGTGAAGAAAGTTGTTTATCGTCCGTCCAACGCTACGGTGGTAAAGTACAGATTGGACGCGTTGAATGAACAAGAACTCGGACTGGTGAAGGATTTGAGTGTGGGGCACATCACTGTAGACGATCCGGCTCTGCGGGCACTGCCCGACGATCGTACCGCCGCAGTGTTTGAGGCCAGCCAGGACTATGTGAACTATCGGCGCATCATCGGCAAAAATGACGCGACCGATCCTGCCAAGCTGGCGCGCGAACTGCTCACCGCGCGAAGCCACCTGGATGTAGCGGCCCAGACACCGGAGGTTCCGGTGCCGAAAGTCCGTCCTGATCAGGGGCATGGCTCGTCACGTTTCACACTCGGTACCGGGCGCACGGACGGGCAGAACTTTCAGGAGCTGAGTGCTCGTGCCACCTACCACGACATCATGGATAGCGATGGCGGATATGCGCGCGGCGCAGAGCTTGAGTTCTTCAGCCTCGGTCTGCGCCATTATGATTCTGGCACAGCGAGAATTGAAAAATTCACTCCTATCAGCATCCTGTCGCTGACTCCACGCGACGACTTCTTTCAACCCATGTCATGGAAAATATCAGCCGGGTGGCAGCGCGTCCGCGCACCCGATGGCAGCGAACCGCTGGCTTTTTCGCTGGATGGCGGAACAGGGGGAGCCTGGTCTAACAAGAGTGACACGGCTCTGTGGTATGCCTTGTTCGACAGCAGTGCTCGGCTCAACAAAAATCTGGCAAACGGATATGCACTGGGTGCAGGTGCAAGCGCGGGCGGAATGATCGACTTCAGCCCGCGCTGGCGCTTGCACGGTTACGTGCGCGGTATGCGATACTTTCTGGGCCAGCGCGACACGCCTCGTACATTCGGTCTGGAACAGCGCCTGGCATTTGGTCGTGATCTTGCACTGCGAGTGGATGTCGCGCGAAACCGCGAATTGCAACGGACTTACAACAGCGGCTCGGCGTCGATGTTGTTCTATTTCTGAAATGCGCATCCTTGATATGCGTTCTTTGGGATTGCTTCTACTCACTGTGCTGCTATCCGGCTGTACCCAGCTGTTTTTTCAGCCGCACAGTTATCTGATCGACACGCCGGAGCGGCACGGAATCAAATACCAAATAGAAAATTTCCAGGCGGTGGACGGCACGCCGCTCAATGCGTGGTTTCTTCCGGCTCAAGATAAAAATGGCGGCAAGGCAAAAGCTACTGTGCTGTTCCTGCACGGCAATGCCGAAAACATCAGCACACATTTCCGTAACGTTGCGTGGCTGCCCGCCGAAGGATTCAACGTGCTTGCGCTAGATTATCGCGGTTATGGCGCCTCCGAAGGAACGCCGTCGCTGGCGGGAATACAGCTCGATATCGATGCGGCCATGCGCAGTCTGCTTGCGCATAAAAACGTTGATCCTAATCGGATTGTCATCTTCGGGCAGAGTCTCGGTGGCGCGCTCGCCATTTATTACGCGGCGCACAGCTCATATCACGCCAACATCCGCGCAGTCGTCATCGACAGCTCATTCTTTGATTACCGCCGGATCGCCAAGGAAAAACTTGCCGGTTTTTTCCTTACCTGGCCGTTCCAATGGCTGCCCTGGTTAACGGTCGACGATGACTATTCCCCGGCAAACTCGGTCGCAGCGATAAGCCCTCTACCACTGCTGCTGATACACGGCGACCAGGATGTGGTGGTTCCGGCTCACCATTCTCGGCAACTGTTCGAGCGTGCCGGAGAACCGAAGCAGCTATGGATAGTCCCGGGTGCGGGACATGCCCAGTCGCTCGAAAGCGAAGCGATACGCAACAGATTGGTCGAGTTTTTGCTGCGCTATACATCCTAGCGGAGCTGATCAAAAATCTCACTTGGCATTTCATCTCAAATGTCACGAATTTAATTCTTTTGTTTGATCTCTCGCTATAATGGAAACTCAGTGTCTTCGCAAAGATCTATTCATAGTCGACACTTGGAAGCGACCCGGATCCTTTACGTTGTTAATTCTGTCTCACATAAACGAGGAGAAATAAAATGACACAGCAATATTCCCGATTCATGCGCTGGACCAGCCGCATGGTTATTTTAACCATGCTGACCATGGGCCTGCCGTTGCAACCCGCTTTTGCGGGTATCGTAGAAACCGATCAAGCTGTTTCCCATGAGCTGGCGGGGCAAGACCGCGCCAGGATCATCGCGTTCATTGACCGTGCAGACGTACTCGCCCAGCTGCAAAAGGAAGGTGTGTCGGCAGGGGACGCGAAAGCGCGCGTCAATGCACTGACCGATGACGAAGCGCATATGATCGCCGGTAAACTGGATCAATTGCCCGTTGGCGGCGACGGTATCATCGGCGCGTTGCTCTTCATTTTCATCGTTTTGCTGATAACCGATATTCTCGGGCTGACCAAAGTCTTCCCGTTCACCCATGCTATTAGACGATAATTCATGTTGATGCGGAACGCCCGCTTTTTAGTGGGCGTTTTTCTTTTGTCACTGGGCGCATGCGCGACTCCGCCGCAGACGCGCCTGATGCTGGGTTCTCCGCCGGCCTCTCTGCCCAGGCATGCCGAACTCACCGAAGTGCCCTATTTTGCGCAGGATGCTTTTCAATGTGGGCCGGCATCGCTGGCGATGTCTTTGAATTCCATCGGAATTGCGGCGACGCCCGAAACGCTAAAACCAGAACTTTATTTGCCCGACCGGCACGGCAGCCTGCAGGTCGAGATGCTGGCTGCGACGCGCCGCCAAGGCGCGACCGCCTATCAACTGGCCCCCGAATTGAACGATATGCTGCGCGAGATCGCCGCCGGAACGCCCGTTGTCGTGCTTCAGAATCTGGCCTTCGCCTGGTATCCAGTCTGGCATTATGCGGTCGCGATCGGCTACGACCTCGACAATGCTGAAATCATCCTGCGCTCAGGGCCCGAGCAACGGCAAGTATTGCCGATGCGGACATTCGAATACACCTGGGCACGCAGCGGCTACTGGGCGATGGTCACGTTGCCACCGGGAAAAATCCCGGTAACCGCGGAAGCCACTTCATTTATTGCGGCAGTCAGCGCACTGGAGAAAACCAGTGAACCTGAACAGGTACAGAGCACATACATTGCCGCACTGAATCGTTGGCCGGGAAATCTGTCCGCGCAAATCGGCGTCGGCAACACCGCATATCGAATGCATGACCTGGCCAAAGCCGAGACCGCCTTTCGTCAGGCCGCACATGACCACCCCGATTCAGTAGCCGCATTTAATAACCTGGCGCAAACCCTGGCCGATCAGGCGCGCTATGAAGAAGCGCTGGCGGCTGCTCGCCGGGCAGTCAGCCTGGGCGGCCCGCTTGCACAGACTGCGCAAGAAACACTGGCAGATATTGAACATAAAATGAAAAGGTAGTTGATTGTAATCCACGCTGTTCGGCTCGCCATGCCTGTTTCAGGCACCTTTATGCAGCTCATGCATCAATGCAATAATGCCCCATGGTTCCCATCCCGCACAAATCATCCGCACCATCCGAGAGCGCCCGGTCCCTGCTTGATGCCGTATCGAAAACTTTTGCTCCCGCAGAAGTCGACGTGATACGTAATGCGTGCGAATTGGCCGGGCCGCTCTACGAAGGACAGACCGAACTCACCGGCGCACCGCTGTTGCAGCATGCGCTGGGCGCGGCTGCGATCTTGGCCGGCATGAACCTGGATCATGAAACGATCGTCGCAACTATTTTGCATGCTGTGCCCAAGTATCTGGATGATTGGCCGGAAAAAATTGAAAGGGATTTCGGCGGCAATGTGAAGATGCTGGTCGAAGGCATATCGCGCATGGAGCAGATCGAACAATTCAGCGAAATGCCCGGCCTGCAAAAAAATAACAGGGACGAAGCCGCGCAGCAGATCGAAAGCCTGCGCAAGATGCTGCTGGCAATGGTGGAAGACATCCGCGTGGTGCTGATCAAGCTCGCCGAGCGCACCCAGACCTTGCGCCATCTGTCGGGCGCAAGCGTCGAGCAGCAGAAACTGATCGCGCAGCAGACCCGCAGTCTGTTTGCTCCGCTGGCCAACCGTCTCGGCGTGTGGCAACTCAAATGGGAACTGGAAGACCTCTCGGTGCGCTATCTCGAACCTGAGCTCTACAAAAAAGTCGCCAGGCTGCTGGATGAACGCAGGGCGGACCGCGAGCAATACATCGCCGATGTGGTGTCGAAATTGAAGCAGGTGTTGAGCCAGGCGGATATCCCCGCCGAGGTGACCGGCCGACCCAAACACATCTACAGCATCATCAACAAGATGAAGCGCAAGCATATGGATTTCAGCGAACTCTATGATGTGCGCGCCGTACGGATACTCGTCGGCGACATGACACGGCGTGACGAAGTCTCTGATGAAACTACTAGCCATTCGACTAGGCCATCAAAAAACGCTGGCCAAGTCGCTGGTTACGGGGCGGGAATGTCGCCTTCCGCCTCCTCCCGCAACCGGCTGCTTCGCAGTAACGTGTCGGAGGCGGACGATAGCAAGATCGATGGCATCAGGGGGTGTTACACCGCGCTCGGACTGGTGCATGAATTGTGGCCGCCGATCGAAAGTGAATTCGACGATTACATCGCGCACCCCAAGAGCAACAACTATCGCTCGCTGCACACCGCCGTGGTCGGCCCGCGCGGCTTGGCGCTCGAGGTGCAGATACGCACCCGCGAGATGCACCGGCATTCCGAACTCGGCGTCGCCGCCCACTGGCGCTACAAGGAAGGCGTGAAATCAGATGCCGGATTCGACGAGAAGATCGCGTGGCTGCGCCAGATACTGGAATGGAAAGAAGACCTGGCCGATAAGGGCGACCTGCAGGAACAATTCAAGAATGAATTATTCCACGACCAGGTTTATGTGTTCACGCCACGGGGCAAAGTGATCGCCCTGCCCCAAGGCGCGACCCCGGTGGAATTCGCCTACACGCTGCATACCGATCTGGGACACCGCACCCGCGGCGCCAAGGTGGACGGCAGCATCGTGCCGCTCAACTACAAGCTGCAGAACGGACAACGCGTGGAGATCCTGACCGTCAAGCAGGGCGGGCCGAGCCGCGACTGGATCAACCCGTCGCTCGGCTTCCTGCAAAGCGCGCGCATCCGCGCCAAAGTGCGCGCCTGGTTCAAGAGCCAGAACCACGACGAAAGCGTCGCGCAGGGAAGGACGCAACTGGATCGCGAACTGCACCGGCTCGGTGTCACCGCTATCAATCAGGAAAAGCTCGCGCAGCGCTTGCACTTCAACAAACTGGAAGATTTCCTGGCGGCCG
The DNA here is from genome assembly GCA_002403995.1 of Gallionella sp. UBA4737. Lineage (GTDB taxonomy): Bacteria > Pseudomonadota > Gammaproteobacteria > Burkholderiales > Gallionellaceae > Gallionella. The sequence continues at coordinate 18,697 of DHIV01000110.1, read as the reverse complement.
TCGGGCGCAACGAGATCACGCAACGGCGCATCGCCATCGCGATTCAGGAAGAACTGCCCACCAGGCTGATAGAAACAGCAAAGCCAAAGACATCCCGACCGGCGGCTCAACGCACCTCAAAAGTCGACATCACCGTCGGAGGAGTGAACAACCTGATGACCCGCATCGCCAAATGCTGCAACCCGGCGCCGGGAGATGCGATCGTCGGCTACGTCACGCGCGACCGCGGCATCACGATACACCGCGAAGACTGCGCGTTCATGCTGCGCATGGCGGAGAGCAGGCAGGACCGCAAGTTGATGGCGCAGTGGGGCGAGCCGCAATAAAGGCCGTACGGGCTGCAAGCAAACTCCACCTGCAACCTTCGTACGGCAGTAAAGCTTGCTTACACCATGTCCTTCAGGCCCTTCAGCGGCAGCACTTTGACGGCACTGCGCGCCGGCTTGGCCTTGAACGTCATCGGTTCCTTGGTGAACGGGTTGATGCCCTTCTTTGCAGGCTGGGCCGGCTTGTGCACCAGTTTGATTTTCATCAGACCAACCACATTGAACAGGCCGGAGCTCTTCAAATCGCGCTTGATGAGGACGGCGAGTTCGTCGAACACTGCGCTCACCTGCTTGCGATTGAGGCCGGTCTTGTCAGAAATATGGCCGAGGATCTCGGACTTTGTGCTGGGTTTCTTTGCTGCTTTGCTTTTTGTCGCCATGTGTCGCTCCCGAATGATGTGGTTATGAATATAGAAAATCAAACAAACGAATGTGCAGGGGTAACCCTGACGAGGCTCAACTTAGCATAATTCCCGGGGAAATAGAAGAAAACATAACCATATAGCCAAATTGGACGGTTGGCGCATATTACGCACCCCCATCCAAACGAGCGGCCGGTTTGCATAGCAGCTGGTTTCGGTCAAAAGAAGATATTCATGCCGCACTGATTGCCCAAGAGCCATAGAGGCACGTCAGAGCCGGGAATCAACGCGGGCCAGCCTCCCGGATACGTGCGCCGCGCCGCATCGCGGCCAGCATAGAATCGGCGCCCCGAAAAAAAGCTGAAGTTATAACGAGAAGGCAGACAGTCATGGCGCCCATATTATTTCAATCAGAAAAATGTGTTTGTGGCGGCTGGCTAGTTCCTGCCGGCAACCAGGTGAGTCACCTTGGGAGGTTCGCTACCGAGATGGAACACCCGCGTCATTTCGATGACATCATGGTCTGCAACCGTCACCCGCTCGTGCTGGCGCAAATGCTCCAGCCACGATTCGACCATGAAACATTCCACGATGCGATCTGGCTGTTCGACATCGTTGAACAACTCCCACATGAACGCTCCATCGCGCCGCCTGATCCTGCGCATTTGATGGTTCATGATTCGCGCGAATTCATCGGCCCGTGCCGGATCGATGCGGTATTCCACCGTCACCATGACCGGCCCCCGATCGATTTCGAGGTCATCGGGCAACATCGGTGCCTGCGAGTAGATCGACTGAGTAAGATCCCCGGCATCATGCTGGCCGATCCGGTAGCGCGACGCTGCAGCGATTCCAAGCAGCGCTCCGGCGGCTGCCGCCGTCAGCGCATAGGGGATTCCAACCCATGAGGCGACCTGTCCCCAAAGTGCGCTGCCGCCAGCCATGCCGCCCATGTAGACGACCCAGAACAGCGCCAGTCCTCGTGCCCGTACCCAGTGCGGCAGGGCGACCTGGGCGGCTGCCATCAATGACGACACCACGCCGATCCAGGCCATGCCGATAATCATCATTGCAGCTCCTGCGGCGTAGATGTTCCCGCTATGGGCAAGCGCCAGCATGGCGATCGAGTACAGTACGGTAGCGCCTGCCACGATCCTGTCGCGCGATATACGGGCGTGAACATATGGCAGCAGCAACGCGCCGGCAACCGCGCCTGCACCCAGGCAAGCCAGGAACAGTCCATAAGTGCCCGGGCCGCTATGCAGTTCCTGCCGGACGATCAGCGGCAGCAATGCCCAGGAGGCGCTTGCGAACACGAAGAAGGCAACACCTCTTGTCAGCACCGCACGCAACTGCGGAGAATGGCGCGCGTAACGCAGGCCGGCGCGGATCGCCCCATAGACGCGCTCGGCAGGCAATTCACTTTCCGTTGGTGGGCGCTGCCAGCTCTTCAGGGCTGCAATGACGACAATGAACGATAGGGCATTCAGCATGAAGACCATCCCGGGTCCGGCGGCGGCGACGATCAATCCGGCAAGCGCAGGGCCGACTGATCGGGCCACATTCATCCCCATCGTGTTCAGGCCGATGGCCGACTGAAGTTCGGATCGCTGCACCAGTTCCGGCGTGATCGCGCCCCATGCCGGCATCATCATCGCGGTGCCGATACCGAGGGCGAAAGTGCAAATCAGCAGGATGGGTGCTGTCGTCATTCCCGAAAGCGTCAGTGCCCCCAGCGTTGCCGCAACGATCATCATCCAGACCTGTGATGCGATCAGGTAGCGCCGCCGGTCGACAATGTCGGCCAGTGCGCCGGCAGGCAGGGCCAGCAGGAATACCGGGGCACTCGTGGCCGCCTGCACCAGAGCCACCATCAAAGGACTCGGGGCGAGCGAAGTCATCAGCCAGCCCGCGCCGACCTCATGCATCCAGGAACCGATATTCGAGACGATCGAAGCGATCCACAGCATCCTGAACACCGGATAATGCAGCGGCGCCCAAAGGGAAACGGACGAACCTTTAATGGGGAGAGCGTTCATGATTGTTTTCGCTACGCACTGCTCAACGCCTGCTTCCAGCTGCGCAACGGAATACATGTCTGCAGGCGATGAATGGCACGGTCTGCAAGCGCGTCATGCAGCTCGTGGCCAACCGATGATGCGATGTCCAGCGTAGCGTCCCCCTGCAATTGCGTGAGCCTTTCATAGGCAGCGTGCGCATGTTCGACCGGGATCACACGGTCATCTTCTCCGTGCAGCAGGTGCAGCGTGGTGAATTCGGGCGCCTTTTCGGGAAGCTTTGCAAACCGCCCGGAAAATGCCACGACCCTTCCGATGTGGCCATCATGCGCCACGCTGAATTCCACGGCCATGATCGCACCTTGGGAAAAACCGACCAGCGCTGTATCAAACTGCAGAACCTTGAAGCGATCCTGGGCGTGCCGAACCAGCCCATGCAGCGCCGGCATGGCTTCGGCAACACGCGCTACCCAGTTTTCTTCGGTCACTCCGCTTATCGAGAACCATTGCCGGCGATTTCCTCCGCTGTCGAACGGGCCTCCGTCGTCAAACGGGGAAGTGCCTTCCGGCAGCAGGAGCGCGGCACCCGGAAATACATCCCTGAGCTTATAGGCCAGCGGCACAAGGTCGGACGGTCTCGCGCCCACGCCGTGCAACAAGATAAAAAGTTGCTTGATGGCCGCGGTTTCCGGCAACAACTCGATATCCTGGATCTGCTCGGCCATTTATTTTCTCCGCTGGCAATATACACATTCTTGCATGAATGCCGGCTAAGCCCCCAGATACGCGCGCTGCACCGCATCGCTGTCCAACAATTCGCTGGCCGCGCCCGACAAGGTGATAGAACCGCTTTCCATCACGTAGCCGCGCCGGGCGACTTGCAGCGCGAGTCTGGCATTTTGCTCGACCAGCAGGATGCTCATGCCGAGTGCGGCGATGTCGCGGATGGTCTCGAAGATCTTCTGCACCATCAGCGGCGCGAGTCCCATGCTGGGTTCATCCAGCATCAGCAAACGCGGGCGGCTCATCAGAGCGCGTGCCATCGCGACCATTTGCTGCTCGCCGCCGGAAAGCGTCCCGGCCAACTGGTCTTTGCGTTCGGCCAGGCGCGGGAATAATTCATACATGCGCGCGAGGTCTGTTGCGATTTCGTTTTTGTCGCTGCGGCTGTACGCTCCCATCAGCAGATTTTCCGCCGCGGTCATGCGCGCGAACACGCCGCGCCCCTCCGGCACGAGTGCGATGCCCATCGCGGCGCGCTGGTGCGCGGCGATATTTTTCAGGCTCTTGCCATCGTAATGGATAAGTCCATTAGCCGGACGCAGCAGTCCCGCCAGTGTTTTCAGTGTGGTGGTCTTGCCCGCGCCGTTACTGCCGATCAACGCCACCAGTTCGCCTTGTGCGACATTCAGGTCTATTCCCTTGATGGCGTGAATGCCGCCGTAAGCGACTTTCAGGTCGCGGACTTCAAGCAAGGGGCTAGCCATCATCACCTCCGAGATAGGCGGCGATCACAGCGCGGTCTTTGCGCACTTCTTCCGGAATACCCTCGGCGATCTTCTTGCCGTAATCGAGCACCGCGACACGGTCACATAATCCCATGATGAGTTTCACATCGTGCTCGATCAGCAGCACGGTGATGCCATCACCGCGTATGGATTGCAACAGCGTTCTCAGGCTCCCGGTTTCGGTGGCGTTCATCCCGGCGGCGGGTTCATCGAGCGCCAGCAGCAGAGGATCGGTGGCCAGTGCGCGCGCGATCTCGAGGCGGCGCTGTTCACCGTAAGAGAGATGTTTGGCAAGCGTCTGCGCGGGCTTCTCGATACCGACATAGCGCAGCAGTTCGCGCGCGCGTTCGGCGATGGCATGCTCTTCGTTGCGAGTTGCCCGGTCGCGCAGCAGTGCGCCGAACACGCCCGCTCGGGTGCGGACGTGGCGGCCTATCATCACGTTTTCCAGCGCGGTAAGGTTGGCGAACAGGCGGATGTTCTGGAAGGTGCGCGCGATACCGGCTTGCGCCAGCACATGCGGTTTGCCAGCCTGATAGTGCGTGCCATTGAACTGGAATGCGCCCGCGCCCGGTTGATACAGGCCGGTAATGACGTTGAACAGCGTGGTCTTGCCCGCGCCGTTCGGGCCGATCAGCCCGTAGATCTCGCCGCGCCTGATATGCAGCGACACATCGCTGAGCGCGCTCAATCCGCCGAACTGTTTGCCGATGGAAGAGAGTTGCAATAACGGTGGAGAATGAGTCATGTCTTCTCCGCAACTTCATCGGTATCCAGTTCGCGGAGGCGCACGCGCGACGGCAGCAGTCCTGCCGGGCGATACAGCATCATCACGATCAGCGCTGTGCCGAACAGCAGCATGCGCAGGCTTTCGGGATCGACCAGCGTTTTGCCGAACAAGGCTTGCTGCAGCGGCACGACGCTGTGGCGCAATATCTCGGGCAGCAACGCCAGCAGCACGCCGCCGAGGATCACGCCGGCGATGTTGCCCATGCCGCCCAGCACGACCATGCACAGCACCATGATGGATTCCATCAGGCTGAAACTTTCCGGGCTGACGAAGCCCTGGAACCCGGCGAACAGCGCGCCGGATGCGCCGCCAAACATCGCGCCCATCGCGAACGCCAGCAGCTTGAGGTTGCGCGTGTTGATGCCCATCGCGCCAGCCGCGATCTCGTCCTCGCGTATCGCCATCCATGCCCGCCCGATGCGCGATCTTTCCAGCCGTTGCGAAACGAAGATCACCAGCGCGGTAAAAGCCAGGAACAGATAAAAATACAGATGCACCGAAGGGAACGTGACACCAAAGATATTCTGCGTCGCGCTCAACGGCACATCCGCGATAATGACCGGATCGATGCGGCTGATGCCTTGCGGACCGTTGGTCAGGTTGACCGGCGCGTTCAGGTTGTTCAAAAAGATGCGGATGATCTCGCCGAAACCGAGCGTGACGATCGCCAGATAGTCGCCGCGCAGGCGCAACGTGGGCGCGCCGAGCAGCACGCCAAAACCGCCCGCGAGCAGAGCTGCCATTGGCAGCACGATCCAGAACGGCAGATGCACGCCATCGGGAAACACCATCGGAAATGCCTGCGCCAGATGCGGCGAACCGGTCAGTGCGTAGCAATATGCACCGACCGCGAAGAACGCGATATAACCAAGATCGAGCAGCCCCGCATAGCCGACCACGATGTTCAGCCCGAGCGCCAGCATGATATAGAGCATCGCAAAATCGACGATGCGCACCCAGCCGCGCCCGAGCAGCGCGTCGGTGATGAACGGCAGCAGCAACAGCGCGACCACAAGCGCCGCGATCAGCATCCCGGATTTGCGAACAGACTTCATGCTCTCTCTGCCAGAAGTTCGCCGAGCAGACCGGACGGCCTGAACACCAGGACAGCGATCAACACGAAGAACGCAAACACATCCTGATAATTGCTGCCCAGGAACCCGCCAGTGATGTCGCCGATATAGCCTGCACCCAGACTCTCGATAAGGCCGAGCAGCAATCCGCCCAGCATCGCTCCGCGCAGATTGCCGATGCCGCCCAACACCGCAGCAGTGAAGGCTTTCAGGCCGAGTATGAATCCCATGTAATAGTGCGCCAGTCCGTAATTGGCGCTGACCATCACACCGGCTATCGCGGCCAGCGCCGAGCCGAGCATGAAGGTGATCGAGATCACGCGGTTGATATCCAC
>DHIV01000110.1:0-12107 GCA_002403995.1 Gallionella sp. UBA4737 | reverse complement strand
CCCGCCATGATCGCCAGCGCCAGCAGGAAAATAATGATCTGGATATCGCTGATGATCGCTCCGCCGAAACTATGCGAAGTATTGGCGATCAGCTGCGGAAAGGAATGGTACTCGCGCCCCCAGATCATCATCGCCAGATTCTGCAACACGATGGATACGCCGATCGCAGTGATCAGCGGGGCGAGGCGAGGCGCATGGCGCAACGGACGGTAGGCGATGCGCTCGATGCTATAACCCAGCGCCATGCATCCTGCCATCGCCAGCAGGATGCTGAGCAGCAATGCCAGCACCGGCGGGATGCCCATACCCAACAACGCGGTCAATGAAGAAAGCGCCAGCATCGCGCCTATCATCACCACTTCGCCATGCGCGAAATTGATCAGGCCGAGAATGCCGTACACCATCGTGTAGCCCAGCGCGACCAGCGCGTAGACGCTGCCTTGCACCAGGCCATTAATGATTTGCTGTAAAAAGATTTCCATAGCTTGCAAACAAAAACGACACACAGAGGTGTCGTTCAAGTCATTGCATCAAATGTATCTCAATGTGCCGCCGGGGTAATTGCACCCAGCGTCTCCAGCGGCTGCCACTTGCCGTGTTGCACTTGATACACAGTGATGGCCCCGCCCTTCAAATCGCCTTTTTCATCGAACTGTATCCTGGCTGTCACACCGTCGTATGAAGTGCCGGCAAGCGCGGGCAGATATTTCGCCGGATCCGCAGAACCAGCCTTCTGCATCGCGGCGATCATCACATTCACCGCATCGTAGCAATACGGTGCATACAACTGGATGACCCCGTACTTGACCACGAAGCGTTTTTCAAATTCCTTCCCGCCAGGCATCTTGTCCAGCGGCACGCCGGGCAACGAAGCATAAGCCTCTTCCGCCGCGTCGCCTGCCAGTTTGATGAATTCAGGCGTATAACCGCCATCGCCGGTCATGAATTTCAGGTTCAGCGCGAGCGCCTTGACCTGCTTCGCCATCGGCCCGCCCTGCGCATCCATCCCGCCGTAGAACAGCAGATCCGGTTTCTTGCCTTTCACTGCGGTAAGCACCGCAGTAAAGTCCATCGCCTTGTCGTTGGTGTATTCGTGCGCGACGATCTGCGCGCCGCTGGCCTGTGCGGCCTTGATGAACTCATCCGCCAAGCCTTGGCCGTATGCGGTACGATCATCGATCACCGCGATCTTCTTTGCGCCCAGATTTTTCGCGGCATACTCTCCCAGTACATGGCCTTGCTGGGCATCGTTGGCCATCACGCGAAACGTGGTCTTGTAACCTTGGGAAGTGTAGGCGACCGCAGTAGCGGAAGGGGAAATCTGGACGATGCCGTTATCGCTGTAGATCTTCGCTGCGGGGATGCTGGTGCCAGAATTCATGTGGCCGATCACACCGCTGACCTTGTTGTCCACCAGTTTCTGCGCGACGATGGTCGCGGTCTTGGGATCGGCCTGGTCATCCTCGCTGACCAATTCGAAATGCGCCTTGCGTCCTCCGATAACAACACCCTTTGCGTTGGCATCGTCTATCGCCATGCGTGTGCCATTCTCATTATCCTTGCCCAAATGCGCCTGCGGACCGGTCAAAGGTGCTGACGCGCCGATGCGTACGAGCAGATCGCCGGATGTATTTTGGCCGGTCGTGGACGATTTTTCACAGCCGGACAGCGCCAGGGAAAACAACACCAACGCAATGGTGGCAAGCAATAACGGACGAACAGAATGAAACGGCATAGTTTATCCCCTGGTAAATGTGCGTGGATTATGCGGAGCAGGCACGCTGCTTGTCAATTTAACGGACAACAAAAAGCCGGCGCAAGCCGGCTTTTGCTGCACGATGCTTTAAATTTATTTGGTAGACAAACTTTGCTCGAACTTAACCAATTCGGTGATTTCAGCCTGTTTGGTGCCCGATGGGTCATTAGCTGGCATAGGCATGCTACCCCAGTTACCCGAACCACCTTTGGACACCTTCATCACCAAGCCTTCAATCAAAGGATATTCCTTGCCGTTGTATGTGTACTTGGTAACGCCGCTACCGGTGTATTTTTTAGCAACGTCTCTCCAAGCCGGGCCAACCACCTTCCTGTCAATGGCGTGACAGGCGGTACAGTTGAGTTTCTTGGCCAGCGCTGGCATTTCTTCAGCCATCACGCCACCAGCAACCATCAAACCTGTTAATGCAACCATACTTCCGATAATAGATTTCATACGACTCTCCGATTTATGATTAACACTCTTCAACCTTGCGAAGGTTTGACCTCCGTGTTCGATTCTAAACAACCCTGTCGGCTTTGCATAGCCATTCGAATGATGAATCTACCGGCTGGCCACAGGCAAGCTGACCAGTCCTATCTTCAGCGCAGGGCAAGTCATTGGTTATTGCAACCGGCCAGTTTGGACCGACGCAAGACATCTCTGGTAACAAGTATGGGACGTTGGTCATCGAGCAAAAGTTGACTTTCGAATAAACTCTGAATTGTCACAATGCTCAAGCAACGCTTATTCAGCGCACAGCAAAACGCTACGAGATACGACAAAAAAGCCGGCTTGCGCCGGCTTTTTCCAGGATTGCCCCTGACTTACTTATTTTTCCAAACCAAGAATGAAATCGACCAGCGTCTTGATATCTGCTGCGCTGACCTTAGGTGCATTAGGAATCATAGCTGTAGTGGTGAACCAGTCCCCTTTGCCGCCTTTGGCTACTTTTTCTTCCAGCCATGCTTCTGGAGTTGCTTTGCCGTGTTCCTTCAGGATGTCAGCAACTTTCTGGGTGGTCTGGTAAGCCTTAGCGTCAACGGCAGTACCAGTTGCGCCGACTTTATTGTAAGCCTTGGAAACATCTCTCCAGGCCGGACCAACCAATTTCTTCTCGACAGTGTGGCAAGCGGTACAACCGCTCTTTTTTGCCAGATCTGGCATATCAGTTGCCATTGCGCTACCTGCAACCATCAAACCTGCTGTTGCGATCATGCTTACGATAATAGACTTCATGTTCTCTCCATTTTTATGATTAAAATATCCCCAATGCGAAGGTTTTGCCTCCACGCTCGATTTTAAACAACCCCGTCTGTTTTGCATAGCCATCGGCAATTGCGCCTCCAAGAGTATGCCATGGTTACAAGGGGCTTAATTCCCCCAACAAGAGGCCGGCTAATTTGCCAACCAATTTTCACTGGCAGCGGACAGTCAACGCTGCTAGCAGTGCAAAAGTTGACATCAAGTACACAACCTCAGGCAATAAAAAAGCCGGCTTGCGCCGGCTTTTTATAAAATACATTTCTGACTTACTTCGCCAAACCCAAAACGAATTCGACCAGTGTCTTGATGTCAGCTTCGGAAACCTTGGGTGCATTCGGGATCATCTTTGCAGTACCCCAGTTGCCTGTACCTCCCGTGGCTACCTTGTGTGTCAGCCATTCTTCAGCTGTCTTGGCATGGTTCTCGGCCAAAATGTCAGCAACTTTCTTGCCGGTAGTCGTTGCGCCGTTGCTGTTGTAGGCTTTGGAAACATCCATCCAAGCCGGGCCAACTACCTTCTTGTCAATTGAGTGACAAGCGGTGCAGCCGCTCTTCTTTGCCAATTCTGGCATATCTGTCGCCAATGCGCTGCCGACGACCATCAAACCTGCTGCTGCGATCATGCTTGTGATAATAGACTTCATCTTCTCTCCAATTTTTGTGATTCAAATACCCAAAATAAAATGTGTAAGGTCCCTACCTCCACTGTTACATTTTGTAACAATTTTGCTTTCTTTGTCAATTAACTTCTCCGGCAGGATACTATTTTTCAAACATTTAAATCAATTTAAAGTTCTCACAAATTTGACTTGCGGCTTGAAGCCTGCTTGACCGGCGCCTGGAACTATATGAATATCAATGTCAAAATGGCTCGGCACGGTATTCGACTATCATCGTGCGCCTGTTTCCCGCCGCGACTTTCACCACGTTTTCGAGCGCATTCACGGTCTCCACACAAACCATTTCGCGCCAGCCGTCCGGCTGGCCCATGTCGCCCATCTTGTTGGCTTTGTCCGTCCAAGGTGTCCACACCACGGTGGAAAGGCTGCCGGACTTGGCGACATGAATACGCCGCTTCAGTTTATCGTCTTCAATCACGCACTCTGAGGCGGTATTGATATACACGCGGTCAGTCTCTCCGGAAAAACTGATAGCGCCAATTTGTTTTCGCAGTGCAGTGCCGCCGACCTTGTCCCAATACTCGCAGTCCTCCAATCCCTTTACACGCACCGCACCGATATCGCCGATCTGAAAATAAGTGTGCAGAGCCTCGCCAATTTCGAAATCGGCTGCGCTGGTGTTTTCGGTGGTCAGTTCCATGCGCAGCGTCTCGCCGACGATCACGGTCAGATCCAGCGTGCATGCGTGAGGCCACTGCACGCGCGTTTTCTCACTGTCCACCAGGCGTAGCGTCAGGCGTGTCGCACCGTCCGGCTCATTGCCAGACTCCGTCACTTTCCAGGGCACGGTACGCGCAAAACCGTGTCCGGGGAAGCCGGATTCGGAAGCATGCGGACCAAACCACGGCCAGCAGACCGGCGCGCCGCCGCGTATGGATTTACCCACTGCCAGCTTGGCATCCCGCGACAGCCATATCACGGGCACAGACTGGCTCCCGGGTTTCCAGGTCATCAGATGCGCGCCCTGCAGACAGAGAGATGCGCTTGCTTGCTTGTTGTGGATTTCCGCGACGACCAGACCGCTGGCATCATCACGAAATTCGAGTTGTCCCGTGATGCCAAATTGCGTGTTCAACTGCTGTGCTGTGATCATGTTTTCCTCTTTGAATACTTGCAATGTATGGTAACCGCGACTGATTTTAGAGATGCCCGTATAATCAATCATCCAATTTTACCTGATTCATTCATGCTAATTCATCCTCAATTCGATCCCATCGCCCTGCAACTCGGCCCGCTTGCGATTCATTGGTATGGGCTGATGTACTTAGCCGGTTTCATAACCTTTTTGTGGCTGGGGCGCAAACGCATCACCGCGTTAAATGACCCACAGATCAATGCCAAGCTGCTCGATGACCTGCTGTTCTATGGCGTGCTAGGAGTGATCCTGGGCGGGCGGTTGGGTTATGTGCTGTTTTACAAAGCCGCATATTACTTCGCGCATCCGCTGGAAGTTTTTGCCGTCTGGCAAGGCGGCATGTCTTTTCATGGCGGCTTTCTCGGCGTGCTGGTTGCCATGGCCTGGTTCGCGCGCAAACATCAACTGCGCTGGCTGCAATTGACCGACTTCATCGCCCCCCTGGTGCCGCCCGGCCTGGCGTTTGGACGCCTCGGCAATTTCATCAACGGTGAACTGTGGGGTCGGCCCACTGACGTGCCATGGGCGATGATCTTCCCCAAGGTGGATAACCTGCCGCGCCATCCCTCCGAGCTTTATGAATTCGCACTTGAAGGCGTGTTGTTGTTCACGCTGCTCTGGCTGTATGCACGCAAGCCGCGTCCTGTCGGCGCAGTATCAGGCTTGTTCCTGATCGGCTATGGCAGCTTCCGTTTTCTCGTCGAATTCACCCGCGAACCGGACGATTTTCTCGGTCTGCTGTCGATGGGTATGAGTATGGGGCAATGGCTGAGCTTGCCGATGGTGATTGCCGGTGTGTCGCTGATGGTTTTCAGCTATAGGCGAGCCGCTTGACACCCGTTTACCTCTCGCCCACTATTCCTCCCGCCATCAAAATGATTCGCCATCACTATTACTAGGGCATCACTTTGGACGACATCTCTTTAGGCACACTGCTTGGCATCTTGCTGTTGCTGCTGATCTTCGGCGCATGGTTTTCTGCTGCGGAAACCAGCATGATGGCGATCAACCGCTATCGACTAAGCGCGCTGGTACGCAAGGGCAGCAAAAGTGCCAAGCTCACTTCCAGTCTGCTCGCAAAAATTGACAAGCTGCTGGGATCGATATTATTCGGCAACACTTTGCTCAATGTCACTGCAGCCGCCGTCACCAACGTGCTTGTTTTGCGCGTATTCGGAACAAGCGAACTGGCCTTGCTGCTAGGCACACTCGGTATCACTTTTGTGCTGCTGGTATTCAGCGAAATCATGCCCAAGATCATTGCCGCAAGCCATCCCGAACGCGTCGCGCTGCCTTCCAGCTACCTGTTGTCGCCATTGGTGACCCTGTTTCATCCTGTCGTTTCGGTTGCCACCGCAATTGTGCGCGGGCTGCTCTGGCTGCTGCGCATCAAGATCCAGACCGACCAGAGCAAACAAAAGTTGACGCTGGAGGAATTGCGCGGACTGGTATTGGATGCCGAGCATTTCCTGCCGCGCAAGCATCAGAAGATGCTGCTCAATCTAGTCGATCTCGAACGTATTATCGTGAACGACGTGATGGTTCCGCGCAATCAGATCGAAGCGTTGAATATCAACGCCGAACCAAACGAACTGCGCCAGCAGATCATTACTTGTCACCACACGCTATTGCCGGTTTATGCCGACACGCCCAGCAACATCATCGGCATCCTGCATATCAAACGGGTACCTGCCCTGATGCAGGAAACCACAATGGATTTGACACAACTGCGTGAAATACTCAATGAGCCATACTTCATTCCCTCCGACACCCCGCTGCTCAAGCAACTGCAACAGTTTCAGGAACGGCACTCACGGCTGGGATTGGTGGTGGATGAATATGGTGAACTGCTCGGCCTGGTAACGCTGGAAAATATCCTCGAAGAAATTGTCGGGGAATTCACCACGCAATCGCCCTCGCAGACCGGCAAATTCCTGCGCCAGGAAGATGGCAGTTTTCTGCTGGAAGGCAGCAGCAGCTTGCGCGAACTGAATCGTAAACTGGGATTGCACCTGCCGCTGGACGGCGCGAAAACACTGAACGGCCTGATCCTAGACCACCTGGAAGACATTCCGGAAACAGGCACCAGTTTGAAAATCGCAGGCTATCCTATAGAGGTGATCCAAACGCAGGATCGCATCGTGAAGGTAGCGCGCATTTTCCCGGCACAGCTAAAGTAATCGTCAATAAAAAACATGCCTTTACAAGAGGCATAAAGCTCGGCATGATGGCCGCCAGCATTAGCCCACATAATTAGTGATTGACCCAAGGGAGACACTATGGCTGTAGCAGCAAAAGCTTCAAAAGCAATAGTTCAAAAAGCTAAAGAATTTACCTACGCCTGGGAAGGGAAGGACAAAACCGGCAAGGCAGCCAAAGGCGAGATACGCGGGCTTGGCGAAGCCAGTGTTTCTGCCCATTTGCGGCGCCAAGGAATCAATGTCACAAAAATAAAGAAGCAGAAGCAGAGCGGCAAAGCCATCACCGCCAAAGACATCACTCTGTTCACACGCCAGCTTGCCGTCATGATGAAATCGGGCGTTCCGCTGTTGCAGGCTTTCGATATTGTAGGCAAGGGGCACAACAATCCCTCTGTGGCGCGACTGCTGTTGGACATCAAGACTGACGTTGAAACCGGTAGCAGCTTGCAACAGTCCTTCCTGAAATACCCGCTGTACTTTGACGCGTTGTATTGCAACCTGATCGGCGCGGGCGAGGCGGCGGGTATTCTGGACGCTTTGCTGGAGCGCCTGGCGACCTACATGGAAAAGACCCAGGCACTCAAAAGCAAGATCAAATCGGCATTGTTCTATCCCGTTTCCATCATCGTCGTGGCATTTATCATCACCGCCGTAATCATGATTTTCGTGATTCCGGCATTCAAGGAACTGTTCGAAGGGTTCGGCGCGGATTTGCCTGCTCCGACATTAGTCCTGATGCACATCTCCGATGCCTTTGTGAAATATTGGTACCTGATCTTTGGCGGGATCGGCGGTGGCTTTTACGCCTTCTTCTATTTCTGGAAACGCAACAAAAAAATGCAGGACGTGATGGACACGCTGCTGCTTAAAATGCCCATTTTTGGAGAGTTGATCCGCAAGGCAACCATCGCCCGCTGGACCCGCACGCTCTCTACCATGTTCGCGGCCGGCGTGCCATTGGTCGAGTCCCTTGATTCGGTGGCCGGTGCGGCGGGCAATGCGGTGTATTTCAATGCCACCAAAGTCATCCAGCGCGAAGTCAGCACCGGCAGCGGCTTGACCGTCGCTATGCAAAATACCGAGGTATTCCCGAGCATGGTGCTGCAAATGTGTGCCATCGGCGAGGAGGCCGGCTCGCTGGACGCCATGCTCAGCAAGGTGGCCGATTTCTATGAAGCTGAAGTCGATGATGCTGTGGCGGCCATCTCCAGTCTGATGGAGCCGGTCATCATGGTGGTTCTGGGCACGCTGATCGGCGGCATGGTGATCGCGATGTATCTGCCGATATTCAAGATGGGTCAAGTTGTTTAATGCAAAATCGAGATCAAGCTGCAAGACACAAGTTACAAGGTGCCAGTCTCCCGCTAGAGCATCAATCCTCAATCCAAGTTGCGGCATTATGAGTTTGCCGGAGTTACTGCAAACGGTTCCCGCCGCATTTGTTGCCGCGTGCCTGATCCCTGGACTGATGGTCGGCAGGTCCGCTCCGAAATAACCCTCACGCGAATTAGTCTCCACTGAAACGGCCGACATGACTGCATTGTTCCAACTTCTCCAATCTTCACCGCTCGCGTTCACCGTCATGTGTGCCATTTTGGGTCTGATGGTCGGCAGTTTTCTCAACGTGGTGATATATCGTTTGCCGAAAATGATGGAACTGGGCTGGCAGCAACAATGCGCCGAACTGCGCGGAGAAACTTCGCAGCCGGACAGCGATGCCGCTCCGCGCTACAATCTCGTGGTTCCCCGCTCTGCCTGCCCGCATTGCAATCACGTCATCAGCGCGTGGGAAAACATCCCCATCCTCAGTTACCTGCTGCTGCGCGGCAAGTGCAGGGGTTGCGGGGCGGCCATTTCGCTGCGCTATCCTGTCATCGAGGCGATCAGCGGCATCCTGTGCGCCTACGCGGCCTGGCATTTTGGTTTCGGCTGGGCTGCGGGCGGCGCGCTGCTGTTTGTTTGGGCGTTGCTAGCGCTCACTGCAATCGATTTTGACACGCAATTGCTGCCGGACGACATCGCCCTGCCGCTGCTCTGGACCGGATTGCTGTTCAACCTGTTCGGGGTCTTTACCAATTTGCCCAGCGCGGTGATCGGCGCGGTGATCGGTTATCTCACTCTGTGGAGCGTGTATTGGCTGTTCAAGCTCGCCACCGGCAAAGAAGGCATGGGCTACGGCGATTTCAAGCTGCTTGCCGCACTGGGTGCCTGGCTGGGCTGGCAGATGTTGCCGCTGATCATTCTGTTGTCCTCGCTGGTAGGCGCAGTGGTCGGCATTACCCTGATCGTTGCACTCAAGCATGGCCGCAACATCCCCATTCCGTTCGGCCCCTATCTGGCCGGCGGAGGGCTGATCGCGTTGTTCTGGGGACAGACACTGACTCAGGAATATTTGCATATACTAGGCCGGCCATGACCCTGTGTATTGGGCTTACGGGCGGGATAGGCTGCGGCAAAAGCACGGTGGCCGGCCTGTTCGCGGAACATGGCGCCGGCATCATCGATACGGACGCGATCTCTCACCGTCTGACGCGATCCGGTGGCGAGGCCATCGCAGCTATCAGCGCGGCCTTTGGCAAAGATTACATCATGGATGACGGCGCATTGGATCGGGCAAAAATGCGCGGGCTGGTCTTTTCGGATGCGGCGGCCAAGCAGCGGCTGGAACTGATCCTGCATCCGCTGATACTGGAACAGGCCAAAGTTCAATTGCAACAGTTGCGAACCAGACCCTACATCGTCGCCGTCGTGCCGCTGCTGCCGGAAAGTCCCGCGTTCCGGCAACTTGTCCAGCGCGTGCTGGTGGTGGATTGCGACGAACATAACCAGGTTGAGCGCGTCATCGGACGCAGCCGAATGGGCGGGGCGGAAATACGCGGCATCATCGCGCAGCAAACGCCGCGGGCCGAACGGCTTCAGCTGGCTGACGATGTCATACACAATGATGCAGGCCTGGATAGCCTGGCCGAACAGGTTGCCGTTCTGCACCAGCGCTACTCAGGCATGCAAAACAGCAATTGACGATAACAGGATATTCAATATATCGTTCGCAACGGATTTTTCTCAACAGCACATGAGCAATAACGGAACAGCACATCGGGCAATAACGACGTGATCAGCTACGAGTTTCCCCTTACCGAAAAGGTTCGCACCCTGTTGCGTCTTGAGGATCTGTTCGCGCGCATGGCGCACTTCACCGAACATGACGACGGTTTTGATAACCACGCGGCGTTGATGACACTGTTTGAAATTCTTGAAGTCATCAGCCGTGCGGACTTGAAGTCCGATCTGCTGCAGGAACTGGAACGCCAGAAACGCGTGTTATCCAACCTGCACAACAACCCGGCGATTTCCGAACAGGCACTGGATGCGATTCTGAACGAAATCGAACAGGCTTCCAGGCTGCTGCTCGCGATGAGCGGAAAGATCGGGCAGTACCTGCGCGAGAATGAGTGGTTGATGGGCATCAAGCAGCGCGCAGTCATGCCGGGTGGCACGTGTGAATTCGATTTGCCTTCCTACCACTACTGGCAGCAACAGGACGTGTGTGTGAGACGCGAAAACCTTCGCTCATGGCTGGCCCCGCTGTTGCCCCTGCATACCGGCCTGAAGATCGTGCTGCGCCTGCTGCGCGAAAACGGCAAGGTATTTCACTTCACTGCTCATCAAGGCACCTTCCAGCAAATGCAGGGCGGGCGCATCGCGCAAATGCTGCGTATCCGCCTGAGCAGAGAACTGGCCTGCATACCCGAGGTCGGCGCCAACAAATACGCGATCAACATCCGCTTCATCGCGGCAAACTATGCGGCGAAGTCCGCCCTGTTCGAACAGGATGTGCCGTTCGATCTGACCTTCTGCAGCATATCAACATGATGCCGGATTCCACGAAGCCAGACCTCAGAAACCAATCCAAAGTGGCGCCTATCGTGACCTGCCCGCATTGCGGCAAAGAACATCAATGGGACACCAACAACCGCTTTCGTCCCTTTTGCAGCGAACGCTGCAAGATGATTGACTTGGGAAAATGGGCCAATGAGGAATATCGCGTTGCTCAACCAGCGGACGAGGAAGAACAGGAATTCACCGAACCACCTCACCAAGCCTGACGCAATAACGCAATCCCGTGTGCGCCATGCTGCCACGCGGTGTCCATGTCAGCGCCGGTCAAGCCACCCAGCGCATATACCGGAATGGATGACCCCGCCGCTATCGCCGCAAAATTCTCCCAGCCCAGATGCGGCGCCCCCGGATGCGATTGCGTAGGCAACACCGGACTCAGCAACGCGAAATCGCAACCCAGTTCTTCGGCACGGAGCAACTCCGCAGCGTTGTGGCAGGAAGCTCCACACCAGTCCACAGCAGGACGCTCGCGCAACTCGGCCAACTGCGCGCCGGTCAGCTGCACCCCGTCCGCACCGATTTCTTTCACTAACTCGACATCGGCATTGATGATCAGACGCGCATCATGCTGCCCCAGCAGCGGCAACATCTTCAGCGCCAGTTCGCGCAGCGCCTCGCGCGTATAATTTTTCTCGCGCAACTGCACCAGCCGCAAACCCTTGTTCAAAGCCGCTTCCAGCCGCCGCATGAATTCCGCCTCGCCCAGCTCGGCCACATTGCTGATCGCATAGAGGGTTGGCAACGACAGCGCGCGCAGGATAGGCGCATTGGCGGGCAACACTGGAGCAACCAAAACCTGTCCCCTCTCCCCTTCCGGGGAGAGGGCTAGGGAGAGGGACGGCTGCCACGCAAACTGCTGTCCCTCATGCGGATGCAACTCGCCGCCCCACGCCGTCACGCGAAAGAAATTCAGCCGCACTGTCGCGTGCGGATAAGCGAACACGCGCGTCAACCACGGATAGGCTGTCTCGACCTCGATGCCCAACTCCTCGCGCAGCTCGCGTACCAGCGCATGGTATGGCGTCTCGCCCGGTTCGATCTTGCCGCCAGGGAATTCCCAATAGCCGGCCCAGATTTTGTCCGGGGGACGTTGGGCGAGGAGGAAGGAGTTGTCGGGGCGTTGAAGAACGGCGGCAGCGACTTCGACGATTTTGGTTTTTTCAATCGGG
>DHIV01000028.1 GCA_002403995.1 Gallionella sp. UBA4737 | reverse complement strand
TCATCAGTCCTCGCCGAAATCCCCCTGACCCGCCTGTGCTACTCGGCGGCGCACAGGGGAAATGGGCGGAACGCAAAGAGTTCATGTAGGGGCGTATGGCATACGCCCTTTTTTCAGATATGCGCATTACACCGGATAGCAAACATACGGCGCAATGCGCTTCGCTTATTGACGCCCTACATCCATTACGCCTTACGCGAGTTGGCTGGCCACAACCGGACGTTATGCCTCGCCGGTTCAGATGATAGAAAAATGATTAATGGTTGGGGGCTGTAATAAAGTATATTGACAAGTCTTGCTCACAAGCTCGACTATAAGGGACGAAAATGAAGAAAATATCTTTGGCAATAATGGCAATCGCAAGTTTGGCTGGTACAACGACCGCATTTGCGAGTGGCGATGGTTGGTATTTGTTTGGTGCAGTCGGGCAAACAACAGGCAGTGGTGTTAAGCCCATGCTAGATTATCAACTGACATCTGCGGGAAAGAACGGATTTTCATCCAGCATGAGCACACCCACCGTCTACAATTTGGATGTTGGTTATCAAATAAATAAAAATTTGGCATTTGAAGGTGGTTTCATTGGTTCGAGTAATGAAACTTACGGTGCCTCTGGCGGAAACCTTGCTGGATCAGCTACTGCATCAGCCAGAATCAATGGTTGGGCTTTTGTTGCGGTTGGTATGTTGCCCTTGGCTAATCAATTCAGTTTGTTGGGCAAATTGGGGGTTGCTGACATTCAAGTTACAGCCGCCGTTACGGGTCTTGGTAGCAGCTACAATTACATTAGCGGTATAAAAACAGACATAACCTACGGTGTTGGTGCGAAGTATGACTTCAACAATGCTGTTTCAATGCGGCTTGATTTGGATAGCTACAACGTCGGTAGTTCTTTTTCTTCTAGTCGTTGCAGCGTCTGGACGGTTGGTGTTGGCTATAAATATTAACCCTAACTTATGCAAAGTAAAGACGCCGCGCCACTTACAAACCCAACGAAGCTGTAGAAAAAGTATCATCGGTGCATCGTGCCGTGAATCAAATGGAATATCAAGCCCGGTAGGGTGGGCACATAGTGCCCACGCGGCAAATCATTAATTGGTGGGCAACGAGTTGCCCACCCTACGACTTACGGTTCTTGCTTTTCTTCCCCTGTGCGCCGCCGAGTCGCGGAGGCTGGTCAGGGAATTCTGACGAATATGTTTGAGCACGTGGCCGCGTAGCGGATCGTGCGAGTTTATGAGGAAGCCTGACCAGTCGAGCAACGCAGGGCACGCCGAAGGCGCGGGAAACCGGGGCGGATTTTTCTTTCGCCCCTTTCTTTTGGCCGCACAAAAGAAAGGGGTCAGTTGCCGGTCTGCCACCGGCGGTTTTGACTTTGGTGTTGAGCATACATGTCGGGTTGAAACCCGACCTACAGATCACCCCCCATATCAAACAACAGCACCTCCGCTTCGCGCGCATCACTCAACTCAACCCCCGCCTCGCCCGTATACATCAACGCATCCCCCGCTGAAAGCGTATGCCCATTGGCTTTCAGGCCACCCCGCGCGACATGCAGATAGATTTTGCGCTGTGCGACTATCGGATAATCCAGCGTTTCCGCGCCATCCAGCCGCGCTGCAAACACGTGCGCGTCCTGATGAATCAACAACGAACCTTGCGCCGCATCGGGCGAAGCCAGCAGACACCAGTGCCCCCGTTTGTCTTCCAGCGGAAATTTCTTTTGCTGATACCCCGGCGTCAGGTTCTGCCGGTCAGGCATGATCCAGATTTGCAGCAGATGCACCGCCTCGTCCGGCAAAGGATTCACCTCGCTGTGCTGCACCCCGGTGCCCGCGCTCATCACCTGAACTTCGCCATAACGGATGTCCCCGCTGCTCCCCGTGCTGTCGCGGTGGCGCAACGCGCCGCTCAACACATAAGTCAGGATTTCCATATCGCGATGCCCGTGTGTACCGAAGCCAGTGCCGGGCTGCACGATGTCCTCGTTGATCACGCGCAGCGGCCCGAAACGGACATGCGCCGGATCGTTGTAATCGGCAAACGAAAAACTGTGCCAGCTTTCCAGCCAGCCGTGCTGCGCGTAGCCGCGCTCAGCTGCTTTGCGTAGAACCATCATATTCACCTCCATAGTGTCGCAATAGTTTAAGCATCCCCGCCGCCTTGTCCAGCGTCTCCTGATACTCCGCCGCCACATCGGAATCCGCCACAATGCCGCCGCCCGCCCAGCAGCGAATCTCGTTGTCAGAGTAAACCAGGGTGCGGATGACGATGTTGGTGTCCATGTTGCCGTCGAATCCGACATAGCCTATCGCGCCGCAGTAGATGCCGCGACGGTCCGGCTCCAGTTGTTCGATGATCTGCATCGCGCGCAGTTTGGGCGCGCCGGTGACCGAGCCGCCGGGGAAACAGTCGCGCAGCACGTCCAGCGCATCGCGTCCTTCCGCGAGCTTGCCTTCCACCGTGCTGACCAGATGATGCACGTTGGCGAAACTTTCCACTTCAAACAGTTTCGGCACGCGCACCGATCCCGGCACACAGCTTTTGCCCAGATCGTTGCGCAACAAGTCCACGATCATCAGGTTTTCCGCGCGGTCTTTGGGGTGGTTGCGCAGCTCGTCGGCAAGCTGTCTATCTTGTCGCGCATCGGCGCCGCGCGGACGGGTGCCCTTGATCGGTCTGGTTTCCACGCTGCCGTTCTGCACACGCAGGAAACGTTCCGGCGAGGCGCATAGAATCTGGGCCTGAGGCAGGTTGAGAAAGGCGGAATACGGTGCGGGACTCAGGCTGCGCAGCGCAAGATAGGCACCCAGTGCATCGCCCGAGGCGGCGGCGCTGAAGCGTTGCGCGAGATTGACCTGATAGCAGTCGCCTGCCTTTAAATAATCTTTCACCCGCGCAAATGCGGCGGCGTAGCTTTGCGGCGTAAAGTTGGAAGTGATCTTTCCTTGCACACGAAATGTATCCGCAGGAATTGACGGGCTGTTTTTCAAGCGCTGCAATATCCGCAACAGCAAATCTGCAGTTCCGGCATATCGCCGGTGTGAAACCAGACGCGCTGTGTGCTGCTGATGATCCAGCACCAGCGCCCAATCGTAGATGCCGATCGCCATATCCGGCAGCTGCCTGGCATCCTCCTCAGCGCGCGGTAATGCCGACACCCGCTGTGCCAGGTGATAGCCCCAGTAACCCAGCGCGCCGCCCGCGAACGGCACGTCCGCGACGGGCGCGACCTGTTCACCCAATTCGCTGCGTATCATTGCAAATGGATCGCTTTGGATTATTTCCTCATTCAGCACCAGCGTATGCTGCGGCGCGGCGGTCAGGATGTCATAGCGCGCCATGCCGCCGCTATCCAGCCACACCGCCCAAGGCAGATCAGCCAGTGCGGCGTAGTAATGCGCGGCATCGGTTTGATAGGACAGTTCGACAGAATAGAAGCTCATCGCTTGGTAGTGGCTAGTGATAGCAGTTCAAAACAGAACAGCGGCGCGCCGATCACGTTGTACAACGTTGCGCTGCAAAATTAGCGAGTTATTTTTCCCATCGCTGCGTGATCGGCGGATATTACGCACATGCCACCTGCAAAATTGGCCGTTGCGGAATCAATATGTCAAGAAAGCGCCTTGTCCACAGAATTTAGAGGGCACAAAGCCCATCGCAAACCATCTCTGTTTGCAATGAGAACAAAAGAACGCACCAACATTGTGTTGGTGAAATAAAAAGGCGCACGCACCAGTTAGTGCGCCCAAAAAACCAAAGCTACTGTGGTAAGCCCCTTATTGCCCAGAAGACAACTACCTAGACATCAGGGGCCGCCACCACAGTGATACCACCGACTAGTTCGGCTTGCCGATTCCCGGTGTAGGAAAAGGCCATGTTGCAGCCGGACGTACTGGTGCTGGAGCGGAAGGGGCCGGTGCTGCTGGCCTTGCTGCCGCAGGAGCTGCAGGCTTTGCGGCAGCCGGTTTTTTGGCTGCTGCTTTCTTTTTAGCAGCTGGCTTTTTGGCAGCGGCTTTCTTTGCTGCCGGCTTCTTCGCCGCTAC
>DHIV01000043.1:708-7440 GCA_002403995.1 Gallionella sp. UBA4737 | reverse complement strand
CGCGCGGCTTGCTGCATGTTGTGCGTGACGATCACGATGGTGAAGTCTTCCTTCAGTTCGTCGATCAGCTTCTCGATGTGCGCGGTGGAGATCGGATCGAGCGCGGAGGTGGGTTCGTCCAGCAGCAGCACTTGCGGTTTTACCGCAATCGCACGGGCGATGCACAGGCGCTGCTGCTGTCCGCCGGAAAGCCCGGTGCCGCTCTGTTTGAGCTTGTCTTTCACCTCGGTCCACAGCGCGGCTTTGCGCAACGCCCATTCCACGCGGGCTTGCATGTCATGCTTGCTGAGGTTTTCGTACAGCTTCACGCCGAATGCGATGTTGTCATAGATGGTCATCGGGAACGGCGTGGGTTTCTGGAACACCATGCCGATCTTGGCGCGCAGCATGTTCAGATCCTGCTTGCTGTCGAGTATGTTTTCCCCATCCAGCAGGATCTCCCCGGTGGCCTTTTGTTTCGGATAAAGCTGATACATGCGGTTGAAGGTGCGCAGCAGCGTGGACTTGCCGCAGCCGGACGGGCCGATGAATGCGGTCACCATCTTTTCCGCGATGCTCAGGTTGATATCCTTGAGCGCGCGGAAATTCCCGTAATAAAAATTCAGGTCATTGATGATGATCTTCGGGTTGGCGACGGTTTCGATGTTCATGTGCTTGCCTTGTTGATGGCCGGATTAATGGCCAGGTTTAATGGGTAGTGGCACTTTGCCGGAACAGCACGCGCGCCATGATGTTGAGGGTCAACACGCTGACGGTGATCAGCAGCGCGCCCGCCCAGGCAAGATTTTGCCAGTCATCATAGGGGCTCATCGCGAACTGGAAGATCACCACCGGCAAATTGGCCATCGGCTGGTCCATGTTGCTGCTCCAGAACTGGTTGTTGAGCGAGGTGAACAACAGCGGCGCGGTTTCACCGCTGATGCGCGCCACGGCCAGCAGCACCCCGGTGATGATCCCCGCTCGGGCAGCACGTAAAGTGACGAAATTGATCACTTTCCACTGCGGTGCCCCGAGTGCCGCGGCGGCTTCGCGCAGCGTGCTGGGAACCAGCCGCAGCATGTTTTCGGTGGTGCGGATCACGATCGGGATCACCAGTATGGATAATGCAAATGCGCCGGCCCAGCCGGAAAAATGCCTGACCCTGACCACATAGACCTCATACACGAACAGGCCGATCACGATAGACGGCGCGGACAACAATACGTCGTTGATGAAGCGGGTGACCGGCGCCATCCAGCCGCGCTGGCCGAATTCAGCCAGATAGGTGCCGGCCAGAATACCGATGGGTGTGCCGATCAGGGTGCCGACCACCGTCATCATCAGGCTGCCTGCGATCGCGTTGAGCAGACCGCCGGCACTGCCCGGGGGCGGAGTCATTTGCGCGAACACCACCGGGGTGAGCGCGGGCAGTCCGTGATCCAGCAAGGTGATCAATATCCAGCACAGCCAGAATAAACCGAACAGCATGGCCAGCACCGAGACCGAGAGTCCCACTGCGTTGATGATCCGGCGGCGTGTGTATAGATTCAGCATGGCATTCACGCAGCATGGCCTTCCCGTTGCCCCAGTTTGTATAGCATATAGCGGGCAATGGACAGGACGACGAAGGTGATGAAAAACAGGATCAGGCCGAGCTCGATCAGCGAGGAGGTGTAGAGATCGCCGACCGCCTCGTTGAATTCGTTGGCCAGTGCCGAGGAAATGCTGTTGCCCGGCATCAGCAGCGACTTGTTCAGTTCATGGGCATTGCCGATCACGAAGGTGACGGCCATGGTTTCGCCCAGTGCGCGTCCCAGCCCAAGCATGATGCCGCCGGCCACGCCGACTTTGGTGTATGGCAGCACGATATTCCACATCACTTCCCAGGTGGTCGCGCCTACTGCATAAGCGGATTCCTTGAGCAGCGTGGGCACCACCTCAAACACATCGCGCATCACCGAAGCGATGAACGGGATGACCATGATGGCAAGAATGATGCCGGCGGTCAGCAGGCCGATGCCCATGGGCGGGCCTGAGAAGAACGGGCCGATGTAAGGCATGGCGCCGATATGTTTGTTGATCCATGGCTCAATATGGTCGCCGAACAGCGGGGCGAATATAAACAGCCCCCACATTCCGTAGATGATGCTGGGGATGCCGGCCAGCAGTTCGATCGCGATGCCGAGCGGGCGGCGCAAAATGCGCGGCGAGAGCTCGGTGAGGAAAACGGCGATGCCAAAACTGACCGGAATCGCGATCAGCAGCGCGATTCCCGAGGTGACCAGCGTTCCTATGATAGGGATCAGCCCGCCGAATTTATCGTTGACCGGGTCCCAATCGGAACTGGACAGAAAACCGAAACCAAAAGCATGAAGGGCAGGCATGCTGCCCACCACCAGCGAGCCGATGATCGCTGCCAGCAGCGCCAACACACCAAATGCGCAGACACGCGTCAGACTGCGGAACAGCAAGTCGAACACTGCATGTTTTTTATGGCGCGCATTTTGTGAAAACATCGGCATGGTTGAGTAATATTGGTTAAATAATAACGGGGGCAACAGCCCCCGCGATTATAACTTAAGGATGTGCCGTGTCAGCCACGCTGCACAATTATTTCCAGACTGGCTTGCCCGTTGCGTCCTTGATTTGTGCTTTCCATGCGGCTTCGATCAGCTTGACCACCGAGTCAGGCATCGGGACGTAGTCCAGGGATTCGGCCATCTTGTCGCCGTTCTTGTATGACCAGTCGAAGAACTTCAGCACTTCCCTGGCGGTCTCCGGCTTGTCCTGCGTCGTGTGCATCAGGACGAAGGTGGAGCCGGTGATGGGCCAGCTGTTCTTGCCGGGCTCATCGGTCAGGATCTCATAGAAACCCGGAGCCTTGTCCCATTTTGCGCCGGCTGCTGCCGACTTGAAGGACTCGATATTCGGCTGGACGAACTGGCCGTCGTGGTTCTTCATTTGCACGTGGTTCATCTTGTTCTGCAGCGCATAAGCGTATTCCACATAGCCGATCGAGCCCTTGATGCGCTGCACGTAAGATGCCACGCCTTCGTTGCCCTTGCCGCCGGTGCCAACCTTCCAGGAAACCGCTGTGCCTTCACCGACGCTGGACTTCCAGTCGGCGCTGACCTTGGACAGGTAGTTGGTGAAAATGAAACTGGTGCCCGAACCATCGGAGCGATGCACCACGGTGATGTCTGCATCGGGCAGCTTGATATCCTTGTTCAGTGCGACGATCGCCGGGTCGTTCCACTTGGTGATCTTGCCCAGGTAGATTTCAGCCAGGGTCTTGCCGTCCAGTTTCAGCGTGCCGGCTGCGATGCCATCCATATTGATGACCGGAACCACACCGCCATTTATCGCCGGGAATTGCATCAGGTTATTCGCTTTCAGGTCTTCCAGCTTCATGGGCATGTCGGATGCGCCAAAATCCACGGTCTTGGCTTCGATCTGCTTGATGCCGCCGCCGGAACCGATGGACTGGTAATTCAGGCCGATACCGGTCTGTGTCTTGTAGGCATCAGCCCATTTGGCAGCGATGGGGTAAATAAAAGTTGACCCGGCGCCGGTGATGTCGGTTGCCTGGCTCGCGCCGGCATAAGCTACCGCAGTGGCCGCAGCGATGCCGATGATGAGTTGCTTCAGTTTGCTATTCATATAGTCTCCATTGATTGAGTGTGTTGCTTGCCGATTAATCCAGCAATGTTTTGTTGCGGAGTGCATGTTAGGGCGGTTGTATTACAGGATTATTACAGTTATTTCTTCGTTTGAATCGTCGCTTTTATTGTCATAATCGTTTAACTGTGTAAACGTAAAATAATGAAACCGGCAGTTGGATCGGTTTTGTGTAGGAGCGGGCCATGCCCGCGAACATTCATTTTAAGGGGGCTTATCTTGCAAGACAGGCAATACAACGTGCTGGTGTTATGTACCGGCAATTCCGCACGCAGCATCCTGGGCGAGGTGCTGTTCAATACACCGGGTAAAGGCAAGTTCAAAGCCTATAGTGCAGGCAGCAAACCGGCCGGGCGCGTCAATCCGGCTGTGCTGGAGCTGCTGCAACAGCAGGGATGCAATGTCGAAGGTTTGCGCAGCAAGAGCTGGGACGAGTTTGCCACGCCTGGCGCGCCGCAGTTCGATTATATCTTCACTGTATGCGATAACGCAGCGGGCGAAGCCTGTCCGCTGTGGCTCGGCAAACCTGCCACGGCACACTGGGGCATTCCCGATCCGGCGCATGTCGAAGGTGATGAGGCGCGGCGCGCAGCGTTTAAAAAAGCATATGAGCAGTTGGCGCGCCGCATCCAGTTGTTCATGAGCCTGCCGATCGAAAAGCTGGACAAGCTCGCGCTGAAAGAAAAACTCGCCGAGATCGGGCGTATAAAGGATTGACGAAATGAACTTGTTCGAGCGTTACCTGACCGTCTGGGTCGGACTGTGCATCATTATCGGCGTTCTGCTCGGACAATTTTTGCCGGGCGTGTTTCAGGTTGTCGCGAGCCTGGAGGTCGCCAGGGTCAACATCCCGGTCGGTGTGCTGGTATGGGTGATGATCATCCCAATGCTGCTGAAAATCGACTTCGGCGCGCTGCATCAGGTCAGGAAACATAGCCGCGGTATCGGGGTCACGCTGTTAATCAACTGGGGCGTGAAGCCTTTCTCGATGGCCTTCCTCGGCTGGGTGTTCATCCGTCACGTGTTTGCGGATTATCTGCCGCAGGATCAACTCGACAGCTATATCGCCAGACTGATTTTGCTGGCCGCCGCGCCATGTACCGCGATGGTGTTCGTGTGGAGCAATCTGGTCAAAGGCGATCCGTATTTCACGCTGTCGCAAGTGGCGCTCAACGATGCCATCATGATCTTCGCTTTCGCCCCGCTGGTGGCGTTGCTGCTCGGTGTCGCCAGCATCGCCGTGCCGTGGGACACGCTGTTCGTATCTGTACTGTTCTACATCGTGATCCCGGTCATCATCGCACAGTTGTTGCGTCGCCGGCTGCTGGCGAATGGCGAGGGTGAGTTCAAGCGCACGATGGAGCGCATCGCGCCGCTCTCGATGGGTGCGCTGCTGCTGACGCTATTGCTGCTGTTCGCCTTGCAGGGCAATGCCATTGTCGCGCAGCCGCTGGTGATCGCGATGCTGGCCGTGCCTATCCTGATCCAGGTGTTGTTCAACGCAGGGTTGGCCTATAGCCTGAACCGCCGCCTGGGCGTGGCGCACTGCGTCGCCGCCCCTTCGGCGCTCATCGGTGCGAGCAACTTCTTCGAGCTTGCCGTGACGACAGCCATCAGTCTGTTCGGTTTTCAATCCGGCGCGGCACTGGCCACTGTGGTCGGCGTTCTGGTCGAAGTGCCGGTGATGTTGCTGGTGGTGAAGATCGCCAATGCCACGCAAAACTGGTATGGGCTGGGCAAACAAGGCAATTAGTGGCGCAATCGTCCGGATGCAATAATAAATGGGCTCTCGAAGGAGACGGGTTTCCGCAGAGTCCGCAATACCCATGCTGAACAGATACATTGGCAATTAAGGTTGAAACCCCCAAAATTCAGGTTGAACATTCCGGATTACTTCGGTAGAATCCGCGCTCTTTTGAAATCGGCTGGAGTAGAACCATGGCACGTGTCTGTCAAGTAACGGGAAAAGCCCCGATGACGGGAAATAATATTTCCCATGCGAACAACAAAACCAAGCGTCGTTTTTTGCCTAACCTGCAACGCCGCCGCTTCTGGGTCGAGAGCGAGAACCGCTGGGTCAGCATGCGCCTGACCAATGCAGCGCTGCGCACCATCGACAAGAACGGCATCGACGCGGTGCTGACAGAGATGCGTGCCCGCGGCGAAAAAATCTAAGGAGCCTGGAAAATGCGCGAAAAAATCAAACTCGAATCAAGTGCCGGTACCGGTCATTTCTACACCACGACCAAGAACAAGCGCACCACGCCGGAAAAGATCGAAATGAAGAAATACGATCCCAAGGCACGCAAGCATGTCATGTACAAGGAAACCAAGCTGAAGTAATCCGGTCCGGTTTCGTCGTGCAAAGAAAAACCCGCGAAAGCGGGTTTTTTTCTATGGATACTATGAATGCTGCCCCTTTGGTTCGCTCTAAAGGAGCTTTTGAAACTGCTCGCGACTCAAGTCACAATCACGAAGAATCTTGGCGAACAACCCCGGCCCAATTGTTTCGCCGGAGTGAACCGGCACGACTGTCGAACGACCATCTTGGTGATGAAGAAAATGATGACTGCCTTTGACGCGGAGCACTACAAAACCCGCCTTCTTCAAGATCGACAATAGTTCCTTGCCAGTCAGGCTGGGAACAGATGTCATGCAGCAATCGAAATGCGTTGAACCCCGACAAAATCGAGCGGTTCAAAAGGTGCACCCTGAACCTCAAGACAAAGCTCGATGGCTTCGCGGATGCGCTCCATCAGTTCATCGAGGGATTTTGCCTGGGTATGACAGCCAGCTAGTGCTGGAACCGAGGCCACAAAATATCCCGCCGAGTCTTTTTCGACAATCACATCGAATTGGTGTGTCATATCAACCTCCTAATTTTCACGCCAAAATTGTACACCCAAGCAGTACATAGTGCAGGAATCAATTTGGTGCTCTACGCTCGCTCGAATCTAGTGCCGGTACCGGTCATTTCTATACCACGACCAAGAACAAACGCACCATGCCGGAAAAGATCGAAATGAAGAAATTCGATCCGGTGGCCCGCAAGCATGTCATGTACAAGGAAACCAA
>DHIV01000043.1:0-555 GCA_002403995.1 Gallionella sp. UBA4737 | reverse complement strand
GCATGTCATGTACAAGGAAACCAAACTGAAGTGATTCAGGCTATTGATACTGGCCTCTTTGATTTCATCCAAGACCAAACATTGCGGTAGTGATAGATCCTTCAAACATGAGTACTGGACCAATACCCTCACTAGAAACTTCACCAGCGATGCATTGCGGACGCAAAACTCCCGGTTGACAGAAGGCCAGCACATGAGGCGTGACAATTATTGCTCCTCGTTCGGATGGCCAAAATCCTTGCACACGCAATACACCTGGCTTAAGTACCTCAAGATCAAGCGCGATTAAGCGGCCATCAGCAGCAAAGCTAGGAACCTCGACTTGCATTTGCGCAATGATCCACTTCGGGATGTACTTTTCCGTGGCCGGGACGGTGATACGGGCCCTACCTGCACGGAATTCAAATTCAACTTCCTTGTCGCGAGCAACACGCACGTGATTTTCAACAACACGTAGTACTTCTTTGCCTTGTCGGTTCTGCAGACGAGAATTTACCTGAAGCATATCCCCATCAAGCACTCTAATTTTTAAGCGATTACTATTTGAAAACTCGA
>DHIV01000049.1:18263-44104 GCA_002403995.1 Gallionella sp. UBA4737 | reverse complement strand
GTCCCCATCGTCTAGAGGCCTAGGACATCGCCCTTTCACGGCGGTAACACGAGTTCGAATCTCGTTGGGGACGCCATCTTTCAAAAGGGTTGGAACAATCCAGCCACTTTTGATTCTTAGCATAGAGTGGGCAGCTGTTAAGCCCGCCCCTCACAATGCTGTAAAATCCCCGCATGAGCAAAGCATTCACACGCGAAACAGATTCCGAAGACGAAGAGTTGGAGCTTTCGTCACAGTTGCCTGTCGGCGTCAAAAATTACATCACACCCAACGGATACCGAAAGCTGCAAGAAGAGTTGGATCATCTGTGGAAAGTGGAGCGGCCGGCATTGGTCAAAACCATCACTTGGGCTGCATCCAACGGCGATCGCTCGGAAAATGGCGACTATATCTATGGAAAAAAGCGCCTGAGAGAAATTGACCGTCGCGTACGTTTTTTGCGCAAGCGCCTGGAACTGGCCGAGGTGGTTGATCCCGCGCAACGCGGAAACTGCAACCAGGTGTTTTTCGGTGCGACGGTGACGGTCTGCGATGCCAACGGTTGCGAGAATACATACAGTATCGTTGGTGTGGACGAAGCGGATGTGGCAGGTGGCAGGATCAGCTGGGTTTCTCCTTTGGCGCGGGCACTGCTTAAATTGAACGAGGGCGACATTGCGACGTTGCGCACCCCGACAGGTATCAATGAACTTGAAGTAGTCAGCGTGATATATTGTGTACTAGACTGAGCATCGCGATTAGATGTTGAGGTGTGATCGGGTAAGCTTTACGCATTATCCGAAGTTTGCTATGTTGCGTGTCTGATATCTGCACAAAATCAGCATCCGGCCATGAACCAATCAATGCATTCAAGGAAACCAACATGAAAAAAATCGAAGCTGTGATCAAGCCGTTCAAGTTGGATGAGGTGCGCGAAGCACTTTCCGAGGTGGGTGTAAGCGGGCTGACGGTCACCGAAGTAAAGGGTTTCGGCCGCCAAAAAGGGCATACCGAGTTGTACCGTGGTGCGGAATATGTGGTGGACTTCCTGCCCAAGATCAAAATCGAGGTGGTGATACCGTCTAATCTGCTTGATGCGGCGGTTGACGCCATTATCAAGTCCGCGCATACCGGGAAAATCGGAGATGGCAAGATTTTCGTATCGTCAGTGGAGCAGGTTGTTCGCATTCGCACCGGCGAAACCAACGAGACCGCGCTGTAATCCGATCCACAGCTAAAGTCAGACAATCGCCTCGCTCTGGCATTAGCCGGCAACCTGATGGCCTATATACTTTGCCGCGCGATGCTGTGTGGCTTGATCGCGTCCCGCACAATTCCTGAAGCAAAACCATGCTGAGTTACCGACACGCCTTTCATGCCGGCAATCACGCCGATGTGCTGAAGCACTTCATCGAAGTGCAATTGCTGCGCTATCTGGCACAGAAAGACAAACCGTTCTGGTACATCGATACCCATGCCGGGGCAGGTTGCTATTCCCTTGACAGCGGTTATGCCACGCAGAACGCGGAGTATGAAAGCGGCATAGTACGGTTATGGGAGCGCGACGACCTGCCAGCACCATTGGCGGAGTACGTCGCACTGGTAAAGCGCATCAATCCCGACGGGCAACTGAAGCTCTATCCGGGCTCGCCGCTGGTCGCACTGGAGTTGCTGCGCGAGCAGGACAGGATGAGGCTGTTCGAGTTGCACCCGACCGACAGCGAAATCCTGCAGCAGAATTTTGCCGGGCATGGCAGCCAGGTGCTGATGCTGGCCGCCGATGGATTCGGAGCAATGAAAGCCCTGTTGCCACCCCCGCCGCGCCGCGCGCTGGTGCTAATCGATCCGCCTTATGAAGACAAGCAGGATTATCAGCTCGTGGTATCGGCGTTGAGCGAGGGGTTGAAACGCTTTGCCGGCGGGGTGTACATGGTGTGGTATCCGCAGTTGCAGCGCGCTGAAGCACGTCAGTTGCCCGAACAACTCAAGCAACTTCCGGTGAAGAGTTGGCTGCATGTCGCGCTCAGTGTGCAAGCGCCCAGCGAAGATGGTTTCGGCATGTATGGCAGCGGCATATTCATCCTTAATCCGCCTTGGCTGTTGCATGGCGTGCTGCGGGAGGTGATGCCGTATTTGGTCAAGGTGCTGGGACAGGAAGGCGAGGGGAGTTTCGTGCTGGAATATGAGGAGAATGCATGAAACAATGCGTGCATTGATCCAATAAATACGAATGGCATTTAATGTCGAAAATATTACTTGCACGCAGTCTGGTCGATACGCTCCCATTCGGCTTGACCGGACTTTTCAATCCCTGGCAGGATAGTTGCCCGCATGACACTGACAGCAACGGCCCTTCCGAGAAACTGGATCGGCTTGCGCTTCATCTGGACTGCAACCCCGAGTTCATTCTTGCCGGGGAAGCACCCGGATATCAAGGCTGTCGCTACAGTGGAATCGCTTTTACCAGCGAAAGGCTGCTGGGCGAAGGGGCTATCCCGCGTATCCCTGCTTTGACTGGCAGACTGTCTACAAGACGATTGCCGTTTTCCGAGCCATCGGCCACCATCGTCTGGAAAACCCTGTACCGTCTGGGCATAGCAGAACGAACTATCCTCTGGAATGCCATGCAGTTACATCCATACCGTCCGGATAATTTGTGGTCGAACAGGACGCCGTTGCCGGAGGAGATCAGGCTGGGGGAACCCGCTTTGCGGATACTGATAGAGACATTTCCGGCTGCCCGGGTTGTTGCAGTAGGAAAGAAATCGGAAGGACTGCTGCGCGAGATGGGCATCCCGATTGCCGGTTCTGTGCGTCACCCGGCCAATGGCGGGGCGACAGAGTTTGCTTCCGGGTTAAAGGACCTGATGTGAGCGGTAAGTCAAACGAATTCGACCCCAAGCCCATCCTTGCCAGCCTGCCCTTACTGCCTGGTGTTTACCGCTATTACGATGCCAAGGGGGAGGTGTTGTATGTCGGCAAGGCCAATCAGCTAAAAAAACGCGTAACGTCATACTTCCAGAAAACCAATGTGTCGCCTCGCATCCGTTTGATGGTTACGCATATCGCACGCATCGAAACCACCGTCACGCGCTCTGAAGCAGAAGCATTGTTGCTTGAAAATAATTTAATAAAATCATTAAGGCCGCGCTATAACATATTGTTTCGTGACGATAAGTCATATCCGTACATTGTGCTTACCGGAGATAAATTTCCGCGTCTGACTTATTACCGCGGCACACCCAATCGCCAGCATCAATATTTTGGACCTTACCCGAATGCGTATGCTGCCAAGGAAAGCATCCAGCTGCTGCAAAAGATCTTTCGCATCCGTACCTGCGAAAACAGCGTGTTCAATAACCGCGCCCGTCCCTGTTTGCTGCACCAGATTAATCGCTGTACTGCGCCGTGCGTGAAGCTGATTTCGGAAGATGCTTATCAGAGCGACATCCGCAATGCTGTCTTGTTGCTGCAAGGCCGCCATCTGGAGGTCGAGCAGACCCTGCGCGTGGCGATGGAGCAAGCGGCAGAAAGTCAGCAATACGAGCAGGCAGCCGCCTTGCGCGACCAGTTGCGTGCATTGCACACCGTGCAACAAAAGCAATTCGTCGAGTCGACCGGCGGTGCGACGGATGCCGACATCATCGCGCTGGCGCAGTCCGAAAAACTTTTGACCGGGCACCCGCAGGATGGGCTGGTTTGCGTGAATCTGGTGATGGTGCGCGGCGGACGGCATCTGGGCGACAGGAGTTTCTTTCCCGATCATGCCGAAGGTTTGTCGGCGGACGAGATCGTACAGGCGTTCATTGCGCAGCATTATCTTGATCGCAGCGTGCCTCCGCTGCTGGTGCTGGGAGTGACATGCGGTGATGAAGCATTGGCGCAATTGCTCAGCGAACAGGCCGGGCATGCGGTGAAGATCAGCCAGGCGGCGGGCGGGGAACGCAAGCAGTGGCTGGAAATGGCACAGCGCAACGCGTTGCTGGCATTGGAACAACGAAAAATGCAGCATGGAGGACAGAAGCTGCGCCTGGACAAGCTGCGCGAACTTCTGGATATGCCGGATCTGCAGCGCATCGAGTGCTTCGACATCAGCCACACCATGGGCGAAGCGGCGCAGGCTTCCTGCGTGGTGTATGAGAATCTCGACATGCGCACCAGCCAATATCGCCGCTACAACATCACCGGCATCACCCCCGGCGACGACTATGCGGCTATGCGCCAGGCATTGACGCGCCGCTATCAGAAGCTTGCCGAAGATGGCCAAAAGGCGGAAGCCGCGCGGCCTGATCTGGTCCTGATCGACGGCGGTCTGGGACAATTGCATGTCGCGATGGAAGTGATGCACGAACTGGGCTTGAATGACCTAGCCTTGGTCGGTGTAGCCAAGGGTGAGGAACGCAAAGCCGGCTTGGAGCAGCTGATCTTCCCCGATGGCACAGCCCGGCAATTGCGCGACGATGATCCGGCACTGCATTTGATCCAGCAGATACGCGATGAAGCGCATCGCTTTGCCATCACCGGACATCGCGCCAAACGCGGCAAAGCGCGCACCGCCTCATCGCTGGAAGAAATCAGCGGGGTGGGGGACAAGAGGCGGCGAAGTCTGCTGACCCATTTTGGCGGGCTGCGTGAAGTAAAACAGGCAAGCGTCGAGCAACTCTGCCAAGTGGAAGGAATCAGCAAATCGCTTGCTGAAAAGATTTACCAGCAGCTACACTAGCCATATGCCGCTCAACATCCCCAATCTGCTCACATGGTTAAGAATCCTGCTGATTCCAGTATTCGTCTCCGTATTTTATTTAACGGACAATACGCTCAGCTTGCATCACAAAAATCTGATCAGCACCGCTGTGTTCTTATTGGCGGCGACTACTGACTGGCTGGATGGCTATCTGGCTCGCAAACTTGATCAATTTTCCGCATTCGGCGCATTTCTTGATCCGGTGGCCGATAAACTGATGGTGGCCGCTGCATTGATCGTGCTGGTGAGACTGGGACGAGCTGATGCCATCATCGCTTTCATCATTATCGGACGCGAGATCACTATTTCTGCGTTGCGTGAGTGGATGGCGCAGCTTGGTGAAAGCAGGAGTGTTGCAGTCTCCATGCTGGGCAAGCTTAAAACCACCTTTCAGATGATTGCGGTATTGTTGTTGCTGTATCACGACAAGCTGCTTGGGGTCGATTGCCAGGCTGTCGGCTCATTATTGTTGTATCTCGCCGCACTGCTTACTTTATGGTCGATGGGTTACTACTTGATGCTAGCGTCACCCAGGCTGAGAAAACATCAAAAACTAAATTGATTTATGAGTCTGTGTCTGTATAATGCGCAGCCTTCGGGGTGTAGCGTAGCCTGGTAGCGCGCCTGCTTTGGGAGCAGGATGTCGGGAGTTCGAATCTCTCCACCCCGACCAGGTTTTATAGCAAGTTTTAATATAGCCCAAGAAAAGAATTGTGCCCGTAGCTCAACCGGATAGAGCACCAGCCTTCTAAGCTGGGGGTTGCAGGTTCGATTCCTGTCGGGCACGCCAGTGTCTGTCGGGTGCTTGGACATAGCCAGCCACTTGCCTGTCGCTTTTGGACCGACTAGCGGAATGGCGAGTAGTTTTATCAAAAGTTTTTCGTCCAGCCAGAGTTTCATCGCAAGCGGCTTGCCGAAGCATTTTATAGACTTAGCCGGAAGGCTGGTTGTTTGATCAATGGTGGCTGTAGCTCAGTTGGTAGAGTCCCGGATTGTGATTCCGGTTGTCGTGGGTTCGAGCCCCATCAGTCACCCCAAAATACTATGAGTTAGAGCAACCTAATTCATCTTTATTTGTGGCGCTGCTGCTAAGATGATTTATTTTTCAGAATTCAGCATTGAGTGAGAGTTTTGGAGTTATATCTATCCCACTGCGTATGGCTTTGCATTTTGATCGAATACATTTTTTCATCGGCTTCACGCACTATCTCTTCAAAACTCTTCGCGCTGCCGCTCACGGTCACATGGCCTACTGATAAAGATATAGGCCAGCCTTCTGCTTGAAATTTCTTATCTGATGCCGATTTGATCCTCATTCCCAATATGCCGCAGATATATTCATCTGTTTCGGGGAACAATAACCCGAACTTGCCTTCACCAATACGAGCAACAGTATCAATGCACCTGGAATTATCCTTTAATATGCCTGACAGGACTTTCAGGGCTGCCACACCGACACGATGATCGGGATTGTCTTTCAGCATCTTGAATTGGTCAATTTCGACAAATAGCAAGGAGTAAGGCCTGTTTGACCATTCACTGCGCAATTGTTCGGCCGCAAACCTCTCGGTAAATTCCATTCGATTAGCTAATCCAGTCAACACATCCTTGCGGAAAAAATCCCTTTCCTTCCAAAGCTTGGTCAACACCCGCCCCAGAACTGTAAATGTGACGCTGCGAGTAAAAATATTCATTGTGAATGCGCCCAGAGGATAATTCGGCCAAACTACGGCAGCCTCGGCAATACTCCAGACAACAGCAGATACAACTCCCACCAATGCAGACATCTGAGTGTCAGAATGGCGTAAGGAACGAATTGCGCCTAAACGAGCCGCTTGAATAATCGGCAGGCAATATAGTACGTCCAAGGAATAATACGATCCGGACATCTTGTAATTCCAAAATGTGATGGTCAGTATTTCTGTTACAACTAGCACGAATCGCCAAAACATACTTCTTCCCCTTTTCCAAACAAGCGTACTATCACTCAATCAAGCTTCCGGTTCCATCTGAATATAATGAAACAAGTACTGCCTTATTCGCCCTGAAACCTCAAATTTATATAGTCGCCCAGTTAAAACCAGCTAATTCGAACGGTTGGCCGATTATTCATGATGCTTACATCAAGAAAGGTTTAAAGATGCGAAAAGAGCCTGTTAAATCATTGGCAATTCGATGCAATAATCGCTCAAATTCATTCACAGGTAAC
The DNA here is from genome assembly GCA_002403995.1 of Gallionella sp. UBA4737. GTDB lineage: Bacteria > Pseudomonadota > Gammaproteobacteria > Burkholderiales > Gallionellaceae > Gallionella. The sequence continues at coordinate 37,172 of DHIV01000049.1, read as the reverse complement.
GCTTTCCCGAACAAGAACCCCTGGAAGGCCATGCATTCGTGATGCTTCAGGAAAGTCAGTTGCGCCTGTGTTTCCACCCCTTCAGCTATTACATTCAAGCGGAAATTTGTCGCTAAATCGATAATAGTCTGTACCAACATGGCATCGCTACCATCCTTCGTTATCCCCTGCACAAAACCTTGATCGATTTTAAGTTGGTCCAGCGGCAGCTGTTTCAAATAGGACAGCGACGAATATCCGATACCGAAATCGTCCATGGCCAAACCGACTCCGAGTGCTTTCAGCGCGTGCATTTTCTCGACCGTAGAAGACATATCTTCCAGCATTACGCTCTCGGTTAATTCCAATTTCAAGCGGGCCGGATTGACCTTATGCGTTTTCAGAACATCGGCAACTTGATCCACAAAGTCTGGAACGGCAAATTGCTTGGCGCTGACATTAACCGCCAGTGTCAAATCGCGCGTCTGCTCGCTTTGAGCCCATATTGAAAGTTGCCGGCAGGCAGTATCCAGCACCCAATGACCGATCTCGAGAATCAGTGTGCTTTCTTCGGCAATAGGGATAAACAGGCTGGGAAGAACCAAACCGCGTTCTGGATGGAACCAGCGCAGCAAGGCTTCCGCACCTAAAGGGCGATGATTGATATCTACCTGCATCTGGTAAAACAAATGTAGTTGTTGCTGTGCGATGGCATGACTTAAATCATTCTCCATCGCTGCGTGAGATGTAACTTTATGCTGCATGACAGGATCAAAAAAACGGATCGAATTGCGTCCGGCACTCTTGGCTTGGTACATTGCCATCTCGGCATGCTGAACTAATTCTTCTATCGATTTTTCATTGCCGTTATACAGGCAGACACCGATACTGGATGAACTAAGAAGCTGATGTCCATTAAAGTAGTAGGGACGCGCCAACGACTCGCGAATTTTTTCGGCAATGAGCCCAACCTTGAGCGAAGTATCATCCGGATTGTCACTGACATCTCCGATCAGCATGACAAATTCGTCGGCGCTCAATCTTGCCACAGTATCTATTTCCCGCACGCATGCCTTCAGCCGGATGGCCACTTCGATTAACAGTAAATCACCATAATCATGCCCAAGCGTGTCATTAAGTATTTTGAAGCGATCCAGATCAATGAGTAATATCGCTCCAAACTTATTCAGGCGAGAGGCGCTGGCCAATGCGGCAGAGAAGCGGTCGAGAAACAAATGCCGGTTTGGCAGCTTGGTGAGTGAGTCATAGAAAGCCAGATTGCGAATTTCTTCCTCGCTTCTTTTGCGCTCACTGAGATCGTTAAAAACGGCGACATAATGAGTGATTTTCTGCAGCTCATTTTTTACAGCAGTAATTTTTGCCCATTTGGGATAAATCTCCCCGTTCTTGCGCTTGTCAAAAATTTCACCGGACCAATAACCGTTGTGAAGCAATTGTTGCCACATTTCCGAATAGAACGCCTTGTCGTGCATCCCCGAGTTCATCATGCGCGGATTTTTGCCTATAACCTCCTCAGAGCTATAACCGGTAGTGTCCAGAAATGCCTGATTGACCCGAATGATATTGGCATCGGCATCGGTAATCATGATGGCATCATTGGTTTCAAAGGCCACATCTGATATTCTCAAAGCTTCATCGACTTCTGTTTTGAATTCCATAGTTCTATCCATAGTAGTTTTAGCAGTGAATTGTATTGTTAGGACTCAATTTCCATAATTTCTGTCACCGGCAGCGCGGCAATGTCGTTCAGCTTCTCGTTTCGCGCCGTGTCATTGAGATAGGCCAGTTCGGTAATTCTGGAATAGAAAGCGCCGACAAAGACTTCACGACCATCAGCATCCCGGCGACGAATGCCGAACTTGACGCGTTGCCGCTCTTTGGCGGGTAGCTTGCCGAGCAGGTTCTTGGTAGCCCATATGGCGCCGCCTCGCGCAAAGTCGGACAACCGCGCCGCATGGTTTATGGTATCGCCCAGAACAGTGAATTCCACCTTGGTTTCTATGTGGAAAATGCCCAGCCATTCATGTCCCTCATTCAAGCCGGTATTGAGATACAACTCATTCATCCAGTTTTTTCGCAATTGCCATTCCTTGCTGATCCTGCGCATGGTGGCTTTCATTTCCTGTGCGCACATCAGCGCGTTAAAGATGTAGTTGCAATCAGGCTGTGGAAAAAAATAGTAGACCATGCCGTCTCCGACATGCTTGCCGTGAGTGCCGTAATACTTGCGAAAGATCGGCTCCATGGTGGCCCAAATTTGATTGATGAGTTCGAAGTATTCTTCCGGTGGAAGTTCGGTGCAGATGCGCACTGAGCTCTGCAAGTCTGCTACCAACACGGCAACATCAGTCAAAACGGGCAGGTGCTTTTTTAACAGGTTGCGGATCACCTCATCACGGCGTTCCAGCAATCCCAACAAACTTTCGCTCTCGGCGTGAATTGGAAGGTGGATGAACAGGATCCCTTCGCGGTAATAGGAGGCATAGACGTTGTAGTGGGCAACCCCATCGTTTTCTAGTCGCAGATTAAGAGGCAATTGCACAAGGGTGCCGTTAGGTCGTAATTCGGCCAGAGATTCTTCACGTTGCTTGGGAGTGGCGTCAGCCTTACCTGTGAGTATATTCATCAGGTCATTCCGGGAAAAGCGGCCCTTGCCTAAGAGAAGATAAAATTGAAGCAATTCTTCACGATTTGCACCTTCTCTACCCAACCGTCCCTTGAGCAAGTAAGTCAGTGCATTGCGTTCCTTGATGTCTGCAGGCAGGTGCTCGAATGAGCCCAGCAACTCGGTACGCGCTTCTTCATTGAACCAAGTGATCTCGAAGTTGTAATTGACCATGTAGGCAGGGTAGGGAATGTGATCTATCGTGAGACGGAGCACATTCGACTTGGCTGCCGTGACTGTCTGAGGCACGTTTTTAATACCGGCGGTTGCTGACGGTGCAGAAGGTTCAGTGTAGGGTGCGTGCGACGTACTTGTTTCATGCGCATGTGTTGTACCAATCACCGGGAAACCGTCCATCTCTAGCTGCTTGGCGATATCCGCCATAGCATAACCTTCCTTCTTTAATTGACTGATGCGATCCAATCGAGCCAACACTTCTTCAGGGAAGTATCCAATCTGACGCGCACTTGTCGCCGCTCCAGGTTCCGGATTTTTTACCAATGGTCGCGGCAGTAGTCCCAGCGAGATGTAGTTGTTCAGCGTAGCTCTGGAAATATTTGCAGCTTGTATTACTTCAAAACTTGTCAACATGGTTTAGACAGTCCTTTTATTTTTTAGTTAGACTGTCCATATTGTAACGAATAGACAGTCCATGTCAAGTGATTTTTATTATTAGTTACATCGATAGTACAATGTCTTTATTGGTTAATGATTACAAGCTAAAGCTACAGTTATATTTAGACTGTCCAATATTTAATACTTGGACAGTCTAAATTGCTATATGAGTGGGTTGGATACTGGTAATGCCGGCTGATAATGCATGAATAACAAGGGCTCATAATCTTTATCATATCTGTGCGGCCATATCTAATGAATGTTCAAATGGTACAAATCTGCTGAAATTCGTACCTAGCAAAGCTTTATACTGTCTAAGTTGATTTTAATATCTGTCGCAGATGCCCTGATGGGATAGTCTTCTACTACATCATCCCTGTTGCTTACAGCACGCTTAGCTTTGGCATTAAAGGGGAGCCCGTCTCCCAGTTCTGGGTCGTGTGAACCGTCCCATCGAGCACATCGGCAGTTTGCTTGCTCGTCGGATTGGTATGCTTGCGAACATCGAGGCGGCTTGATGCTTTGCGGCGGGTCATGCCTCGGCCTCCTTGTCAAAGAGGCCGTCCGATTCTTTGCGCCAAGTGGACCGAAGATTTGTTCAATCTGTTCGAGGCTGTTGGCTTCGTACCAGCGGCCATTTTGGGCATAGTGCCTGTCCCCGTGAACCGACCAGCCTTCCCAAGCCTTGCCTGGCAATGCGTAACCCGTGAGGATGCGCAGCACATACGGAAAGCCATCCAAGGGATACGAGCACCCCCGGTTTACCGGTTCTGGACAGTGCGTACAACCACATTGAGGAGATTGGCAGCTTGCTTGCGAGTGAGATGAGATCAGTTGACTTGCGGAGATCCCGGAAACCCTTGAGCGAGACATAACGCCCCTGAAATCCAAGGCGGCTGCTCATTTCGGCTCCCCGAATTTTCGCGGATGAATATGTTTAAACCTTGCTTACGCTTAGTAGGAAAATACAAACATATTAACAAGTAAGGTATTGCGCGCTGCGCGCCGCCGCACAACCCCTTGGTAAACACAGCGGAATGGAATGAAACTGTTCCGGAAACTATTCCGCTTTGCTTGCCCTTGGATGTCAAGGCTATCTTCAAATGTCCGGTTGTCGGCTAAGTTGAAATGTCTGGTTTGTGGGTTTGACCTTAAGTGTAACCGTTGATCGTTTTGGCTGAGTTAGTTTGATCGCCAAAACGAGGTCATCGGCATTCAATTTGCGCGGTGCTTTCTTATTTGGCGCCGCTTTGATCTGCGCCGATGGTTTGCCCTGGTTCGTTCGTGCCGGCGCGTTGAGTCCACGTCGGCTATCGCGCTGTTCCTGTATGTGTTGCGCCACTTGCAACACATGTCCAAGACGCTTGTTCTCTACCACCGCCCCTTGGTCGATCTCCGGCAACCGGTCATAGGTAATGTAGGGCAGGGCGGCACCATTGGCACGTACCTCAATACGTCCATCCGGATACTCATAGACCTCGATGTATTTGCCCTTCACCGCGCGGGTTTGCGGCATATCGGTCAGCAAATACAGCATTTTGTCGTATTGCAGCGTCAGGCTGTTCGAGACCCGGCGTGCGTCGCGCACCGTGAAAATCAAATCCATGTCTTCGTCGGCGCGCAGCGAGCGATGGGCGTTGAAATTATTGCGCGGCGGCTTCTCAAAACGCCGGTTGAAATCCGCAATGAAAGAAGGCGCATACGCATTCGCTGCGTCCATCGTCGAGATGCCATGTAACCTTAACTCCTTGACTAAACGATCCTGCAAGGTCAGATTAGCCCGTTCCACGCGTCCTTTTGCCTGGCTGCTATTGGCGCAGATGCTCTCGATATTGAGTTCGTATAGCGCCCGACCGAACTGCGTATGTCCGTCGCCACCGGTAGCATGCTTGTTATTGCATCGAAATACGCTGGCCTGGTCGCTATAGAACGCCTGCGGTTTACCATGCAGCTCCAGATAGCGGCGTGTCGCCTCGAAATAGCTGAACGTCGATTCCGAATACGTAAAATGCAAATGCATCAGCCGACTGGTCGCATCATCTATATATACCAACAGCGTGCATGCCGACCCGCGTTCCTCAAACCAGCGATGGTCGCTACCGTCGATTTGGATCAACTCGCCAATACAGTGGCGCCGGTTGCGCGGCTGGTAGATCTTTGCCGACCGTAGTTTGCGTGGAGTCCATAGCCCAGCCTCGGCCATTAACCGGCGGCAGGTTTCCTTTGAGATCATCAGGCCGTGGCATTCACGCAGCTTCTCGCAGGCCAGCGTTGGCCCGAAGTCGGAATATCGCTCGCGAATGATTGTCAACGCCAAGTCAGCCAAACCGGGAGCCAACTGATAGTTGCCGGGGCAACCACGTCGGCGGGAAACGAGGCCGACGGCACCTTTTTCCCTATACCTGGCCACCAGCCGCTGAATTTGGCGTGTAGTGAGATTTAACTGGACTGCAGCCACCATCGGCTTCAGATTGCCGTCGGCAATCGCCTGGATCGTTTTAAGTCGATCAATTTCACGCATGCTCATCGTAATCATCCCGGTTCTGTCCATGGTGAAACTCCTTGAAATTGAAGTTTCCCAGCATGGACCTAATAGCAAAAATGCGACATTTCAATTTTGCTAGAATCAGACATTACAACTTTGCCTCTACATTGGATATTCGCATAATGTATATTATGTCAAATACTTTGCATCTTTCTCTTGGCCGTTTGCCCATTGCAGCCATTGATAAGAGTTTTTGTTTTCCACAGTTATTGTGGATAAGGTTGTTGATAAAGATACACGCGTGTAGAGCACGGAGTACCTATTATGCACCCTGTTGAATTATGCATCTTGATGAAGTTGAGTATGTGGTTGAATTGAAATACGAATATATTCTAAAGACATCTTCGCTAATGCCTGAGTATGCCTTGGCTGAACTTGGTCCCAGGAAAAACGCCACTCCCAGCTCCCTGATGATTGACCGGGAAAGTTCATGCGGTGATTGCTGGATAGCCCAAGCACATCCTGCATGGGAAAGATGACCATATTCGCTACCGAACTGGAAATGGCGCGCATCATATCCCACTGTATCTTGTCTCCGTCACTATGCAGATAGTGCTTGGCAAAAGCTCTTTCCTTATCTGATAAAGTGTTCCACCAACCCAGGATGGTGTCATTGTCATGTGTACCCGTATAGGCGATGGTATTGGGCACATAGTTGTGCGGAAGGAAGTAGTTCTCCTCCCCTTCGGCAAATGCGAATTGCAGGATACGCATGCCTGGCAGATTGAATTTGTCGCGAAGCTCAAATACGTCAGGTGTGATTAAACCCAAGTCTTCTGCAATGATGGGCAGGTGCGGAAATGCCTTTATAAATGCTTCAAACAGCTTTTCTCCAGGCCCGGGTACCCACTTCCCATTGATAGCATTGCGCGCATCTGCCGGCACTTCCCAATAGGCGACAAAGCCTCGAAAATGATCTATACGCACCAGGTCAGCAAGTTGCAGTGCATGTCTGAGGCGTGCTATCCACCATGCGTAACCGTTATTTTCATGGATATCCCAGCGGTAGAGCGGATTTCCCCATAGTTGCCCGGTCTCGCTGAAATAGTCGGGTGGCACACCGGCTACAACTGATGGGCGGCCATTTTCATCCAGTTCAAACAGTTCCTGATGTGACCAAACATCGGCACTTTGATAGGCCACGAATATCGGCACGTCGCCGATGATTCGAACACCGTGCTGATTGGCATATAGCCGCAAATTTGACCATTGGCGGGAAAAGCACCATTGGCAGAATTTCCAGAAATTGACTTCGTCAGCGCAATTCTTTTCCATAAGACGTAGCGCCTGAGGTTCTCTATGCGCGAGCGCCTTGGGCCAACGGCTCCATTCGCGCCAACTTTCGTGCTGAGCAATCGTCATGAATAAAGCATAGTCTTCAAGCCATTCGCTTTCGGCAATGCAGAACTCGGTATAGCTCCGGTGCATATCATCATGGCCACTTGCAAAGAAGTTTCTGGCGGCGCGGCGCAACCGCTCAGTGCGAAATGGTCGCACGAGCGTGAAATTAACCCTCCCAGGTTGGAAATCCGGATGTGGCATCAGATCCTCGGAGCTGAGCCAACCATGACCGGACAATTCAGCGAGGTCTATAAGCAGGATATTGCCGGCGAAAGCGGACATACCCATGTAAGGAGAATTTCCATGGCCGATTTCGCCGAGCGGCAGAATCTGCCAATAAGTCTGGCCGGCACTTACCAGCCAGTCGACAAACTTGTATGCATCGGTGCCGAAGTCGCCGGCACCGAACGCGCCAGGCAGCGATGTCGGATGTAACAATATGCCGCTGGCGCGTTCCGTTAACATGGAAGACTGCTTATTCAGAGGCGCGGCGCATCGCTCCGCCTACTTCTGGGGAACCGCTTCCCTGGCTGATAGGCTCTGACAAATTCAGTGGGGCCGGCAATTTCAACAGGTGATACAACTCGGTCAAGTTGTGGCGGAAAAGCCGATCAAAGCTGGCTACCGAGTGCGAGGGGTTATAGTCGCCAAACCACCAGAACCAGTCCGAGCTTTCGCAAGAACAAAGCTGCTTCTCGGCTGCATCCTGTTCGGCCTGGTTGAGTCGGCCACTGGACATGACCATGTCGAAACTCTGCTTTGCGACACACAGCAAATCCCAGGCGTGATTTTTGTCCTTGGAGCCTATCCAGGTTGAAAAGTTACCATACACCCAGCTCCCCGCAACAATACCGGGCAAGCTGTGCTGCCGCGCGCTGCCAGCACCTGTCGTGCTTAGCTTCAGATAGTCGCTGTAAGTACTGGTGTGAATCTGGGCGTGCGCCTCGAGTTCGGCATATAACTCATCAAGGAAGTAAAACCCATTGTAAGGATAATATTCCCATGCGTTTTCACCATCCAGAATGACGCTGACGACAGGCGTTTCATCACCGGCCGCGTGTTGGGCAATCGCGTCGATCTGGTCGACAAAATGTTTTGCTGCATCTTTGCCATGCCAGCGCGAATATTCAAAGCCAATCAAATCTGATAGACGGTCATCACGGAAAAAACAACTCAAGCCATCCGCACCCTTTTCCAGTTGATAAGGGCGGTATAAGTATTGCGCATGCTCAGGAATAGATTGTTCGATGTGATGCAAACTGTTGACTAATACGCCCTCCCCGCTGGCTATCCAGCGGCACCCCTCGGATGCAAATACTTCCAGAGTTTCTGAGGAAATCGATCCTTCCGCGGGCCACATCCCCTGTGGCTCAGATCCAAAACGTGCGCGATGACTACGCTTGGCAGACTGAATGTGCGCAATTACGCGCTGCCTGCCCTTGGGGTAATGTGGAGAATTGGGCAAGAGAGCGTCCGGCATGGCATCCTTGGCACTGGCAAAGTCAATCAACAGCGGTGCTAACGGATGGTAATGCGGGGTAGCGGAAATCTCGATCTGCCCGGATTCTGCCAGCTTGCGATAGCGCGGAATGATGCCGCCAATTAATTCACCGATAAGGTCGAACAATTGTTTGCGGTCTTCGTAACTGAAGCCTTCAGCCTTACTCATCAGCCGTGCTATCAAGGCATATTCGCGGCGCACGCTTTCGCCGCACCAGGCCAAGTGATACCAGGTCAGCAAATCAGTCACATAATGTCTCGACAAATAGGACAACGCGGCTTCACTTTCGGCTTGCAAAAGATTGAAAATTTCCCATAGGCGTTTGTATGCCGGATAGGGTGCAATCATCTTGGTGTGATTGCTGCGGAAGCATGCATCGAAAGCCAATTGCCGCTGTTCTGCAGAGAGGCTGCTGGTATTTTCGTGTATCAACAGGCGCAGCAACGGATCGCGCAACTGTCCGGTGGCGAACTGATCCGTATAGTCATCCAATTGGTCGAGCAAGATGGGCACGAAATTCACCACAGCGCGGACTTTGGGGTGCCTCTCAAGGTGATAAGCCATATCGGTGTAATCCTTGATGGCATGCAAATAGGTCCACGGCAACACAAAGTCGCCGCTGGTATAATCGCGGTAGTCCGGCTGGTGCATGTGCCAGAGAAAAACTAAATCAACGGTTTTTTTCATTGGTGTGAAACCCCGCTATTCAGTAGCGGGGATGGCAATCAGCGGAATTGGTGTGTTTTTTGGCCGAGCATTTCCGGGGTGATGAGCGTCACACCGTTCGGGCTGACATGGAAACGTTTGCGATCTTCTTCCGGATTGACTCCGACTACCAAACCGTCCGGAATCTTGCAGTTCTTGTCAACGATGACGCGCTTCAATGTGACGTCGCGACACACATCCACGTTGGGCAATAATATCGAATCTTCGATATTGCAATAGCCATTTATGCGCACATCAGAAAACAGCAATGAGCGGCGCACTGTCGAACCGCTCACGATGCACCCCCCGGAAACCAGCGAGTCAATAGCCATGCCGCGGCGGCCATCTTCGTCAAATACGAATTTTGCCGGCGGCAATTGCTCCTGATGCGTCCAAATTGGCCACTCCTGGTCATACATATTCAAATCAGGGACCACCTTGGTCAGTTCCATGTTGGCTTCCCAGTAGGAATCGATAGTCCCGACATCGCGCCAATAAGGCACATTGTCATCTTCCATCCCGACACAACTTTGCTCGAAATTTTGTGCGAATACATGATATTTTTCAATCATGTAAGGGATCAAATTCTTGCCGAAATCATGGCTGGAACGCTTATCGTCTGCATCGCGTATCAATTGTTCGAACAGGAACTTGGTATTGAACACATAGATGCCCATGCTGGCGAGCGCCTTGTCCGGTTTGCCGGGCATAGGCGCAGGGTTAGCCGGTTTTTCGGCAAATTCAACAACGCGGGAATTTTCATCCACACCCATCACGCCAAATGCGGTTGCCTCGGCAATGGGTACTTCCAGGCAGGCTACCGTCATATCGGCTTTATTCTCCACATGAAAAGCCAACAGCTTGCCGTAATCCATTTTATACACATGGTCACCGGCCAGTATCAATACGAAGTCTGGATTCGATGCGCGCAAGATGTCCAGATTCTGGAACACCGCATCGGCGGTTCCTTGATACCAATGATTTTCGTCAACACGCTGCTGGGCAGGCAGCAGATCTACAAACTCGCCGAATTGCCCATTCAGGAATGACCAGCCGCGCTGTATGTGTTGAATCAGGCTGTGCGATTTATACTGCGTCGCCACACCAATGCGGCGGATCCCGGAATTCACGCAATTGGACAACACGAAATCAATGATGCGGAACTTGCCGCCGAAAGGAACTGCCGGCTTGGCACGCCAATCAGTCAGTTGATGAAGGCGGCTGCCTCGGCCGCCAGCCAATACCATTGCATACGTGTTTTTGGTGATGCGGCTAACGAAACGCGGAGCAGGACTGTTAACCGCGACATGATATTTTTTTTGAAGGTAACCCAATTCAGCGTTCATTTTTTCGCTCCCGATAAACCTTCTAGCGTGTCGTCATTATCGTTTACAATTGTCCTACTAGACAAGGCAAATGAGGGAATTAGGTGGATACGCTGATTGAATCGCTGCTGCAGACACGCCTCTACGATCCGTTCGGGTTACTCGGTCTGCATCACGAAGGTCCGGAGTGGGTCATCCGCGTATACGAGCCTCATGCCACGCAAGTTGCCCTGCTCAGCAAAAGCGGCAGCGAACCACTCAAGCGCATTCACCCGACGGGACTATTCGAATGGCGCGGCAAAACGGAACCGGCCCGCCCCTACCGTCTGCGCATACACTATGGCAGTGCAGCCCACGAAATCTTCGATCCATACCAATTCCCTTCAAATATTTCGCAGCAGGATCTGTATTTGTTCGGTGAAGGAAATTTGCACCAGGGCTATTGGATGCTCGGCTCGCATGCCGTCGAAATCAACGACGTAAAAGGCATCAGGTTTGCCGTTTGGGCTCCGAACGCCGAGCGTGTCAGCGTGGTGGGTGAGTTCAACAACTGGGATGGTCGTATTCATCCGATGCGCTCCCTCGGTTCCAGCGGGGTGTGGGAATTGTTTATTCCCGAGCTCAAACAGAATGCGCTGTATCGCTATGAGATCCGCAACCGCAACACCGGCCAACTTTTGACCAAGACCGACCCTTATGCGCAAGGTTATGAGTTGCGCCCCGGCACAGCCTCACTCACTGCGCCTGCCAATGAACATCGCTGGCAAGACGCAGAATGGTTAAAGCAGCGCGGACAATGGGACTGGCTGCATGGCGCAATCAACATCTACGAAATCCATGCCGGCTCGTGGAAGCGCCACCCGGATGGCCGCTTCTACACCTATAACGAATTGGCAGCCGACCTGGTGCCTTACGTCAAGGGCATGGGCTACACACATATCGAGTTCATGCCGCTTTCCGAACATCCTCTGGATGAATCGTGGGGTTATCAGGCGACCGGATATTTCGCCGCGACCAGCCGCTTTGGCTCTCCCGACGAGTTACGCAATCTCATCGATACCTGCCATCAGGCGGGTATAGGCGTGATCCTGGATTGGGTGCCGGCGCATTTTCCACAAGACAGCTGGGCGCTGGCGCGCTTTGACGGCACGGCACTGTATGAGCATGCAGACCCGCGTCTCGGCTTCCACCAGGATTGGGGTACGCACATCTTCAATTACGGGCGCAGCGAAGTGAAGAGTTTCCTGATGTCCAGCGCGCATTTCTGGTTGTCCGAATTCCACTTCGACGGGCTGCGCGTGGATGCGGTCGCTTCCATGTTGTATCTGGATTATTCGCGCAAGGCGGGTGAATGGCTGCCCAACAAATACGGCGGACGCGAGAACCTCGAAGCGGTGGCTTTTCTGCGCGAGTTGAACATCATGGTGCATGACGAGTTTCCCGGCGCGCTGACCATGGCCGAGGAATCCACCGCCTGGCCGGGTGTGTCACGGCCCGTTTATCTGGGCGGATTGGGATTCTCGATAAAGTGGAATATGGGCTGGATGAACGATACGCTGAGTTATTTCCGCCACGAGCCGGTGCACCGCCGTTACCATCATAACGAGCTCACTTTCGGCCAGCTTTACGCCTACACAGAAAACTTCGTGCTGCCGTTCTCGCATGATGAAGTCGTGCATGGCAAGGGTTCGCTGCTGTCCAAGATGCCCGGTGATGCCTGGCAAAAATTCGCCAATTTGCGTTTGTTGCTGACTTATCAAATGACCAGCCTTGGCAAGAAACTCAACTTCATGGGCAACGAGATCGCCCAGGGGCGGGAGTGGCAATCAAAGTGGGAATTGGAGTGGTGGCAATTGGGAGAAGAATTGCATCGCGGCATGCAAAACCTGACCCATGACCTTAACCGGCTGTATAGCAAGCTGCCCGCGCTGTACGATCTGGATTTCCAGCATGAGGGATTCTCCTGGATAGACTGCAACGATGCGGAAAAATCAGTGTTGTCTTACCAGCGTCGTGCACGCGACGGTTCCAGTGCGATTATCGCCCTTAACCTTACGCCAGTCCCGCGCAACCACTATCGCATCGGCTTGCCCACGCAAGCCCAATATCGTGAAGTGCTGAACAGCGATTCGCAGTATTACGCGGGCAGCAACATCGGCAATGCCGGATTGATCAATGCGCAAGCGGTTCCCTGGATGGGTCTGCCCTACTCCGCCGAGATTGCGTTGCCGCCACTGGCCGGTGTCATTCTCGTGCCCGAGGCATAATCGCTCGCTGTTGGTTTGAACTGACCTTCATGTCAAAACTTACCCTATCCCCCGTATGGCAAGCGCTTGAAGCGCATCACGCAGTTATCGAACCACTCCAGATGCGCCAGATGTTCCGCGACGACCCGGCGCGTTTCGATAAGTTTTCGCTCAAGCTCGAAAACCTGCTGTTCGATTACTCCAAGAACCGTATCAGCACCGAAACCGTCAAATTACTGGTCGCGTTAGCTGAACAATCACAACTGTCCGCACACATCGAAAGCATGTTCAGCGGCGACAAGATCAACTCCACCGAACACCGCGCCGCGCTGCACACCGCACTGCGCAACCGTTCCGAGCGCCCGGTGCTGATGGACGGCAAAGATGTCATGCCGGATATACGGCGTGTACTGGGGCTGATGCGCCGCTTCTCCGATGCGGTGCGCAGCGGCAAACTTCTCGGACACACCGGCAAGGCTATCACCGACATCGTCAACATCGGTATCGGCGGTTCAGACCTCGGGCCATTGATGGTGTGCGAAGCTCTCAAGCCTTATGCAAGGCAGAATCTGCGCGCGCATTTTGTTTCCAACGTGGACGGCACGCAATTGGTCGAAACGCTGAAAAAACTGGACGCCGCAACCACACTGTTCATCGTCAGCTCCAAAACCTTCACCACGCAGGAGACCCTGACCAATGCCCGCTCTGCGCGCGCCTGGCTGGTCGAAAAACTGGGCGATGAGCAGGCCGTGGCAAAACATTTTGCCGCCGTCTCCACCAACCTCGAAGCCACCGCAAAATTCGGCATCGATCCGCATAACGTATTCGAGTTCTGGGATTGGGTCGGCGGACGCTATTCGCTATGGTCGGCCATCGGCCTGCCCATCGCGCTATTTATCGGCATGGACAAGTTCGAGGAATTGTTGGGCGGTGCGTATGCGATGGATGAACACTTTCGCAGCGCACCAATGGACAAAAACATTCCGGTGCTGATGGGGCTGCTGGATATCTGGTATGGCAACTTCTTCGGCGCAGGCTCTAAGGCCGTGTTTCCCTACGATCAATACCTGCATCGCTTCCCCGCCTACCTGCAACAACTGGAGATGGAGAGCAACGGCAAGCGCGTGGATCGCGACGGCAACGCGGTGGATTACGATACCGGCATGGTGGTGTGGGGCGAACCCGGTACCAACGGCCAGCACGCCTTCTACCAACTCATCCACCAGGGCACACGCATGATCCCGGCGGATTTTCTCGCACCCATGCATAGCCAGAATCCGCTCGGCGAACACCACGCCATCCTGCTCGCCAACTGTTTCGCACAAACCGAAGCCTTGATGGTCGGCAAGACCGCAGCAGAAGCGCGCGCCGAACTGGAAGCGCAAGGCTTGCATGGCGAAGCGCTGGAAGCCCTGCTGCCGCACAAGGTGTTTCCAGGCAACAAACCGACCAACACCCTGCTGTTCGACAAGCTCGACCCGCACACGCTGGGCATGCTGATCGCGCTGTACGAGCACAAAGTGTTCGTGCAAAGCGTGGTGTGGAACATCAACCCCTTCGACCAATGGGGTGTGGAGCTGGGCAAACAGCTGGCGGGGAAGATATTGCCGGAATTGCGTGATGCGGCTTCTGCTACAAGGCATGATGCTTCGACGAACGGATTGATCAACCACTACCTTGCACGCTGAAACGATAGTCGACTGCCTCAACGGGTATCAGCTCGACGGCAAGATAAACTCGGGATTTGACGGACGGTTATGTGCCAAAACCGAAAGTTTGCTTGCTAATCACAAAGCTGACGCTCACTTTATTATCTGACTGTTATGTCAGCAGATGACGATGAATTTTCTTTTCTCTTATTAATAAAATCTCCTGCGGCAATGCGCGCCCAGACAATCGAATTACATCCCATATGTCGGCAACGCAAGCGACATCCTTTTGTTCAAGCACAGCTCGGCATCCGGCAATCTGATTCATATACCGTTCAATCAAACCGCTCTGCATCATCTTTGCCAGCTCATCAAGTGGTGGTGCGATGACCATTTCTAAGCGGGGTAGAGAACGTGCAATCACCATGCCACTTGGGTCGTAATCCACAAAGGCGGCCACTGGCTGTTTCAGGTTGTGCAACATCGCCAGCATGTCGTCACTCCTCACGCTGTCTTTGTCTCCACGCCATACGATCAGAGGGTTCTGGCCGGGGAATACAAGGTTATCTGCTGCCACATGGATGTCATTGAAGCATTCCCAGTTCTCGACCACCACGATCCAGTCGTGCTGCGCCATATCACCCAGCTCGGCAAAGTCCACCTCTACATGGCAGCGCGCAGGCAAGAGTAGTGGCTGTCCATTCAGTACTAGCAGTAGCGAAGGGCGGAGAGCTTTGACGGCGACGCGGCGGCGCTTGACTGGCTCATGTGTAAACTTCTCGTTGTTGCCAACGGACAATGCTTCGGCCCGTGTCAACCCATCCCATGCGTCCGGCGATGTATCAGCGCTCACCCCCTCGCTGAACAGTAACTCGCGAATGACGCGTTTCTGAGCGGGTGTCATGTAGATGGATGCTCCCTTTCGCTCCCCGACTTGTGACCCGTAGTCACGCACGAAGGCGTCGAGCGATGCATTCACCTTGAACCGTTCGCTGTCCGATTGGACACAGCGCAACAACATCATGACCAGTCTAGCTTCCATGAACCATCACATCCCGAACGTACAGATTTCTTGAGATGCGTGACTCTCCGCGTCGTTCGACATTTTGGTATCGCAGCCTTGAAAATTCCTTACGGTGACTGTTTCTTGAATGTATGACTAGTAGCAACCACACTTCATCCGGTACGCCGATGTCGGGAAAGTTCTGGCGCTTCCAGTCTAAGGCGGACAAAGGGGTTGAGGAACGAAAAGCAGCTTTGGCGAAACGGCCCAATGCAACATGATGTGGCTGCAACTTGAGCGTCTCGGTCGACTTGTTCGCGCTACGCTCGATGCGTCCGGATTCTCGCTCTCTGACAACAACGTCCTTGCGAACGGGGAGTTGTGTGGCAATCTCTCGCAGGTATTCAAAGGAGGATACATCCCTTACATCAGAATAAGCCACTGGGCTGATACCAGTGGCGCGCATCATCCACAATGGTCGGTGATGAGTCTCTTCCAACTCAGGTAGCTCGTACCCTGGATTTTGCTGGAGGAAATTTGCAAATTGCCGAAAACGCTTCACATCCGGCGCAATGGAGCGTAGCTGGTACAGGTAGGTCTCGAAGAAATGCAGTAGCCGGGAAATCTCGGTATGCCACTCCGCCTTGCGGTCAGAGATGAGTGCACGGTACGAAATCTCCAGCGGCTCGAAATCGCAATATCCCGCTTCAAATTGCTGCTCGATGCCGAACCTGTCAAGGGATTCGAGCGCATCACTGAAACGCTTGGCCTGACGCAGATAGTGTTCGTTCTGCCGAGTCTTTGCATCAATGGAGTTGACCACGGCAAAGTTCGTCTCAGCCAGATTGAGCAACTTTGAAATGCCAGAGCTAAAGGTGTCCGACAAGTCGGCGCAAGCATCATGGAATTGTGCGGACACATGGTCGGCATCTTCAACACGAATTGCAAAGACAGCCTTTTCATACTCGTCCAGCAGCTGGAAAATACGGTTGACCTGAGCGCCGGCATTGTCGCCGAGCAGTTCGAACAACCGCTGTTTCTGGGTCACTTCATCGAAGAACTTGGTAATGAAGCTTGAAAGTCGGTATGTCTCCCGACCATCCGCAACAAATATGCGGTTTTGGTGCAGCTCGTAGGCATCACGGTCGGTCTTCGAGCCGTTTTTAATATAGCGCCCCTTGCTGTATACCTCATGGATCATATCCTGATGCTTGGCAATCGCATTCAGCGCATGTGATAGCAAGTCGTTTGAGAGTTTACTCATATCAGGCTACCAGTTTCGCTTTCAGGCTGCTCATCACCAACCTTCAGCGTTTCGTCGGTTTCATGGATAAATTTGATGACATCGAGGAGATACTCGATTTTGGATGTGACCTGATAGATTGCCCGCTCCGGGTTAGCCAGTTTCAGGTAACCGTCATTGACCAGCAGTTTGAATATGTTGTCCAGCAACTTACGTTGTTTGGTATCCGATGAAATCGTCTTAAAGCGTGTGCCAAGCGATTGCAGTTCGTTGCGTAATGAGATGTCTTGGTCGATTTTGCCAATCAGGGTATCAGCCTCGATAGCGGTATCGTACATCAGAATATCCTCTTGTCCTGTCACGCGAATCACCAGGTTGAAGAATGAAATTACCGGAATGAGATTATTCTTGATGTCTGCGTAATTCGAGCGGATTGCGGCACGCTCTTGCTCACCGTAAGCGGAAAAGACAAGGTAAAAACCGGACTGCTTCGACGTTCTGACTATGCGTCGACCGATCTTGGCAAGAAAATCTTGAACCGTCCGCAGGTTGTTTTCATCACACAGAAAGTCGAAGGTGTCCGGGTGTGACACGCGGCAGATGAATGCTCCTTCGAGCAACTGGAATATCACGCGCTCAAACATTTTTATCTCCCATATCTATGACAAACTCGACAATTTCCGGGTGATTCGCAGTCCGCTGCACTCGATACAGTTTGGCAAACTGAACCAGAATATCCAGATTGGCCTCTGGACAAGCGGAGAACAGGCGAATGCCATTCTGTTGCAACATGATCAGCAAGTCATGGATATTGCGCGAATCCAGATCGAGTAGCTCGTCTACAGCCCAAGTGATTTGTACGTTTGCGTCTCCACGGATTTTTCGGATGAAGGCGACGAAGATGGTGCAAAGAATGAGGTAGGACAGCCCGTTGGAAGACAGTTTTTCGAGGTCGGCAGTCGTGCGAAAAGTCTTCGGGTTGCCGTTCTCAACCACATGGCCACGGATGTTGATCAGTTTGCGGCGTTCTGCACGGATACCTTCGCGCACTTCCCAGTGACTGACGAGCCGCTTGAGCCCTTCCGCGAACTCGGCGGTTGGCATATCCCGACCAGAAGAAGCCCACGCTTGGTGGATGGCGTTGAATTTCTTCACGTCATCCCAGTATTTCAACTTCTCCAGCGAGGAGTCAAAATGGATGGTGATACTCGATATGCATCTGAATACACTAGTTTGGTTGAGTGCCTTCTGGATGTCGCTGTTGAATCGCCCGACCTCCTTGTGAAACTGGGTCAGCTTGTTATGGAACTCAGAAATAAGGCTGCCATAGGAGCGTGCCTGCATCATCAGGAGGTGGCGGCATGCCTCATGTTTCAATGAGTACCAATCATGCAGCGGCTTGACCCATGCGGATGGGTTACTGTCGTCCGGGTCTACGTCAGCGTGTGTCGTGCTGAAATACTGCTCAGTCGGTGAACCGCGCACGTTGCTGAATGAAGACTTGATCTTACGGATTCTGATTATCAGCTCATTGCGAAAATTCTTGCGATTGGAGAAAAGGGTGAGAGCTTGACCAAACAGGTGTGCAACGCTCCAGGAGGTGTCGAATGGTTGCTTCACGACATCCTGATCGGCGGGAAAATCCGACAAGTCCGCGACCTTGTTCGTAATGAGCGTTTGATCTTGAACGAGAACAGACAATCTGCTTTCCAGGTCATTCATCTTTGCTTGAATCTCTTGTTGCCGTGCCCGCCATTGGTGGGAGAGGGCATCTTTTTTATTGCTCAACGTTTGTTGCTCTTTTCGGCAAGCCTTAGCTGTCTCGTCCTGCTTAGCTCGCTTGGGCAATTCGTTTTCGCGCCAGAATCGCCATGCATTAACTCGCCCAACCCATCCTTCAGCCGCGCGGATATCCTCGCTTTGCTTGCTAATTCCCAAGTCGATACCTTGGAGCATGGCAGTATCGACTCCTTTTTCGGAAAGAGCCTTCTGCTTCTCCTCTGCGAGTCTAGCCAACTGCTGATTTTTTGCTTCATCAGCTTGTTTAATGGCGAGCTGCACCGATTTAAGA
>DHIV01000049.1:8219-18049 GCA_002403995.1 Gallionella sp. UBA4737 | reverse complement strand
AGATTGTCAGTCTGCTTTTGCTTGAGCGATTTCTCGAGTTCTTCATGTTTTTTTGCACACATTTGCCGAGCGGTGGCTAACGAGGCATTGGCGTTTTCTATTTTCTGGTTACACGCCCTGACGCTTTCTTGTACCGTAACCAAGTTTCGCTCGGCATCCTGCCTGGATTTCTTCTTTGAGGCATCAACCTCTTGTTTTGCGGCAGCCTCCTCGGTCTTCAGAGTGGCTTCGCGGGCGAGGAGTTTGGCCATCTCGACATCATGCAGGCTCAACGCATCATCCGTCACCTTCCTGCTCTTGTTGCATTGCTCTAACAGCCGCTCGACCTCGCTGATGTCCTTATGCAATTTTTCCTGCTCGTCTCTACACAACACGATCTGAGCCTGAAGCGCCGCCTCATCCGCGCAGAGATTGCTGTCAAGGCGCGACAGTTCGAGCGATACGCCATAGAGTGAACCGGCAACGCCATCAATGGACGGAGACAGCCCGCTTACGGTCAAGACATCCTCACGGATTACCTTGGCGATGTCGGCAGGCCAATCCGGCTTGTTCGTGCGCAAGAAATGCAGTAGCGAATCTTTGTCTGGATTGAGGTGGGTCAGTAGCCTCTGGTGATTAGCCTCGATATCTTCAGCGCGTCGGCGCAACCCATTGAGAATCAACTCTTGCTCGGCGTATTCTCGCCCCGACTGAGTTTTCTGCGTTTCCAGAGCTGGGCGACCACCTTGAGTGGCGCGCATTTTTTCACGCAAGACTTCCATTTCAGTGCGCTTCTTTTCCAGTGCCTCGACTGCGACAGGGTCGGCTAGAGGATTGGCAACGACACCGCTCCAATGAGCCTCTTGTCTAATAGCATGGTGGTGTTCACTGCGAATAGCGTTGAGTCCAGCTTCCGCAGTATCCTGTAGTAAGCGGTCCGCCTCCAGATGTTCAGTCCGATTCTTGCCGAACAACGGCTCAAACTGTTCCCGTATCTTATCCATATCCATATTGAATTGCTGAACACGGGACAGATGCTCTTTCTGTACGGCAATGCCCATCGACTGGTATTTCTGCTCAATTTTTGAGGATTCACCCAGCAAGGCATCCTTCCGAGTGTTGAGCGATTGTAGGTTAACTCGCATCTGTGGAATGCTGTCCACCAGCTCTGCTTTTTGGGTGATGGCATCATCATCGTATTGCTTTGCTTTTGCATCTATGGATTTGACCCGGCCTTCTGCCTCGTCCGCATCAGCATCAGCCTTTGACTCGTCCTCTTGTAGTTTCTGCAAAGAACCGTTGAACTTAAACTGCTCTTTCTCGCGGATGCCGGTCAACTGCGTCTGCTCTCCCCGCAGTTGCTGCTGCTGGGAGGCGTAATGCTGCCCAAGCACCAGCAGCTTGCCATGCAGGCAACTCAACTCATGCCCGTTGGCATTTAGCTTGGCATCAAGCTCTTCAACTTCCTTCATTAGGTCAGCGTGCTGCATGACTTCGTTATAAGCGGCGAACTGTGCCGGCCACTCAGCATACTGCTCCCGGTCGCCGGTGATACTGATGGGGGCGTTCCCGTCGTTCGAGATGTAGTCCACGATGACACGCAGGAATTCGTCGAAGTTCGCCTTGCGAGTAAACATCCCGCTCACGATTTTTTCAATATGTACAAGTTTGCTACCGCTTGCCGTGAAGGAATAGTCGGCCACCAGTGCGCGATTTTCGGCGGAACTTTTACCACCCGCCACCCGCCCCTGGATGATGTTGCGATATTCACTGAGTGCCAGCACGGGTGAGTGCGGAACACCCAAAGTTTTTAGCCTCACCTTCAGGTCTTTTGCCAAGATGAGATTGGCACCGTCACCATTTTCGGTAAATAGGGATAGGTCGTATGCGGCACGTATGAAGCGGAAGTTAAACGCAGCCTCTCCTACGCTGTAGAGAATGGCCATGCAGGGTATATTTCTGCGCTCATACTCGAAAATGACATAGGATGTGGAATGAGGAAGATAAAAATCTGCAAAGCTGCTGGAGCCAGATGTGCATTGTCCGGGGTTCTCGCCGTAGAAAATCGGGATAAGATTTAGCAGGGAGGTTTTTCCAACACCGTTGTCCCCGGTCAGGATTGCGCCATCAGAAAGGTCGATGATTGCCTCTCCCCCCGGTGAATAGGAATCGAGGAGAATGAGTCGAAGCAAACGAAAATCAGTTTTGATGATGTCTTGCATGTTTATTCTTTCTAATAACAGCTTCCAATATTCCAATACTAGTTGGCGGGAATCCACCTATGTTCTAAATTTCAGAAAGCCTGACCGGCTCTGCACAAGTTTCACTGCCGGTTAAAGTTTTTTTGCTTTCGGATGCTATTTATTAACTGGCTACTTGAGCATCATTCTTCAATTTGGCATACTGTACCGCTCCGCACTTTGAAATGATTTCGTCATTTTCAATCCGCTCTGCAATAGTATTGTTGGTTTTTTACTTGGCGGATGATATATCACAAGAACCGCTTAGCTTATATGATTCCTTTTGCCAAGTTAGTGTTGGGATGAAGATGAACTGCCTAGAGTTTGGATATACGATTAAGCGACTGCTATCAAGAGTAGTGAAGGATGGTGCAGTGTCATTAGCGGTTGTTCGTTATTCCCAATAGCAGTCGTTGATCTCAACGCAGTGATGAGATTAATGGCGTCCAGCTCTATATATTCTCTTCTGCGCTCGCCTCTCCCCCTTACAGAACAATGCTGTTGGCACGGTTATACAATTCCTGCCACATTGCAGCAGGCGGGCGATCGAATATGACCGCTTCGTCGAACGGCATGACATACCAGCCGCCCAGTTTGATTTCGTATTCCAGTTGTCCGGGCGCCCATGACGCCAGGCCGTGCATCACGCGCAAATCCTTGTAGGGCCGCTTTCCGTTCAGCAATTCGCCCAGTGTCGGCAAGTCGTAGGCAAGATAGATGCTGCCGGAGATCGTCAGGGCTCCTTCCACGGTTTCCCCGCCGCGAACCAGATAGGAAATCTGTCTGGGATAGGCAGGCCCGCCAAAAAACAGGCTGAACTCCTTGGCTGCCGGGGAGCCGGGGAATATCTTGTCGAGCTTGATGTCTTGCGGACGATTGACGATGACGCCGATGTGTCCGGTATTGCCGTGACTGGTTACCACGAGAACTGTTTTGCGGAATCTCGGATCGGGCATTTGTTTGCTGGCAACCAGCAGAAAACTTGAAGATGCCGGTTCCCCTGGTATTTTCTCGGATGGCATTTGCCCGGGTTGGTCGGCTTGGAGCAAGGCAGGCCAACTGCCGACTAGCAGTGCGCCGAGGAATAAGAGCAGATGGGATCGGTTGAGCATTGTTTGGTTTTGGTTGGCTAAGAACAAACTACTTATTGATTTCCAGATCTTCCGCATACGGTTTGCTGGGGTATTGAAAGGCGATCGGGCCGTCCGGCTTGGCATCGACGAACTGCCGGACAAACGGGTCTTTCGAGCTGGTTATCTCCTCTACGTCGCCTTCTGCAACCACGACGCCGTCATTAAGAAAATACGCATAATCGACTACCTTGAGCGATTCGGACAGATCATAGGTTACCATCACCGAGGTCACGCCTAGCGCATCGTTCAGCTTGCGGATCAGGTTCGCGATGGTGTTGAGCGAAATCGGGTCGAGGCCGGCGAACGGCTCGTCGTAGATGATCAGCGCGGGATCGGTGGCGATCGCCCGCGCCAGCGCGACGCGGCGTTCCATGCCCCCCGACAGTTCGCCCGGCATCAGGTTGCGGGCATTGCGCAAGCCCACGGCGTGCAGCTTCATCAACACCAGGTCGTGGATCAACTCTTCAGGAAGATCGGTATGCTCGCGCATCGGGTAGGCCAGATTGTCATAGACGGACATGTCCGTGAACAATCCGCTCTTCTGGAACATCATGCCCATTTTCAGGCGCATCTTGTACAGCTCGTCGTTGTTGAGTTCGTGAACCACCTGGTCCATGAATTTCACGCTGCCGCGCGATGGCTTCAACTGGCCGCCAAAGTGGCGCAGCAATGTGGTCTTGCCGCATCCGCTGACGCCGAGGATGGCGACGATCTTGCCGCGCGGGATGGTGAGGTTGATGCCTTTGAGCACCTCCCGTTTCCCGTAAGCGAAATGAAGGTCGTTAACCTCGATGATGTTTTCCGGCGTTTGGCTCAATATCTTTCACTCCTGCTGCGGCTCTGCGCGCGTTAAAATGCCGGCACTGAATTATTGATGATTACGTAATTGAAGACAGCGTCTTGGCATTTTGTAGGTCGGGCTCCGCCCGACGCGGCGGGCATAGCCCGCCCTACGGTGAATCTCTCAATCGTCATGAATTATGTAAAGCTCAATAAAATCGGAACCGTTGCATTCCGGAATTGTAATCCCCTCCCCTTCAACTACGCCACCTAAATCACCCATGACATCCCGTTCGGCCCAACAGATACTCCACGACGTGTTCGGCTACTCCTCATTCCGCGACGAGCAGCAGGCGGTAGTCGAACACGTCGTTGCTGGCGGTGATGCGCTGGTGCTGATGCCGACCGGCGGCGGCAAATCGCTGTGCTACCAGATTCCCGCGCTGCTGCGTCCGGGTGCGGGCATCGTGGTGTCGCCGCTGATCGCGCTGATGCAGGATCAGGTGGATGCGCTGTGCCAGCTCGGGGTGAAGGCCGCCTTCCTCAATTCCAGCATCAATGCCGATGCCGCGCGCGAAGTGCAAGGCCGACTGCTGCGCGGCGATCTCGACCTGCTCTACGTCGCTCCGGAACGGCTGTTGATGCCCGGCTTTCTCACTCTGCTGGAACAGGTTCAGGAAACCCCCGGTATCGCGCTGTTCGCGATCGACGAGGCGCATTGCGTATCGCAATGGGGCCACGACTTCCGTCCGGAATACCGCGCGCTGACCGTGTTGCACGAACGCTTCCCCAATGTGCCGCGCATCGCGCTCACCGCCACGGCGGATACCCCGACGCGCGGCGAGATCGTCGAACGGCTGGCGCTGGAGCAGGCGCGCCAGTTCGTCTCCAGCTTCGACCGCGCCAATATCCGTTATCGCGTCACGCAGAAGAATAATGCCCGGCTGCAATTGCAGGCGTTTCTGGAAAGCGAACATCCCGACGATGCCGGCATCGTGTATTGCCTGTCGCGCAAGAAGGTGGATGAAACCGCCGCCTGGCTGAAAGAGCACGGCTGGGATGCGCTGCCCTATCACGCCGGACTGGATGCCGCGACACGCAGCAAGAACCAGAGCCGCTTCCTGCGCGAAGAAGGCGTGGTGATGGTCGCGACAGTGGCGTTCGGCATGGGCATAGACAAACCCAACGTGCGCTTCGTCGCACATCTTGACCTGCCGAAAAGCGTGGAGGGCTACTATCAGGAAACCGGACGCGCCGGCCGCGACGGCTTGCCCGCCAACGCCTGGCTGGCCTACGGTCTGGGCGATGTGGTGGCTATGCGCCAGATGATCGACAGCGGCGAAGCGCCCGAAGAACGCAAGCGCCTGGAGCGGCAAAAATTGGATGCGCTGCTCGGCTACTGCGAATCCACCACCTGCCGCCACCAGACCGTGCTGCGCTATTTCGGCGAAGCACATCCGGGCAACTGCGGCGCATGTGACAACTGCCTGGAACCGGTGGACACATGGGATGCGACCCAGGCTGTGCAAATGGCGCTATCCTGTGTATACCGCACCGGACAACGCTTCGGCGCGGGACATCTGAGCGACGTGCTGATCGGCAAGACCACCGAGCGGGTCGAAAAATTCAATCATCACACGCTTTCCACCTTCGGTATCGGCAAGGAACTCAGCGCCGCGCAATGGAGCAGCGTGTATCGCCAGCTGGTGGCGAGCGGCATCTTGGAATCGGACATCGAAGCCTACGGCGGATTGAAACTCAGCGAGGCCGCGCGTCCGATATTGCGCGGCGAGCAATCCGTATGGCTGCGCCGCGATGCCGATCCGGTGAAGCGCAAGGCACAACGCACCGAGCGCACCGCCAAGTCACGCGAACCTTTCGCCGGAGCGAACGGCGATCCCTTGTGGCTCGCACTTAAAGCCAAACGCCTGGAACTCGCCCGCGAACAAGGCGTGCCGCCCTATGTCATCTTCCACGACAGCACCCTGCTGGGAATCCTCAGCCAGCGCCCTGCTACGCTGGACGAACTGGCACGGGTCAGCGGCGTCGGGCAGGCCAAGCTGGCGCGCTATGGAGAGGCGTTTCTTGGTGTGCTGAAAGATGCGGCGCACTTTAATAAATAATAAATGACCTCCGGCTGATCAGTGTGCCTTTGCGAAAGATGTCGTAGATAGAGCATTCCTCTGCTCTGAATCCAGCGGCAGCGGCGGGCACGCGTCCCACGGACGTTCACAGCGTCCGATCGGCACGCTTGCGGTCGCTAATGTCGAACATCATTGAGCGGCTCATCACGAAGCGGCCGGCGGCATCCTTGATCGCGGTGGCATTCAACAACACGAATAGGCTAGTGCCGTCCTCGCGCGCGATCTCGAGTTGGAGATCACGCACCCAGCCGCATTCCTTGAAGCTTGGGTAGCTTTCCAGGAAGATTTTTCCGCTCGCGGGCGTGAGCAGATCGATGAACCTCATCTTGCCCACGACCTCTTCGCGTGTGCGGCCAAGCCAGTTGAGCCCGGTGTCGTTGATCTGGACAAACACGCTGTCCGGATCGAGCGAGTGGTAACAGCAGGGGGCGTTGTGGTAGAGGTCCGAGAGCTGATCGGCGTATTTCTTGAGCGCGCTTCCGGCCTGTGTGCACGCGCCAAGCTTGCTGGCAAGATTGGCGTTGGCCGATTCGAGTATCGCGGTTTGTTTCTCGAACTGCATCGTGCGATTGGCTACCAGTTCCTCAAGCCGCCGGCGATGCAAATGCAGTTCCTCTTCGACCTCCTTGTCCTCGGTAATATCGACCAGAACGCCCTGCAGGAACAGCGGCTCGCCCGATGCGTGGCGCACCAGGCTCGCCTCGTTCAGGAACCAGCGCACCTTGCCGGTACGGGTGAGCAGGCGGTATTCGCAGCGCAGCGGCTCACCGCTCTCGTAGCCGCGCGCGATCTCCGCGCGCACCAGCGTTCGGTCTTCCGGGTGTATCTGCTTGAGCAACCCTTCCGGGTCGGCCAGCCATTCCTCGGGTGAAAAACCGAGCTGGCTGATCTGCGGGCTGATATACAGCAGCGTACCCGGCGCATCCAGCGCGGTGGTGTAGGTGATTGCGGGAATCTGCTCCACCAGGAAACGGTATTTCGCTTCGGCCTGGATCAGATTTTCTTCCACCTGTTTTTTTTCCATCAGCGTCCGCCGCTCGCGCAGCACGCGCTGAATGACAGCGGGCAGCAGTTCCAGGTATTGGCGGTTCACATCCTTGACCAGGTAGTCCTGTGCGCCGCGCTTCATGGCCTCGACCGCGACCGATGCGTTGTCGGCGCCGGTCAGCATCATCACCGGCACCGGGATCTCGCCCAGATCGTTTCTCAGCTCGGCCAGAAACTCCAGGCCATTCAGGTCCGGCAAGTGGTAATCGAGCAGCACGCAGTCCGGCTTTTGCGCATGGGCGAGTTGCAGCCCCTCCCGGCCGGTTTCGGCTTCGGACAGCACGAATTCGTAGTCCGGATCCTGCGCCAGCGCGCGGCGGCAGGCCATGCGGTCCACCAAGTCGTCCTCGACGATGAGCACGCGTATCTGTGGGGGCTTGGTCATTGCGGCATCTCGCTGATGGTCCAATAGGCGTCGATGGAGCGCATGACTTCGACGAACTGCCGGTAATCCACCGGCTTGGCCATATAGCCGGCCACCCCCAGGTCGAAGCTGTTTACTTTGTCCTGTTGTTCCTCGGACGTGGTCAGCACGACCACCGGGATGCGCTTAAGCTGGGCGTCGTGCTTCGCCACCTGCAGGAACTCGATGCCGTTCATGATCGGCATGTTGAGGTCGAGCAGAATGATGCACGGCTTCGCGTTTTTAGGGTCACGGAGGTATTTCAGGGCTTCCTCGCCATTTTCCAGATTCACCACCGGGTTGGTGACGTGGATCTCCTTCAGGGCGCGCTTGACCGTCATGACGTCCACTTGATCGTCCTCCACCAAGAGGATGGGTTTGTTGGTGATTTTCATGCTTGTGTTCCTTCCGTATTATTCGTGCTGGTTAGTCTGCTTTTTCGAAACTCCAGTGCCTCGTCGATCACCCCCATAAATTCATTGAGTACGAAGGGCTTGCAGATATAGCGGAAAAATCCTGCCTCCATCCCTTTCAAAACATCATGGGGCATGGCATTGGCACTCAGGGCAACGATAGGAATATGCGCCGTCAGCGGATCTTTAAGTAGTATCTCGATAGCTTCGATACCATTGATATCGGGCAAGTCGATATCCATCAGGATCACATCCGGCAGATGGGTGCGCGCCAGTTCGATACCGCGTTTGCCGTTATCCGCGCTCAGCAAGCGCATATCGGGACGATCCGCCTCAATGAACTCCTTGACCAGTAACAAATTGGCCGGGTTGTCTTCAAAATAAAGCAGGGTGTGCTGTTGCGTGCCGACATAAATTTTCGGGGAGGGTGATTTCTTCAGATTTGCTTTCTCCTGTAGCAAGTTGTGACGTAAAGTCCCGGTTCAGTTCGAAGCGGAAATCGCTGCCCACGCCGACGATGCTTTTCACGCCGATGGTGCCGCCCATCAGTTCGACCAGTTGCTTGGTGACCACGAGGCCGATGCCCGTCCCTTCCACGGTGCCGCCCTCTTGCCCGAGGCGATTGAACGGTTGAAATAACTGCTTCTGCAATTCCAGAGGCAATCCCATACCGGTGTCCTTGATGTTGATGCGTATGCGTTCCGGGGTACAGGTGCATTTTACTTCGACCGTTCCCTGTGCGCGGTTGTATTTGATCGCATTGGTCAGCAGGTTGATCAAAACCTGCTTTAGCCGGGTCCGATCGGCGCTGACAAACCAGGTGTGATCGAATGGGAGAAAGTTTATCGTGATGTCGCGTTGTTGCGCCTGAGGTTCGACCATGGCTTGGCATTCGCGCATGACATCGATCAGCGACACCGGTACTCGCGACAGCGATAAGGTGCCGGACTCGATCACCGCGAGATCGAGGATCTCGTTTATCAGCTCCAGCAAATACCATCCTCCATGGAGAATCTCTGTGAGCCTTGCCATCTGGGTGGGCGTAGGCTTAGGAGAGCCGGCTTCTATCAACTGGGCAAAACCAAGAATGGCATTGAGCGGGGTGCGCAATTCATGGCTCATTCTGGAAATAAAATTCGATTTCGCAAGGTTGGCTTTTTCTGCCGCAGCCTTGGCGTGTGTCAGTTCTGCTTGAACACACTCACGTTCGGCAACGTCCTGGCGCAGTTGTTTATTCGCCTCTGCAAGTTCATCGGTGCGCTTTGCTACCAGCTCCTCAAGACGCCAGCGGTGTTGCCACAGTTCGGCTTCCGCCTGTTTTTTTTCCATCAGCGTCTGCTGCTCGCGCAGCACGCGCTGAATGACAGCGGGCAGCAGTTCCAGATATTGGCGGTTCACATCCTTGATCAGGTAGTCCTGCGCGCCATGCTTCATGGCCTCGACCGCGACCAAAACGTTGCCTGCGCCGGTCAGCATCAGGACCGGCACCGGGATCTCGCCCAGATCGTTTCTGAACTCGGCCAGAAACTCCAGGCCATTCAGGTCTGGCAAGCGGTAGTCGAGCAGCACGCAGTCCGGCTTTTGCGCATGGGCGAGTTGCAGCCCCTCCCGGCCGGTTTCGGCTTCGGACAGCACGAATTCGTAGTCCGGATCCTGCGCCAGCGCGCGGCGGCAGGCCATGCGGTCCACCA
>DHIV01000049.1:4947-8214 GCA_002403995.1 Gallionella sp. UBA4737 | reverse complement strand
ATGAGCACGCGTATCTGCGGTTTTGTCATCGGTGGTTTGGTCATTGCGCAATCTCACTGATAGTGATTTTCATGCTTGTATGCCTTTGCTTGAACCTGCACTTGCAGCCGTGCGCGGCAGGGTGAAGAAAAATGTGCTTCCTTGTCCTACTGTTGATTCGAGCCAGACGCGCCCGCCGTACATTTCCACGATTTTCTTTACCAGCGCCAAGCCGACGCCGGTGCTTTCCACGCGGTCGCGCGGGGCGAGCGTCTGGAACAACTGGAAGATCTTTTCAAAATGTTGCTGGTCGATGCCCGGGCCGTTGTCGGTGATGCTGAATTTCCATTGCCTGCCCTCGGCGCCACAGGCGATGCGAATTTCGCCCTCGGGTTTATCCATGTATTTGATGGCGTTGGAGAGCAGGTTCTGGAACACCTGCTGCATGCGGGTCGGCTCTGCCACGATGGTCGGCAAGGAGCCCACGACGCTGACCGTAATATTTTCTGGCGGGGCAAGCAGGTCGATCACTTCCTGCACCAGCCGGTTGAGCTCCACCGCGACGATCGTTTCTTTCACCCGGCCCACCCGCGAATATTGCAAGATGCCGTCGATCAGGCCGTCCATGCGGTGCACCCGGCTGATCAACAGGCGCATATGCTCCTTGCCTTCGTCGTCGAACTTGTCCGCGTAATCCGTGGACAGCCAGTCCGCCAGCGAGCCGATGGCGCGCAGCGGTGCCTTGAGGTCATGGGACACCACATAACCGAAATTCTTCAGTTCCTCGTTGGCGCTCTCCAGTTCGTGTATCAAGAGCGCCCGCTGTTCCTCGGCCTGCTTGCGCTTGCTGATGTCGCGCACGGTTCCGGTGAACATGCGGCGCTCGCTCAGCTGCATTTCGCCCACTGCCAGGTCCATCGGGAAGGATGTGCCGTCCTTGCGCAGCCCCACCACCTCGCGGCCGCTGCCAATGATCTTTTTTTCGCCGGTCTGCAGGTAGTGGGCGAGATAACCGTTGTGCGCCTCGTGATAGGGGGAAGGCATGAGCATGGATACGTTCTTGCCTGTTACTTCGGACTCGGAGTAGCCGAACATGCGCTCGGCGGCGGGGTTGAAACGTTCGACGATGCCGCGCTCGTCGATGGTGACGATGCCGTCCACGGCGGTGTCGAAGATAGCCCGCATGCGTGCTTCGCTTTCGCGCAGCGCCGCTTCGGCCTGCTTGCGGCGCGTGATGTCGTGTATCGTCGCCATCACCAGCAGCCCCTGCCCGGTTTTAAGCGGGGAAAGGCTCACGTCCACGGGAAACTCTCTGCCGTCCTGGCGCCGGCCGAGAAGCTCCATTCCTGCGCCCATGGCCCGCGCATGGGGCTGGGCAAAATAATCCGTGAGATTGAAGTGGTGCTTTTGCCGGAAGCGTTCCGGCAGCAGAACTTCCATCGATTTTCCGGTCAGTTCCTGGCGCGGATAGCCGAAGAGTTGTTCGATGGTGGGGTTGGCGACGATGATCCGCCCTTCCGTGTCGACGATGATCATCGCATCGGTGGCAGATTCCAAAAGCCACTCAAGGCTTTTTCCTTCAAGGAGATACTCTGTCACGGGTTGCTACTTTCTGTTGGATTCTTGATAGTTGGCCAGATGATGAAGCTTAACACGGCATGCACGAAACACGACCCCCTTACTCTTCCCGCCCCAATACCTTCAGATACACCGCGCGGTATGCCTCGGCACTACTTTTCCAACTAAGGTCTTTAGCCATACAGTTTTTGCGCAGGGCTTCCCATTGGCTTTTATCGTGATAAAGCGCAACTGCACGTTGAATGGCATCGAACAAGTTTTCGGCGGTCATGCCGCTGAACACGAAACCGCTGGCTGTGCCGTCCTTGAGTGTTGCCGCAGTGCAATCCACTACCGAATCCGCCAGGCCGCCGGTGGCGTGGACGATGGGCGGGGTGCCATAGCGCTGGCTATACAACTGGTTCAATCCGCAGGGTTCAAACCGCGACGGCATGACGAACATATCCGCGCCGGCTTCTATTTGATGCGAGAGCCCCTCATCAAAACCAATCACCGCGCCAATCTTGCCAGGGTAGCGATGCGACAAATCGCGCGCGGATTTCTGCATTTGCGCATCGCCGCTGCCGAGCATGGCCAATTGCACCGGCAGTTTGGTCAGCAGCGGCGCGATTTCCAGCAATAAATCCAAACCTTTCTGCTGGGTGAAGCGGCTGACTACCCCGAGCAATGGCACATCCGGCTCAAGGTTCAAGCCCAGTTTGCTTTGCAAGGCTTGCTTGTCGGCGGCCTTGCCGGCCATGTACGCACTGCTGTATGTCTTGGCAAGATGCTTGTCGTTTTCCGGATCCCATTCATCCGTGTCGATGCCGTTAAGGATGCCGGTGAGATTGGCGCGACGTGTGGTCAGCAAACCCTGCATGCCGGAACCGAGTGCTTCTTGCTGGATTTCCTTGGCGTAGTTCGGGCTGACAGTGGTGATGTGGCCGGCATAGAACAAACCGGCTTTGAGGAACGACAGGCTGCCGTAGAACTCAACGCCATTGATGCTGAAACAAGATGGCGGTAGTTGCAGTTGCGACACCGTCGCCGCAGGAAAGATGCCCTGAAAAGCCATGTTGTGTATGGTCATCACGCTGGGGGCTGCTTCCTGCGCAAAATGCAGGTAAGCAGGAGCCAAACCGGTTTGCCAGTCGTTGCAATGCACCAGATCGGGATGCCAGACTAGCGGAGAGGCGCCGCTGCTCAGTACAGCAGCTACTTTGGACAGCAAGCCGAAACGCAGCGCGTTGTCTGCCCAGTCGTGTCCCGTGACATCCTGATATGGTCCGCCTCCGCGCTGATAAAAGCTCGGACAATCGAGCACAAAAACGGGCACGCCATTCGCCATTTTGCCGGACAACAGTCGTGCGGAAGGAAAGCCCGATAACAGGCCATCGAAGGTCGCTGCAACTTCATGGTGGACCAGTTGTGACATGACCTGGTTATAACCCGGTACCAGTACACGCACATCCAAACCTATGGCGCGCAAGGCGGCGGGTAACGCACCGCTGACATCGGCCAATCCGCCCGTTTTGATCAAAGGCGCAACTTCTGGAGTCGCAAACAGGACTTTTAGTTCGGCCATTTATTTTCCACCCTTTTCGCGCTACCCCTCGCAGGAGCGGGTGCCCGGCCATAACCAGCGACTTGGCGAGCGTTGTTTGCTCGCTTAGTCGAATGGCTATAACCAATGACTTGCCCAGCGTCTTTTGCTGGGTTAGTCAGATGGCT
>DHIV01000049.1:2663-4740 GCA_002403995.1 Gallionella sp. UBA4737 | reverse complement strand
TTAGTCAGATGGCTAGTAGTTACATCAGTAGTTCCATCAAAAGTTTTTCGGACACCCGGCAAAATTATTTGTCGCTTTAAACGAATAACGGAATGACGGATCTTTACAGCCAGCGCATCATGCCCATCTCGAATGGATGGGTCAGGATCTCATGGTATGGATAGGTACGGACATGGTACTGCAGCTTGCCGCATTGCTCTGGTTGCACTTCCAGGGCAAAGATGTTCTCACCCGCCTCGGTCATCGTGCCGGTGGCTTCGAAACGGTAACGGCGCGAACTTTGCAATTTTTCACGTTTGGTAAACAAGCCCAGCAACATTTCCACCACCACGTCATTGGTGTTGAGACCATTCAGCTTGACCCCCACTTCAAATCGCAAACTTTCTCCGTAGGTGATTTCCTTCTTTTCAGTATCCAGACGCCGCAATGCAACGCCGGACCAGGCGTGGCGCACGCGCGCTTTCCATTCGGCGATGATGTGCGAATTTTCGTAGTTGCTCTGCTTGTACAAGCGGTGTTGCTGGCTGGCCGGCAAGTAGCATTTGGCCAGATATTCGCCCACCATGCGCTTGGAGTTGAAGCGCGGCATGATGGTCGCCATCGAGCATTTGGCCATCTTGACCCAGTTTGGCGAGAAACCCATCTTGCCGTGATCGTAGTACAGCGGCACGACCTGGTCCTGCAACAATTCGTAGAGAGTGCGGGTCTCTTCGCGCGTGCGGACTTCTTCGCTCAATGATTCCGATACCGGTTTGATTGCCCAGCCGTTCTTGCCGTCATAGCTTTCGCCCCACCAACCGTCCAGGACTGACAGATTGATGGTGCCGTTGATTCCCGCTTTCATGCCGGATGTGCCGCTTGCTTCCAGCGGATACAACGGGTTGTTCAGCCAGACATCCACGCCGGAAACCAGTTTGCGCGACAAGGCGAGATCGTAGCCTTCGACCATCAATATCTTGCCGATGAATTCCGGCATCTTGGATATCTGGGTGATGCGGCGTATCAGATCTTGCCCTGGGATGTCAGCCGGATGGGCTTTTCCGGCAAAGATAAATACTGCCGGGCGTTCTGCGTTATGCAGGATTTCGCGCAGCCAATCGAGATCGCCGAACAACATGGTTGCCCGCTTGTAGGTTGCAAAGCGGCGCGCAAATCCGACTGTGAGAATATTCGGGTTTTCCGGATTGACGTACTTGAGCAGGCGATCCAGGTGAGCCTCAGATCCGTGATTGCGGAAGTGCTGAACGCTGATACGTTCGCGCACCATGTTCAACATTTCGGATTTCAGCGACTGGCGCACACTCCAGAACAAGTGGTCAGGGATATTATTGATGCGTTCCCAGAATTCCACGTCGTTCATGCGCGCGCCCCATTCCAATCCGAGATGCCGTTCAAATACTTCGATCCATTCAGATGCCAGAAAAGTCGGCGCATGTACGCCATTGGTGACATAAGTCATCGGATTTTCTTTTGGTTCGATTTCCGGCCACATGTCACCACAAATGATCGATGACACTTCACCATGGATGCGCGATACGCCATTGTTGAAACGGGAGCCGCGTATGGCCAAAGCGGTCATATTGAAATCGGGACTATCCTTGGCATGACCCAGCGCCAGAAATTCGTCGCGGCTCAGCTTGATTTCCGGGTAGTAGTGTTCAAAGTATGTCTGCACCATGTTTTCGCTGAAATGGTCATGCCCTGCCGGTACCGGGGTATGCGTGGTGAAGATGGTGTTGACCGCCACATACTCCAGTGAGGATGCGAAGTCCAGACCTTCATCGGTGATCTTCTGGCGTATCCTCTCCAGAACCAGGAATGCCGCGTGGCCTTCGTTGATATGCCAAACGGTCGGTTTCAATCCCAGCACTTGCAACGCGCGCACCCCGCCGATACCCAGCACGATTTCTTGTTCAATGCGCATGACTTTGTCTCCGCCATACAGGCGGTGCGTGATGTCGCGGTCATGCGGGCTATTGCTTGCCAGGTCGGTGTCCAGCAGGTACAGCGTGATGTGCCCGACTTTGGCCTGCCAAATCTTGAGATTGAGTTTGCGGCCCGGCAAATCCACCGACGT
>DHIV01000049.1:0-2433 GCA_002403995.1 Gallionella sp. UBA4737 | reverse complement strand
GCGGCCCGGCAAATCCACCGACGTATAGGCTTCCGAACCGTCCGCAAGCTTTGAGGGAACGATCGGCAAGTCTTCAAAATGTGAATCGCTGTTGGTGGCGATCTGGTTGCCATCGCCGTCTATGGTTTGATGGAAATAGCCCTGGCGATACAACAGCCCAACACCGATGAATGGCAGGCGCAAATCACTCGCTGCCTTGCAGTGGTCTCCAGCCAGAATACCCAAGCCGCCTGAGTAAATGGGAAAACTTTCGTGAAAACCGAATTCGGCGCAGAAGTAAGCGACCAGATCGTCCCTGCGCAGCCAGTCCGAGCCGCCAGCCGGCAAATGATGATCGTGGTAAGTATCGTAGGCCGCCAATACGCGGTTCAGATTGCCGATGAACACCTGATCGTCCGCTGCCTCCAGCAGGCGTTGTTCGTCCACACGCTTCAAGAATGCCTTCGGGCTTTGCCCGGTGGCCTTCCACAAACCCGGATGCATACGCGCAAACAGCGCGCGGGTGGGACGATCCCAGCTATACCAAAGGTTGTTAGCGAGCTCTTCTAGGCGTGCCAGCCGGGCCGGGACTTTGGGGCGGACTTGCAGGATATAGGAAGTGCTTTTTTCCATAGTTTCAATATTCAGTAAATAATCAAAAAATTTGTTGCGGAAGAGCGCGGATTATAGCGTAAGCCCTTCCCCTCCCGACGCAACTCTAAGAAATAGAGCAAAAGGAATGCCAAGCCAAATTCAGGTCCTTGAAACATGTAACGCAGGGCCATAAAGTGCAGCGCGGTCATTCAGGATCACTTTGACCGGCATCGCCTCCAGCAAGGGCCGCATCCGTCCCTTGCTGAAAAAGCGCTCAAGGAATCTGCCATTTTGCAGACACGGCAGGATCTTTGGAGCGATACCTCCGCCCAGATACAATCCGCCACGGCTCATTACTTTTAGTGCGAGATTGCCGGCTTCAGCACCATATAGGCGCACGAACCAATCCAGGGCTTCGACACACAAGTCATCACGCTCGTTCAGAGCAGCCTCGGCAATTGCGGCAGCCGCATCGCCCTGCTGCATCTCATGTTGCAGCCAGCCGGGCAGTGCTACGCCACGGTGCAGGCAAAGGAACCCATGCAGATTGATCAAACCGGGGCCGGAAACGATACGTTCCCAACTGACATGCTCATGGCGTTGCTGCATATGTTTCAACAAGGCGATTTCCATATCATCACTGGGGCTGAAGCTGGCATGTCCGCCTTCGGTAGCAAAAGGATGATGTCGCTGTCCATCCCAGAACAGGCCCGCTTCGCCCAGGCCAGTCCCTGCCGCAATCACTGCCGCGTTGCCGCTGGCGCTCGGTGTGCCCGCGTGCAGGGTCAATAGATCTTCCTTGCCAAGAGCTGGCAAGCCGGTTGCAGTTGCTTCAAGATCATTGAGGAGCGCGCAGCGGTCAAAACCGAATCTGGTTTGCAAAGCATTGGCATCGATGCGCCAGGGCAGGTTGGTGGTTTGTGCCACCCTGCCTTGCACCGGTCCGGCAATACCGAAAGCAGCTCGGGCTGGGGTATCGGAACCCTGTAAAAATTCGTCCAGCAATTCTTCGAACACGGCGTAATCACGGCTTGCATAAGTATGCTCGCGCTCCAGATGCAACCGGGCGCCGGCTACTGCGATTACGGCAAGCCGGGTCTTGGTGCCGCCGATGTCGCCGCTTAAAATTCGTATGGATGCAGATTGCATTTTTAAGGTGGCAGTGATGGAACGGGCTAATGGGACATGAGGGATTCTAGCAGCTTGAAGGTTGTCCTGAACCTGGATCGAAGATGCAATGCTTTAATCAATAGAAACGGAAGGTATAGAATATATCCAGTGCATCCTCTGTGCCGGTTTGGGTAACGATGGTGACGCGCGGGGTCAGCGTGTAAGTAAATTTGGTAACTCTGCCAACTTCGTTCAAGCTCTGTTCGTAGCTGATTCGAGTTCGCGTGGACAACTGCTTGCCTACCGTCACTTTCTGAATCTGCTGAGAATCCGCTCCGGTTTGCTGAGTCAGCGAAATCTCGTCCACGCCGAGTGACTGGACCAATTGCCCGGAGGACTGCCCGCCCAGTATGCTGCCGGCGGCTGCAAGCAGCAAAGCCGAATCGACACCGCTGGTCTCCGGCACGCGCCCCAATACGATCCAGGACAATTTTTCCGCATCCGGCACGTTGGGTGTGGATACCAAACGCACTGATGGGTGACGTACCGTGCCGGTCACTTCAACCCCCGCTTCGACGTCCAGTCCCTTGCGCAGGGCAAGGATATTCAACCCCGGATCATCCAGCGGCCCCTGGAAATTGACTATCCCGCGTTCGACCTGCAAGCGCTGGCCATAGGCTTCGAACACCGCGTCCTGCGCAGCGATGCTGCCGGTCACGCGCAACGGTTCACCCGGTTCGCCGTGCATAT
>DHIV01000015.1:18781-58311 GCA_002403995.1 Gallionella sp. UBA4737 | reverse complement strand
CGGCATCATCGGCCCGAACGGCGCGGGTAAATCCACGCTGTTCAAGCTGATCACCGGCAAGGAAAAACCGGATTCCGGCGAAGTGAAGATCGGTGCCACCGTAAAAGTTGCGCACGTCGACCAGGCGCGCGATTCGCTGCAGAACGACAAGACCGTGTTCGACGCGATCTCCGGCGGCAACGACATCCTCACCGTGGGCAAATACGAAACCCCGGCGCGCGCCTACATCGGCCGCTTCAACTTCAAGGGCGGCGACCAGGCCAAGATCGTCGGGCAATTGTCAGGCGGCGAGCGCGGCAGGCTGCATCTGGCGCAGGTGCTGATCTCCGGCGGGAATGTGTTATTGCTCGACGAACCCTCGAACGATCTGGACGTAGAAACCCTGCGCGCGCTCGAAGATGCGCTGCTCGAATTCGCCGGCTGCGTGCTGGTCATCTCGCACGACCGCTGGTTCCTCGACCGCATCGCCACCCACATCCTCGCGGCGGAAGGCGATTCGCATTGGACATTCTTCGACGGCAACTATCAGGAATACGAAGCGGACAAGAGGAAGCGGCTGGGTGAAGAAGGCGCGAAGCCGAAACGGATTCGGTATAAGCCGATTAGTCGTTAATATTGTGCTCCCCTCGCCCGCAAGCGGGAGAGGGGCTGGGGGAGAGGGAGAAAGGCCTGCCCACAGCAGACTCAAGCTGGTGTAAGATTCCCCAGTGAACTTCATGAGTGCAAACCAGAAAAGCAGGAGGTAATAATGAGCGACCGCATTACCATTGACCCCGCCGTATGCCACGGCAAGCCCTGCATCCGCGGCCTGCGCTACCCGGTGGAAAATGTGCTGGAGTGGCTGGCCAGCGGAATGTCCACTGAAGAGATTCTGAGGGACTACGAAGACCTGGAGCGCGAAGACATCCTGGCTGCGCTTTCCTACGCCGCACGACTGACCCACGTAAAACGGCTTGAACATCTGGCAGCATGAAATTCCTGGTCGATGCGCAACTCCCCCGGCGCTTCGCCAACTGGCTGAAAGAGGCGAGACACGATGCGCTGCACACCCTCAACCTTCCCAAGAAAAATCACACACCTGATAGCGAACTCATCGCACGCGCCAAGCAGGAAGGACGCATCGTTATCAGCAAGGATGCAGACTTTGTGCAATCCTATCTGGTAACCGGTGAACCGCCGTTGTTGCTGATCTCCACCGGCAACATTTCCAATGCCGAGCTGGAGAAAATTCTCCGCGACAATTTGAGCGCGATTGAGACAGCCTTCGCATCCGGCAGGTTTGTTGAGATCAACCGCGAAGCACTAGTGGTGCATGAATGAAAACAATTGCGAAGCTGACCCCGTTTGGTTCGAGGAATACGAAGCGGATAAGCGCAAGCGGCTGGGTGAAGAGGGTGCGAAGCCGAGGCGGATTCGGTATAAGCCGATTAGTCGGTGAGAAATGAAATCAAAGAATAATATTTGTGGCCTGTCCCTGATTAATTTCATTTGGTTTATGTCGGATTATGCATCCTAAGGCGTTAGAGCACATGAAGGCCAAGACCATTTGCGCTCTGCAAGTTTGCACTGTAAAAGAGCGATGGCCAGTGTTTTCATCGTACACCGAGAATGTCTCCATGCTAGCGGATGAAGCGGTCAAACACAAAAAGGAATGGCTCACTCAATCAAACGTGTATTCGATATTCCTAAGTGAGGTCACCTCCACACTAAGAGTTCGATTCCCGGACGATAATGCACTTGAAGGGAAACTTGAGGATATTCTGGAAGGCGATGCAGTCACATCTCTCGCAGATAAGATCGTAGCAATTATCGCGAGCATTCCGCGATCTTATATTTTTAATTTTCCGTTACCCAATGTCCAGATACCGATAGAGGGAAGGCTTCAGCTTGGGGAAGGCGTTTTCTTGCGTAGCATTGGAAAGGGCGAGGTAATCCCTGGCGGTGAGCGCAAAGGTCTCCTTGGTATTTTTGGTGCCCATCTTGATCGAAACAAGGTGTACTTGTGTATAGAGGATAGCGGATTCACGTCCGGCGATATCGACGATATAGTGTTCAGTCATGCACTTTCAAAATTTAAAATACTAACTTATTTGCTGCGTATTCGAGGGGTGTTCGCTGAGCGTAATGCTCCCCCAATTCTCTACGGCCTAGGTGGTGAAAGCCATTACGTTCCCAATCTTTTTTCAACCGTGTTTGACTCTGAAAGGGAAAGTGAGGTTCACGCATCTACGCTCCTTCCAATAGGGATAAGTCGTCAAACAGATAAGCTATATCTGAATGAAAACAACGGTGATTACCAAAAGGCAAATACCGAAGGGTATGAAGCAGTGAAAAAATATGTGCAATCAGTCTCGAGGCACCCTATGCATTTGTTAAAACATGAGGGGATTGATTCGGTGCCAGTCAGAAGCGCAATCGAATGGGCGTATGAAGCATCTACTACTGACAATGATACCATTGCATTCATACAAGTTTGCATTGGGCTAGAGGCGATTCTTGGTGAAGATATTGGTGACGAATCGATAACTTCAACATTGGCCGATCGTTGTGCATATCTGCTTGGCGACGACATGCAAGGTAGACGGACAATCCGAGAAAGCTTTAAGGAGGTCTATAGACGTAGATCAAAGCTCGCACACGGGAGGGCAATAAGGCTGCAACCCGACGAATTACGTTATTTCAAATGGGCCAAGAGTGTACTGGACCTCCTTATTTCGAAAGAAATGAAACATCTGAATTTAGGAAAAACCTAATTCATAGTGATATGAGTGATATTGGGACGGAGCCCAATTAATTTAAAAGAATGGGGCGCTGTCCCCATGTTGTTGAAGCTAGCCAGGTTGTCCAACTGAATGGAGTAGAATAATTCACGTACTTGTTTAAAGGATGAGTAGCTCATGAGCTCACATTTCTTTGATTCTTTCGCTGATGCATTAGCGTTTGCAAAGCAGGTTGCCAATAACAACAAAAAGCACACCGTCAAGAGAGAAGGTGTTCGTTTTGTCGTTGAAGTCCCTTCTGTTCAAAATACCTTTCAAGAGAATAAATTTGAGCGTGTTGATGCACCTCACCTAAATTCATGTGTAAGTAGC
The DNA here is from genome assembly GCA_002403995.1 of Gallionella sp. UBA4737. GTDB lineage: Bacteria > Pseudomonadota > Gammaproteobacteria > Burkholderiales > Gallionellaceae > Gallionella. The sequence continues at coordinate 55,219 of DHIV01000015.1, read as the reverse complement.
GAGTCAAATAAATTTGGAGCAGCTAACTATGCTGAAATGGCATCTAAGCAGCGTGAAACTGAATCAGCTATTAGACAACAGCAAGCTCAAGCAACACTCAAGCAATGGCAAGATGAATCCAACACCAAAGCAAAAGCCAAACGAAGACAAGCCAAAGCACCCACTGAACAACATCGAGTCATACCACCCATCAACGAACAAGATGAAATAAGAAAGAAGGACAAATTAGATCGGGCGATACAATTTATCAAAAAACTAGATAAGAGCGAGCAATCACGGAAAAAATCTGTGCGCGGGCCAAGTGTTGGTTCTGCTGGTGGTTGGACGTCACTAAAGCAAGGGGAAAGAAAAGTTGGTGATAACGTTACCAAACAATACATAAGTGATGGAATTTCCGGAACTCGAGCCGCAAACAAGAAAATGCGCGGACGGGGAGGTTAAGACTGAGTTAATGTGGTCAGCATCGCAATAGTTTCAGGAAGTATAGGTAGCTAATGGGGTCAGTATCGCAATAGTCTACAGATGGCAGAAGTAATAAAAAATAGAATGAATGGGGTCGGAATGAATGGGGTCAGCATCGCAATAGTTTTCCAAAACAAAAGGTGCGGGATGAATTTGTTTTAAAGGCGTGTTGATAAGAGCTCACTTTCGGTATATCTCCTTTCTTTAACATTAATTCAATCGATCCTCATGCATAAAAAGACCTGGCTCAGTTGGAGCAGCGGCAAGGACAGCGCATGGGCCCTGCATGTGTTGCGCCAGTCCGGCGAGCATGAAGTGGCCGGGTTGTTCACCACGATCAATTCGGCATTCGACCGTGTCGCGATGCATGCCGTGCGTGTCGAGTTGTTGCGCCATCAGGCGCAGGCGGTGGGCTTGCCGTTGTACCTGATTGAAATACCCTACCCCTGTACCGATGAGCAATATGCCGCTGTGATGGCGGACTTCATGGCGCGTGCCCGCAACGAAGGTGTGCAGTGCATGGCGTTCGGCGATCTTTATTTGGAAGATGTGCGCCGCTACCGTGAGGAGCGCATGCAGCGTACCGGCATCGAGCCAGTGTTTCCGTTGTGGAAGAAACCGACGCGCCCGTTGCTGGAAGAAATGCTGGCGAATGGTCTGCGCGCCTGCCTCACCTGCGTCGATCCGCGGGTATTGCCTGCGGAATTTGCAGGGCGCGAATTGACGACTGCGCTGCTGGAGAGTATGCCTTCCGGCATTGACCCGTGTGGCGAGAACGGCGAATTCCACACATTTGTTTTCGATGGCCCGATGTTCGCACAGCCGCTCGATATCGAGATGGGCGAGGTGGTGACGCGCGATGGTTTTGTGTTCGCCGACTGCTGGCTGCGCGAAACCCTGGGCAGCTCAGAGCCCAATTAATTTTGCTTTAATAAAATGAGCTAATTAATTAATGGGGTCAGCATCGCAATTGTTTCAGGAAGTATAGGTAGCCAGGTTCGCAATTTTTTTATCTGAAAGGAGTTCGAAATGAGCAGCCTCCAATCCGACAAAATCTTCGGCGGTTCAATTGCGAAGTTTTACGATGAATATATTGTTCCTCTGATCTTTGAGCCTTACGCTGAAGATCTTGCAAGGCGTCTGGCTACGCGAAGGCTTGCCCGGGTACTCGAGATTGCCGCCGGCACTGGAGTCGTCACACGTCGCCTTGCATCCCTGCTGCCGGAAGACGTTTCCATAGTTGCCACAGACCTGAATCAACCCATGCTGGACTTGGCCTCCGAGGTGGGAACGGCGCGCCGTGTCGAGTGGCGGCAGGCAGACGCAATGCAACTGCCCTTCGAAGATGGGTCGTTTGACGCGGTAGTATGCCAGTTCGGGGCGATGTTCTTTCCCGACAAGGCCAAGGCATATTCGGAAGCCCGCCGGGTCCTGAGGGCTGGTGGTGTGTTCCTATTCAACGTATGGGACCGGATCGAGGAGAACGAATTTGCCGACGTCATCACGACTGAGCTCGAGTCGATCTTTCCCGACGATCCCCCGCGCTTCCTGGCACGTACGCCCCATGGCTACCACGACATCGCAACCATAAAGCAAGATCTGCGGGGCGGCGGCTTTGTCACGACACCATCCGTAGATACCATAGCTGCGAGAAGTACCGCCGGGTCGGCCAGGATTCCCGCAATGGCGTACTGCCAGGGAACACCGCTGCGCAATGAGATCGAAGCTCGGGACAAGTCCCGGCTCGGCGAAGCAACCGATATTGCGGAGCGCGCCATTGCCAGGCGATTTGGAAGCGGTCAAGTCGCCGGCAAGATCCAGGCACACATTGTCGCGGCGGAACGCTAAGGGAAATCAATGGTACGAAACCAATGGTCCCGGAGTCGAATTGTTTTAGTGTGATGCCTTAACCTCACCGAGCGGAGAATCGAAAGGAGAATAGACCATGTCCACAGGCACCATCCGGCTTCATCGCGTGCTCCGTGCAAAACCGGAGCGTATCTATAAGGCTTTCCTGGACGCTGACGCAATGGCAAAGTGGCTGCCGCCCTACGGCTTCACCTGCAAGGTCCACCACCTGGATGCCAAGGTCGGCGGCACCTTCAGGATGTCGTTCACGAACTTCACGTCAGGGAACGGCCACTCGTTCGGCGGCGAGTATCTCGAGCTCGTGCCCTCCAGAACGATCTGCTATACGGACAAGTTCGACGATCCGAATCTGCCCGGAGAGATGAGGACCGCGGTGACCCTGACGCAGGTTTTGTGCGGAACCGAGATCGCTATCGTGCAGGAAGGGATACCCGCGGCGATTCCGCTCGAGATGTGCTATCTCGGCTGGCAAGAGTCGCTCGCGCAACTCGCGAACCTCGTCGAACCCGAGATCCCGGATTGACGCAAGCTAATGTGGTCAGCATCGCAATTGTTTTCGAAATTAAAGGGGTTTGCATTGCAATAGTTTCGAGATGATGAATCCCTGACGATCAGGCTGGACGATATGGGAACGAAGTCCTAATTTTTTTTCGGGCTCCCGACGGCGCGCTGTTCACACCTTTCTTGACAATACTGTCGCGACGCGATAGCATTGCTTCCCATGATTACGGACTTCCACGACGAAGATACTCTCAAGGTCTGGATCGGCGAATTTTCGCGTCGGCTGCCGAACCAGATTCAGGATGTGGCGCGGCGCAAGTTGCGGATGTTGCATAACGCGCAACGGATAGAAGATTTGCGTATCCCGCCGAACAATAGGCTGGAAGCAATGAAAGGAAAACGCGCCGGGCAGTGGAGTATCCGTATCAATGACCAGTGGCGCGTGTGCTTTATATGGAATGACGGTCAAGTCAGTCGCGTAGAAATTTGCGACTATCACTGAGGAGTAATGACAATGAGCAAACCAACCAAACAAAAACTGCACAACATCCACCCCGGCGAAGTGCTGCGCGAGGAATTCCTGATCCCCCTTGGCATCACGCAATACCGGCTGGCCAAAGAGATCGGCGTAACCGAGGCGCGTATCTCGGCGATCTGCTCAGGCAAGCGCACAGTCACAGCGGATACGGCTTTGCGCTTGGCGGCCTTCTTCGGCACGACGAGCGGTTTTTGGCTCGGCTTGCAGGCGGATTACGATACCGAAGAAGCCTCAAAGGAATTGTCGGGCGAACTGGCGCAGATACATCGCTTTGAGCCGATGGCAGCTTGAATGAAGAATTGAAGGGGTCAACTCATGCCGACCTCTTTAATTCTTCATTTGGCTATTTGGAAAAATCAAGGGTGGTCAATACGGTCAATCGCATTTTTAAAATTAGCAACGGTTTGATCAACATTCAGCAATTTTTCAAGGCCAAACAAACCCAACCTGAATGTCCGGAAGTCGGTTCTTTCATCGCATTGAAGCGGCACTCCCGCAGCGATCTGCAATCCCTTCTGGAGAAATTTTTTGCCATTCTGGATGTCAGGGTCGGATGTGTAGCTCACCACGACCCCGGGTGATTGAAAACCCGGCGCTGCAACGGACATGAAATTTTTCGATTCAAGCAAAGAACGCACTTTCATACCCAGGTCGATCTGTCTTGCCTTGGTTGCCGGGAAACCGAGCGCTTGTGTTTCTTTCATGTTGTCGCGCAGGATCTTCAAGGCATCAGTCGGCATGGTCGCGTGATAAAGATGGCCGCCATTTTCATACGTCTCGATAACTTGCAGCCACTTTTTCAAATCCAGAGCAAAGCTGTTGCTTTGCGTATGATCGATCTTCTCGCGCGCGCGTTCGCCCAGCGCTATCATTGCGCAGCACGGTGAACTGCTCCATCCTTTTTGCGGAGCTGAGATCAGCACGTCGATTTTGCATTTTTTCATGTCTATCCACATTGCGCCTGAAGCGATGCAGTCCAAAACGAATATTCCGTTGACCGACTCAACCGCTGCGCCGATTGCCTGCACATAGTCGTCCGGCAGGATGATCCCGGAGGATGTTTCAACATGGGGTGCAAATACAACCGCCGGTTTTTCTTTTTTTATGAAGGCGACAACTTCCTGGATCGGAGGCGGCGCAAAGCAGCCTGAGGTGGCGTTGTCGATTTGCCTTGCTTTAAGTACATGGACATCTTGTGTGATGTTTCCCATTTCCAGTATCTGGGTCCAGCGATAACTGAACCAGCCGTTGCGAACGATCAGGCATTTTTGTTTTTGCGCGAATTGGCGCGCAACCGATTCCATGCCGAATGTGCCGCTACCGGGAACGATGATCGCCGAGCGGGCGTTGTAAGTCTCTTTGAGAACAGCAGATATGTCCTTAACAATTTGCTGGAATTGTTTTGACATGTGGTTCAAGGATCGATCGGTATATACAACCGAAAACTCGAGCAATCCATCGGGATCTACGTTGGGGAGTAAACCTGGCATGACATTTCCTCTGCTAGTTATTGTTGCGATTCAAATATACAACCAGTTAAACCAAAATCGGACGCGCTGCATATTTATTATCACATATACGCGCAGCTTGAATTTGATCAATGGACAAGAGGTACCTGAGTCAACTTCATTTTATGACGTGTGACATGGGGACGCAGCGTGTGACATGGGCGTGTGACATGGTTTGTCGGACAAACCCGGGTCAGCTCACTCTGTCCCTTGTCGCGCGGTAGCCGGTACAGTGTTGCCTCTGGCTTGCATGTCGATCGCCGCAGTGACATTTTTTTGATATCACGCCAGGATGATGCCCTTAACCTATAATGGTCATGTGGCGGCATTTCTGGTTCGGCGGCAGACATGGAAAGGAGTATTTGGACATGAGCAATAACGCAGACTACAAACTGATCGGCAGATCATCGGTGTGTTCGGAGATCACCGAGGACGAAGCCAGGATACTCGCGGCGATCATGGGGGTGCGCCAGCTGAAGGATGGCGAACTGCTCGTCAGCGAGGGCAAAGCCGATCATACCCTGTACATTCTCGCCTCCGGCAAGCTCGGCGTCATCAGCGCTTCCGCTGATGGCAAGGAGAACCTGGTACACACCATGACAGAGGGCGAATGCGCCGGCACGCGCGCATTTGTCGACCGGTCGCCGCGCAAGGCGACGCTGCGTGCGATCGGCGATGCCACGGTCTACTCGCTCACCCCGGATGTCTTTGATACCGTGGTGGATGCCCACCCGCGCCTGGCTTACAAAGTGATGCGCGCGCTGTTCCGTGTCACCCACGCCAATCTGATGCGGATGAACCAGGAAAGCCAGCAGCTTTCCAATTACATCCATAAGACGGAGGGGCGCTATTGAATCGCGGGAAAATAGCGCTTATGGGGTCGGCTTGAGCTGCCTCCTTTGATTCATTATCTGCCGCATAACAATTACAAGTGACACTATTATCTAATGTGCTTTTCCGCATCTGTCAGCTATAGCGCCGCTGCCGTGCTGGTGACCACTGGTGTGTATGCCTTCCAGCAGGCCAGGTGGCTGCCCCGCGCATACTTGATGTGGGCGCTGGTACCTGTCTTCTTTGGTTTGCAGCAGGCATTCGAGGGGCGGGTGTGGCAGGAACTCGATGCGGGGGATGCCAGCGCAGCGGTGCCCTTTGCGCTGGGATTTCACTTCTTCTCGCATTTTCTATGGTTGTGGTGGCTCCCGCTCAGCAGCTACCTTGTCGAGCCCGGCCAAACCAGCAAGATCGGAAAGCTACGCAAACGGGTCATTGGCGGCTGCGCCATTTTCGGCGCTTTTGCAGGTACGCTGGTTTATTCTGAGATGCTCTTCCATCCCGAATGGATGTCGGTTGCGGTGAGAGAACAATCCATCACCTACGATTTTTCCTTTCCCTATCGCAGCCCCATCCACTTACCGGTCACGCCGGCTGCGCTTTATGCACTGACTATCCTTGTGCCGCTGCTGTTCTCCAGCCACAGGCTGATCAGGATCTTCGGGGTACTGGTTATCTTGTCCATGGTGTTGGCATCGGAGACCTATAGCTATGCCTATGTCTCTGTCTGGTGCTTCTTCGCTGCCGCGCTCTCGCTCTATATCGTCTACATGATCCGCCATCTTGTGGCCGCCAGGCAGGCGGGGCAGCGTGCCCTGACAATTCCGCATGGGCTTTAGCCCATAGCGGATTGCGTGACTTTGTTGCACGCGGAGCGAAGGTTGATTAACCGCTAAGCGACAGATTTCAGGTGATTATCAACGGTAGGCGGCTTGGTGTTACCGCTGGCTTGCATGTCGATCGCCTCGGGATGTGCCTGATAGTGCTTTCTCACGCAATTCGCCAATGCCTGTTTGGTATCGTCTTCTACGGGACACACCGCTTCGTCCGCCAGGCAAGCCATCATTTTTTCCAGCAGCAAATCCTGGGGCGCTTGCATCTTTTGTTTCCATGAGGCCAGCAAAGGCCGGTTTACATGTGAAGGCAGCGAAGCCAGGATGCCGACGTCATTCTGGTCGTGAACCAGCAAGCCCGATGTAGTGCCCCGATCCAGCGTCAGGACCTGGAAAAAATACAGCGTGTGGTAGTCGAGCTGTTTTTTGTAATCGGCTTCTGCCGGTGACGTACGCTTTTCGATTGCCGAAGACAGGATGTCGCAGTAGGTATCGATCGCCGCTTCACCCACCGTCCTGGCCATTTTCATGTCAACGTCGAAATTTCCGCTGGAATAATTTTCCAGGTAGAAATGCGTGATGCCGCGATGACGACCTAGCGCGGGGATAAAGAAATACCGGTCGCCCTGCGCCGCAGCTTCGAGATACTGTTGCGGTGCGGCCTGCTTCAGCTGGTTGGCGAACTGGTTTTTGTCTGCGCTGTTTTCAATCGACGGGTTGAGGTCCGCCATGACGCGCCAGTATCCGCTGCCACTCTTCAATTCTGTCCAGCTGATATGGATGTGCACCGATGGCGCCAGCGGGTTTTTGGGATGGATGATCGTCGAGATGGCGGAAGCGGATGCCAGTTGTTTCGTATCATCATCGTCATATTGCACCTGGGAGATATTGACCGACGCGCGATTGAATAGCGACTCGTCCGTCGCCATGAATCGAACACCGCCGCCATGCCTCCCTTCATCACGGAACCATTCGGCGGGCTCATAGGGTTTGCCGTTGCCGTATTTCTTGCTGATCGCATTCAGCTTGGTGACAAAGCGTTGCTGCAGATCAGTCACCAGCGTGTAAGCCTGTGCTGCACGGGGAGATTTTGCCGGGATTCTTTTCATCATTTGCTAATACCTTATCAATTTAATATGACTCTCGAGTATTAATTCCATTCCTGATGAAAATGTAGCACATTTCCTGAAAATGATTTCGATCGTTATTTGGCGATGAGTGGTCGCTTGGCACTGACGACTTGAAATCCGGCAATGCAGAAAAATTCGAAGATGGATTTTGTTCCTGGTTTAAGATAGCCATGATTTTGACTGGCCACTATTTGTGGAAGCAAAGGATGCTAGGATGGAAATGAAGAAGATCAATTCGGGCAGGTTGCGCGTCATACTCTACGATATGCACAACCATCCGCTTGCAGGTAATAATCAATGAAGTTGCCATCCCCGCCATGGAAGAAATCTCTCTTTAACTTCAAGTTGCCCGGCAAGGCGGTGCGCCTGGTCGCGCTGCTGCTGTTGCTGGGACTCTCCGGCTACATTTACTATCTTGACGTTACGATCCGCAAAGCTTTCGAAGGCCGCAAGTTCGCTTTGCCTGCGCGTGTCTATGGCCGTGCGCTGGAGGTGTATCCGGGGCTGAAGCTGACGCGCGAGCAATTCGTCGACGAGTTCAAGTCTATCGGGTATCACGAGAACCCGCAGCCGAACGAGGCGGCGACCTACAAAAACACATTGAATGGCATCGGGTTCACGACCCGTGACTTTGTGTTCGGGGATGGCCCGCAGCCTTTGCAGCATCTGCGCATAGCATTCGCCGACGGCAAGGTGTCGTTGCTGCAGCAGCGCGGCAGCAATGATGTCGATCTGCCCTTGTTGCGCATGGAGCCGCCCCTTATCGGCGGCATCTATCCCGGCCATAACGAGGACCGGGAATTGGTGAGGATCAGCCAGGTTCCCAAGCCGCTGATAGACGCGCTGATCGCGACCGAAGACCGGAAATTCTATACACACTGGGGCATCGATCCGCGCGGTATCGCGCGCGCGCTGTACAAGACCGTCACCGGGCAGCGCATCGAAGGCGGCAGCACGCTCACCCAGCAGCTCGTGAAGAATTTCTTCCTGACTTCCGAACGCACGCTGTCGCGCAAGGCGAACGAAGTGCTGATGGCGTTGCTGCTCGAGATGCACTACAGCAAGGATGAGATTCTCGAAACTTACCTCAATGAGATCTTTCTCGGGCAGGATGCCAGCCGCGCCATCCATGGCTTCGGCCTGGCCAGCTATTTCTATTTCGATCGTCCGCTCGGCCGGCTGGAGCCGCAGGAGATCGCAACTTTGGTGGGCATGGTCAAAGGACCGAGTGTGTATGACCCGCGCAATCATCCGGAACTGGCACTCAAGCGGCGCAACGTGGTATTGCAGATAATGACAAGCCAGAATGTCATTACGCAGGCGCAATTCCTTGCGGCCCGCCGGAAACCGCTGGGTGTGGTTCAACGCGCGCCCGCCGGCACTTCGCCGTATCCGGCTTTCCTGCAGTTCGTGCACCACCAGCTGGAGCGCGACTATCGCGAGGAGGATCTGCGCAGCGAGGGTTTGCGCATCTTCACCACCCTTGACCCGTTCGTCCAGCACCAGGCTGAGCAGGCTCTGGCGTCGCGCCTCGCGGCGATCGAGAAGGCGAGCAGGTTAACCAATAATACGCTGGAGGGGGCGGTGGTGGTCAGCAGCACGCAGACCGGCGAGATACAGGCGATGGTGGGCGGGCGCGAGGCGCGTTACGCCGGATACAACCGTGCCATCGATGCGCAGCGCCCGATCGGTTCGCTGGTGAAGCCCATCGTCTACTTGACCGCGCTGGAAGATCCGCAGCGCTATACGCTGATCACGCCGCTGGATGACAGTCCGCTGGTGTGGAGTCAGCCGGGCACCCCTGACTGGAAACCAAAGAACTACGATCGCGAGTTTCACGGGCAGGTGCAGTTGCGCACCGCGCTGGCCCACTCCTATAACGTCGCGACCGCGCGTCTCGGCATAGCACTCGGTGTCGAGCATATCCTTGACAAGCTGCCGCTGTACGGCATCGAACGGCGACCGCCGCCTTTCGCCTCGTCGCTGCTCGGCGCCTTCGGGCTATCGCCGGTCGAAGTGTCCCAGCTTTACCAGACCTTTGCCGACGGCGGCTTCCGCACGCCCTTGCGCGCCATTCGCACTATCGTCACGGCAGACGGCAAGCCGTTGCAGCGTTTTCCGCTGAACGTCGAACCCGTCGCCCCGCCGGCGCCGGTCTATCTGTTGACCGCGGCCTTGCAGGGCGTGGTGCGCGACGGTACTGCGCGGTCATTGGTCAATTGGCTGCCTGCCGAAATGAATGTGGCAGGCAAGACCGGCACTACGGACGATCTGCGCGACAGCTGGTTCGCCGGATACACCAGCGACCGCGTGGCGGTAGTGTGGGTCGGCAGCGATGACAACAAGCCCACCGGATTGACCGGTGCCTCGGGGGCCATGACCGTCTGGGGCGAGATGATGAAGAATATCCAGCCTGAGCCGCTGGAGCCTGCGATGCCGGAGGAGATCGAGATGGTGAATGTCGATCCGGTCAGCGGGCTGCGTTATGATGAGGGATGCAAGGCGGGCATATTGCTGCCATTCATCAAGGGTTCTGCACCGGCACAGACGTCGCCCTGTGGCGCTTCGTCTGCAGGCGCATCGGGCACCAAGGCTGAAACGAAGGCAGATGCGAAGCCCGGGGCCAAGCAGGATACAGGGAAGAAAAACTGGTTCCAGAGGTTATTCGATTGAAAAACAGATTCGGTTGGTTTTTTGTCCCGGCATGGCTGCTGTTGCTTGCCGGATGTGCTGGCGTGACAACACCGCCATCAATAACACCCGCTCCGTCCGAGGCACAGCAACCGGGTGAGGGCGCCATCCTCGAGCCGGTGCCGAGATCGACCATGTCGGGCAACAAGGCTGTCATCGCGTTACTGGACCGGGCGCAGACCGACACCGAGTCCGGGCAGCGTGAAGCGGCAGGGGCATCGCTGGAGCGCGCGCTGCGCATTGAACCGCGCAATCCCTGGTTGTGGCTTGAACTTGCGCAAGTGCGCCTCGCCCAGGGCCAGTATGCGCAGGCGATCACGCTGGCCGGCAAATCGAACAGTTTCGCCGCACGTCAACATCGTGTGCAAGCCGAAAACTGGCGGGTGATCGGCCGGGCACGCATTGCGCAGGGCGATTCGGCAGGCGCCGAGCAAGCGTTCAAACTTGCCGCAGAGCTTGCTCAACAGGCAAAGGCTGAGGCGGTTCACGATTCGGGATTCAACTTCCCATGATCGCCATACGGAAATGGAAAAGATCAACTGGGGCAGGTTGCGCGCCATCGGCTACGATGCGCGCGCCCGCTTGCTGCAGGTGCTGACCCTGGCGCGTTTAACTGTTGCGGACCCGGCCCCGATAATTTCTATTTCACGACAATTTCAAAAAGAACCCGCATATTGGACTTTGCTTCCGGCGAGTTAATGTCGGCAGGGGATACTTCAAACAATGCCGGTTTTGTCCTGCCATATCCGATCACCGTGATTCTCTCTGCTTTGATGCCTTTTTCGATCAGATAATCCCTGACCGTATTTGCTCTTCCTTCGCTTAATTTTTGATTGGTCTCTTCCGTGCCTTGGGCGGAGGTATATCCCGCCATGCGGACGTTTACCTTTGGATTATCTTTCAAGACCTGAATATCCTTATCCAGGAGCGCCTTGGCTTCACCGGTAAGCGTTGCTTTATCAAAATCAAAATGCGTGTCACCGAAAACGGCCACCTCCTCATCAGGCTTCGGATCAAGCACGAGCATCATGAGCTTCAACTCGGACAGACTTTTTTGGGACAGCTCCGTCTTGGGCGTTGGCTGAAACAGCATGAATAAAAGAATCGCCACAATGACGCACAATATTCCCACAATGACAGCCAGCAAGTTTGGCCTGTGTTTTTTGTGTATCAACGGGGGGTGCTTTCCCGCCAGCCTTTCCGCTTCCAGCCAATCAACATAATCATTGCCATTCTTGAAGCCGTGTTTTTCATAAAGCTCATAGGCCAGGCTCTTTATTTCCTTATTTTCTTCATTCAAGTCTTTCTGTAACATTTTGTTGCCTCTCTCTTCATTTGTTAAGGGCAGAAAATCAACTGCACAAGGGATGGAAATTCCGGGAGGTTCAGGGTCGGACTCGAATCAACCAGCAGACAAGGTTGATAAAATTCATTGCGCTGCATCCGACCGGATTCGCGATCACACTTTGGAAGATATTGCCTGCTTGTTCTGTGCGTTGCCGTACATGCCGCGCAATAAACCAATAAAATGGCAGGATGACAGGAGGCGGTTGACGATTTCCGGAATCACCGGGGGTTGTTTGTTTCCATATTTTCAACGCTAGCAACGCTAGGGGCCAGGCCCGAAATATTGCCAGGATGCCTCCATGGAAATGAAGAAGATCAATTCGGGCAGATTGCGCGCCATAGTCTACGATGCGCGCGGTATCACCGCCGTTGTTGATGGTGCGGGGAACCTGATCCTGAAAAATCCAACCTGCCCCATTGCACGGCCCGCACAGGAATGACGACATGGTTGCAATGGGATATAGCGCCAACAACACACGCAAGTTGTATATGTGCGTTAACAGACGGAAAAAGGCGAATATTGCCGGCATGATACATAGTGTTTCATTTTCATCGAGGGGTTCGGTTGCCCCTGCATCTTTATCTTTGCTTATCTGATTCGTCTCAAGGCCAATTGAGGATTTTCACGGAAGTTCAAAGCTTTCGCGGCTAAGGCCGCTACCAGATTAAAGTTAGGATTAAGAAAGTCTGCCCGGCATCGAATTATTTTCCAAGGCAGGCCATGAAATGAGATCAATTCACCGTTAACAATCTCATGGAAGTTGTATGAATCTCGTAGAGTTGTTTCGTCATCAAGTCGATTTACAGGAGATTCCTGCAGGACAAGCTTTGTTCAGGGAAGGTGAGCGTGGCAATTTTATGTATGTCCTCATGTCCGGTACTGCCGAGATCATCGTTCGCAACAGAGTGATGGAGACCGCGGTGGCCGGTACTATCGTCGGCGAGTTGGGGATAATCGATGACAGCGCTCGTTCAGCAACGGTCGTGGCTAAAAGCGATTGCAAGTTTTTACCTGTCGAGCGCGAGCGGTTTATTTTTCTTGTTCAGCAGAAACCCGAATTTGCGATGCATGTCATACGAGTGATGGCTGATCGCCTTCGCAGAACCGATGCGATCTTGTAATTAAGCGGTGATATAGAATATAAGGAGCCAGGCTCTAAATGGTTCCAGGATGCCGCCATGGAAATGAAGAAGATCAATTCGGGCAGGTTGCGCGCCATTGGTTACGATGCGCGCGCCCGCATGTTGCAGGTCCAGTTCGACGACGGCAGCACGCTGCAGTACGGCGGCGTCGGCGAGGATACCTGGCGCCGGCTCAGCAGTTCGGGGGCGGCATGGAGCTTCTATCGCGACAACATCGAGGAGGAGTTCACCGCGAAACGCGTATCCGGAAGCGCCCCCGCAGCCAAGAACCCGCTCGACGATTTATTCGGGAAACCCTGAGCCAAAAAACTATCACACTGATACCGCCCAGATTTGCTACGGCTTCTTCGTGCAGTTCTGCGTACGCTCATAAATGTAGTAGCCACTCCCTTCGTACGCCATCGAGTAGCAGGAATACAGGAACTGGCTCAGCTCAGGAAATTCATTTGTGGTGTCCACCCCGGACACCGAGGGTTTGTTAGTGTTCACGGCGATAATAAAACGCGGGATCGCGTCGTGCAACTGGCTGATGAAGGTGCGCCTCAGTCCCTGTATATAGGGCGACGACACATGGTGGTAAAAATGATAATCGTACATGAAGCGCGTTGCGAGATCGGCTTTGGCCAGTAGCATCGCGTGTAAGCTCCCGCCGCTCCAGTCCAGCGGCTGAACCGTGTCGCCCGGGCGCAGATTGTTTTTCAGCCAGTCTGCGATTTCGTCGACTCGCCCGTTCTTGGGAGAATGCGCTTCGCGTCCCGCATGCAGGTCTAAATCCAGGTAGGAGATGAAATAATAGATGGGCAGTTGCACTGTGACGGTGATAGCCAGCGCCGCGACCAATATCGTTTTCTGCACGCGGAACAATACAGCCGGCTTCTGCGAGTTGTTTTCATACAAGCACAGTCCTGCCGAAAGGGAACAGAAATATACAAGAGGCATGTAGTGATATGGCCAGAATTTCCCCGCGAACGCCGGGTAGACTGCATAAGCGAGCGTGCAAAGGGCGAGACAGGCCAGCGATATATGTATCGCTTCATCTTTGCCGGCTTGCGACGCAACGTGGTAATACGCCAGCATCGAGAGCAGGACCAGCAGCCCGAATCCACCCAACATCGAAGTCCCCCAGATGAGGTAGAGCACGCGGTCGAGTCCGAAGATGGTTTTTTGCGCTCCGGTCAATGCGCTGTGCAGCGGAAGGTAGTTGAACACGATATCGGCAAACGGGGCCAATGCCGAATCGGCAGCCAGCCAGATCAGGGCGATGGCCAGCGGGGCCAGTAGCGCTGCGGCAGATACCGCCGCACACTTGATGAAATCTGGCATGGATTTTTTTTGCCTATTCCAACGGAACGCGAGCAGCGCTGCAAACACGATAGGCAGCGCAATCCCCAAGTGCGGTTTGATCAGCACCGACATGCCGAACAGCAAACCAACAAGCGCAAACCGGTTCAGCCCGACGGGCGTTTCCATCCTGGCCGGAATGCACAGCAACGCAAACGCGACCGGAATGATTCCGATATAGTCGCGCTGCAAGCTCATGGTCTGGCCCTGCGCCAAGTACACCAGGCCGAACAGCAGCGCTGCAAGAATCGCGGCCTGGCGCCCGAAGCGGCTCATAAACTTATAGGTTGCGATGAGCAGCGCACCCAGCAGCGTCAGGTCGACGTAGCGGAACGCATCGTCGCTGTAACCGAACAGCTTGACTATCACGTAATGGAACGCAAAGGTTCCGGGCATGCTGGTCTCGAAGATATCGCGATACGGGATCCGGCCGTGCTTGTCCATCAGGAATGCCGCATAATATAGCAGCGGAGTGTCGTGCTCCATGCGCCAGTGCAGCGTGGTATAGGATTTGAGCAGCAGCAGGACGGCTAACACGACAAGCAGCGCGTTCTGGAAAATCAGCAGTAATTTGTCGTACGGAAATTGCTTCACGCCTGTCCTCCCGGTATCCAGCCTGATTTGAATAATATCGAGTGTAGCCGATTTTCCGGTAGGACAAATTCGCTAAATGTCGCCAAACAAACCAGTCGCAACAAGGTGGTCTGCTTCGGTATTGATTATGTGTAAAATCGAAACCGCTATTCGCTATCCAGGATACAGCAAATGGTCCGCAGGTCCATGGGAGTGGCATCGCGATTGCTTCTATTGAATTTATAACCGTGTCCAAACAGAACGCGGCCTGAACCCAAGTTGAACATTGTTATTCAAGGAAGGAGAACATGAATATGGATCCGATCGAGCAATTCAAGTCCAAACAGCGCGAAACCTGGACCTTGGGAAATTTCGGCGAAATGGCCGTCTTCACGACACCCGTGGCCGGACATCTGGTTCGCTTTGCCAGGGTGGCGGGCGGCCAGGCGGTGCTGGATGTGGGAACGGGGACCGGCGTGGTTGCGATCACGGCGCGGAATGTGGGCGCCAGGGTGACCGGGCTTGACCTGACTCCTGCGCTGCTCGCCCAGGCGAGGGAAAGCGCCGCGGTGGCCGGACATGGCGATATCGCCTGGCATGAAGGAGATGCCGAGGCGCTGCCTTTTCCGGATGCCTCCTTCGATGCCGTGTTGAGCCAGTTCGGGCATATGTTCGCGCCACGGCACGAGGTTGCGGTGAGCGAGATGCTGCGCGTGCTGAAACCCGGCGGCACCATCGCCTTCGCCACCTGGCCCGGCGAGCAGTTGATCGGCCGCATGTTCAGCCTGAATGCAAAGTATGTCCCGCCGCCTCCGGGCATTGTTTCGCCGGTGCAATGGGGCGATGTCGCCATCGTGCGGCAACGGATGGGGGATAGCGTGAAACGCCTGCACGCCGAACGGGGCATCATGGGCATCCCGGCGCTCAGCCCCCGGCATCTGCGCCTGTTCCTGGAAGCCAAGACCGGCCCTTTCATCCAGACTGTGAAGGCTTTGCAGCATGACCCCGCCAGACTCGAATCGTGGCGAAGTGAGATGGAAGAAATGCTGGGCGAATATCTGCATGACAATGTCGTCCGGCACGAGTACCTGCTGATTAGGGCGATCAAGGTCTGACAGCGGCATCTGGCAAGAGAAAGGGCGGCAGCACATTCGTTTTGAACCACAACAATCATTCACACCTTTGAAGAATCTCCAACCTTCTTCCGTCTGGTCACACTTTGCCACTTTGTGCGCGATACCGCGTTCCTCGCTGCATGAGGCAGCGCTGCGCGAGCATCTGATCGAATGGGCGCAGGCGCGCGGCATCACTGCCGTGGTCGATGGCGCGGGCAACCTGATCCTGAAAAAGTCCGGCAGCCCCGGCTGCGAAGCGATGCCCGGCGTGATCATGCAAGGCCATCTCGATATGGTGTGCCAGGCCAATGCCGGAACGCAGCATGATTTCGAACGCGATGCTATACGCACGGTGGTGCGCGATGGCTGGGTGGTGGCAGAAGATACGACGCTGGGCGCGGACAACGGCATCGGCGTCGCGCTCGCGCTGGCTGCGCTGGAAGAACCGGGCCTGCTCCATCCGCCGCTGGAGGTGTTGCTCACCGTCAACGAGGAATGCGGCATGGACGGTGCGCGCGGTCTGGCCTCCGGCACCTTGCGCGGCAGAACGCTGATCAACCTCGACACCGAGGAATGGGGACATTTCTATCTGGGCTGCGCGGGCGGCGTGGATGTGGAGGTGCGCCACGATTGCGCGCAGGAAGATGTGCCGCCGGACTATGCGCTGCTGCGCTTTGAAGTGTCCGGTCTGCGCGGCGGCCACTCCGGCATCGACATCCATCTCGGGCGCGGCAATGCGATCAAGCTGCTGGCGGAGGCGCTGCGCGATCTGTCCGCACACACCGACGTGCGATTGGTTGCATTGAATGGCGGCACGGCGCGCAACGCGATCCCGCGCGAGGCGTTCGCGGTGTGTGCGCTGCCTGTTGCGATAGCGGCGAGTATCGATGAGTGGGTGCGGCACCGGCATCTGGCGTGGCGGGCGCGGTTCGCGCAGGCGGATGCAGATGTGTCGTTCGCGTGCAAGCATGACGACACGCCACCGGGCACAGCCATTGCAAACCCAGAACGCGACCGCCTGCTCGCTTTCCTCGACATCGCCGCGAACGGTGTCGCGCGCATCAGCGCTGATTTCCCCGGCGTGACCGACACCTCCTCCAACCTCGGCGTGGTGGCGCTGGAACAGCGAGCGTACAAGGCGACCTTCAAGGTGCGATCGCTGCACGATACACGAGCCGATGCGCTGGCCGGCAAGCTGGTCGAGTTTGCCGTTGCCCACGGCATGCAGGCTTACAAGGACGGCGCATATCCGGGGTGGACGCCGAACCCCTCATCACCTTTGCTTGATCTGTGCCAGCAGGTTTACGCCGCGCAGTTCGGCCAGCCCGCCTCGTTGCAGGTGATACACGCCGGTCTGGAATGCGGCCTGCTCGCCGCCAGCCATCCGCATCTGGACATGATCTCTTTCGGCCCCGACATCCGCGGCGCGCATGCGCCCGGTGAGAGCGTTGAGATAGAATCTGTCGCGCGCTGCTGGACTTTGCTCAAGGCGATATTGCGGGCGCTGGCGAAGGCTTAGGATACGCAAAAGGCATTAAGTGATACTGCCTCTGTCAACTCAATTACCAAGGATCAGAACGAATTGCTGTGGAGTTCAGGCAGGATGCAATAAGCTTGGCGCATTGCGCCGTAATGACAGAGGGACCATCGCTTCATAGGTAGTTTGCTTTACCCGGCCTTTTCGTTTTCTTTTTCGGCCTTGTTCTGACTGCTCCAGATTTCCAGAAGTAATCTGGTGACTGTGAATATCACGGGGCCCAGGATCAGGCCGGACGGACCGAAAACAATCAGTCCGCCAACGATGGACACAAACGCGATGACAGTGTGCATTTTCAGCCGGCTTCCAACCAGCATCGGATACAGCAAGTTGTCGATTCCACCGACCACGATCGCGCCCCAGAGGGTGAGCAGCAGGGCTTTCCCTTCGCTGCCCGCTAAAAACAAGAAGATGGCCGCAGGAATCCAGATGATAAAGGCGCCCAGCACCGGCACCACGGCAAGCAGTGCCATTACCATTCCCCAGAGCAATGGCGCAGGCAAGCCCAGCCACCAGAACATCAAACCGCCCAGGGTGCCCTGCACAATGGCGACAACAAACGTACCGTAGATGGTCGCATGCACGGTATCACCGACGCCATCAAACATCCGGTTCATGTCCTCCGCCGGGAGTGGCGACAGGGACCGAATCCACTCGAGTGCGGCGCCCCGGTCGCGCAGGAAATAGAAAAATATGTAAAAGGTCAGCACAACCCCAATCAACTGCAGTACGGATCCCTGGAGGAAAGAAGAGGCGGCGCTCGTCAGCCATGAGGTGGCGTTATTGATCATGTCCGGCAGATCGAACTGCTGCTCGATCCACTGGACGACCGGCGCAATAAGCGGGTGGCCCTCCAGGGAACGGCGCCATTCTTCACTCTCTACCATAGTCTTGACGGTTTGCGCGCCTCTGGCGGCTTCGCCAATTATCCGCTCCGCCACGAACGTCGCCGGCACAACCACGATCAGAGCGGCCGCCAGAACGCAGATCGCAGCAGCCAGGTTGGGATATTTCACTTTCGGCTCAAGCCGCCGATAGAGTGGAGCGAACATGACTGCCAGTGCCAGGGCCCCAGTGAACGCTGGAATGAATGGAGCCGCCAGCCGGTAACAGAAATAAATTCCGGCGACGGTCACCGCCATCAGCAAGAGCGTATGAACGTGGCTGCGTGAGCCCCAGTCATTCGCGCTTGGAGCAGCATTTTCCTTGG
This sequence comes from Gallionella sp. UBA4737, assembly GCA_002403995.1. Classification (GTDB taxonomy): domain Bacteria; phylum Pseudomonadota; class Gammaproteobacteria; order Burkholderiales; family Gallionellaceae; genus Gallionella. The sequence continues at coordinate 36,590 of DHIV01000015.1, read as the reverse complement.
TTTCAAGTTCGCTCATCGTTGGTTTAGCCTGGACTCGGATAAGGGTCGATGCTTATAGCCGGAAAGAGCCTGGCGAACCCTGCACAGCGCGCTACGCATCACATTTCTGGCTATTCATGCCGCCGCATCTTGCTGCCCTTGGCATTGCTGCCCATTATGCCCCAATTCCATTATTCCTCCACTCGTCAAAAGCAGATATCTGTTTTTCACCGTGATCTGTTTTTTCATGTATCGGGACAAAGGAATAATCGTGGAGAGACCACGATTTCTGAACCAACGGTATCGGGTTTTAAAAAGGCGCGAAGCCGAAGCGAATGCGCTACAAATCGATATCGAGATAATGCATAATCGGCAAACTTCTTCCATCCGCACAGTTCCATGATTCGACTCGACAAGGCATTGAGCGCTTGGGGAGCACCCGATTTTGTGGCCGTCCTCAAACAGGAGATCGCGCAATTGGGTGCCGATCATCTGCCCCTGCAACAGGGGTTATCGACCGGCAATTATGTCACCGACGCCCCCATTTCCGTGATGATCAACAGTGTTGCCGAGATGGAAGATGTCATCCGCATCAGGGCAGGGATCTTTTATCAGGGGGTGCTTGGCGGTTGCAGTTGTGCGGACGATCCCACTCCCGCCAGCGAAAGCAATGAGTACTGCGAAGTGCAACTGGATATCGATAAAGCCACCGCAGCAATTGCGGTTGTTCCGCTAACCGAATAAGAAAGCAACGTGATTGCTACGGTAATAACAAGGGGCTTGCGCCCCTTTGCTTTGCCATGGCTTGATGGCTCAATCTTTTACCACGGCACCGTTTTCAATCTTTATTTTCTGTCCCTTGACCATGTCAGGATCGGTTGCCTGGCGCAAGGTGCGCTCAGAGCCGTCGTCCATTTTTACCTTGATGTCGTAATTACTGGTCTTCTTGTTCTTCTTTTCAATTGCATTACCCGCGAATGCTCCGCCGATCACACCCGCGACTGTCGCCAGATCATTTCCTGTCCCCTGGCCAACCTGGTTGCCAACCAAACCACCGACCACGCCACCTGCAACAACGCCGACACCCGAGCCTTTGCCTTCCACCTCGATCACATTCACCGCCAGCACTACCCCGCAGTTTGCACAAACCGGTTTCACGCTTTCCACTGGCCGCATGGCGTGCGGATGTTCATGCACGACTGGCTTATGTTTGACAGGAGCAGCAACTGGTGCGGCGGGACTTTGCGACGGCTGCACATCCTGCGCTGCCGCTGTTTGCTTGTCTTGTTCAGCTTGATCCATGGCAATTTTTACTTGCGCGGCGACCTCTTCAGACGAGGGCTTTTGCGAACACGCTGCGATCGAAGCAAGGCATAACATTGCTGCCAAGCCAATGGCGGTTAAATTCAAATTTGTATTCATTGCATCATTCTTCCATCAAAATTTAAGGGGCCGAATTCAAGCCAGCCGGGTTCGAATCATTCCCCGGCCGGAGATGATCCTCTTGCCGTTGATGCCGCACCGCAAGTCAGCCTGGCATCGAGAGTCGACGTGCGCGGCTTATACAAGCGCCATATATGTTTATAGTGCGCTCACGGCAGCGACAGAACCGTACGACAGCACACATAGCAAAGGTTTGCAGTTGCCCTTGATGCAATAAATTATTGCGCTACGTGCGACATCGCACAGATGGCATGAGATTTTTTCTATAGCCTGAAAAAATCCGGGACGATGTGTTTCCAATATTTTCTTTGTGCCGGCACTGACAAATCTATGGTCAATGTTTGCATCGGGCTCAAAAGTTTTCGGACTTTGCATTTGCATCACCAAACTTCCAGGAGAATAATAATGACACAGCAATATTCACCTTTCATGCGCTGGACCAGCCGCATGGTTATTTTAAGCATGCTGGCCATGGGGCTGCCGCTGCAACCCGCGTTTGCCGGTATCGTAGCGACCGATCAAGCTGTTTCCCATGAAGTGGCGGGACAGGATCGCGCCAGAATCAACGCGTTCATAGACCGCAAGGACGTACTTGCCCAATTGCAACATCAGGGTGTGACTGCCGGAGAGGCGAAAGTACGCGTTAATGCACTGACAGATGACGAGGCGCATATGATCGCCGGCAAATTGGATCAATTGCCTGCCGGCGGCGGCGCTATCGGCGATATCCTCAACTTCATATTCACCGTTTTCATCATTCTGCTGCTAACCGATATTTTCGGGCTAACCAAAGTTTTCTCGTTCACCCATGCGATCAAATAGCCTTGTTGAGTTCCGCAAACAGCTTTTGCATGGCGCTATCACTTTTCATTTCCTATCGCTGCGGGAAAAGGATCATTTGATACAACCGATTCAGTGGTCTGTACGCTCCCGCACATTGCTCCGCGCAGGATCAGCACACCAATGCCGAAAGTTGCGCCTGCCCCAAAGCCCGGCGTTTCCAGGTCAATCTGGAACTGCCTTTTAACTTCCGGACAAACACTATGGCCCAATCAGTATTGCCGATGCTTTGCGTGAGCAAGATCGTCCCGCACAGGCGTCAGGTCATCAAGGTCTACTTCCAAAGTAGATGAGGTCTGCATCGATAAACGCATGAAACATTTGCGGCGATGGACAACCATTTCCGTCGCGCAGACCGTCATTCCGATCTTCCTGCTGATCGCCGCCGTGCTCCTGCGTCGCGCTGAAATCAGATCGAACTGCCGGGATCCGCTTAATTAGATATACTTGAGATACATTATTAAATATTGGCATGGCTATTTATGGTGGCCCGGGACAGCCCGGTTCGGAATTTATTCATTCAGGAGGACTATTATGTTTACACCAATTACAATCCCTTTCGGCGTGAAGATGCTTTTCAATACGGTCAAGCTCAGGCCCGGTGTTGCGATGGAAGATGTCGAGATGGCGTTGGGCGAGATGTGCAATGTCGTGAAAGATACTTACGGCGGGGATAAAGGCGGTTTCGTCGCCGGACAGGTTTTCCAGTTCTCCGGCTTCGTTTCTGATGAAGGCTCATTGAGCGGGGCCAAGGCAGCGGAGAGCCATGTCGCCATCGTCACTTACTGGAGGTCTTTCGAAGAACATGAAAAGTCGCATGCCGACAAAGTGTTCAAGGAAAAATTCACGGCGCTGGGCAAGCTGTGCACGGACAGCAAGGAATTTGGCTACGACATGTTGTGGCAGGGCGTGCCGGAATAACGCAACCCGAATATCTTTCGGCAACTCGGCGATCCCGCTTTCCGCAGATGCGGCAAGGGATTATAGAGAGCTGAAAAGGTCGAGGCAGGATGATTTTCCGGCGCAACAAACCGTAAGCAAATAGCTAATGGGGCCGGCATCGGTTAACGTTTGAAACTTTTGGAGTGCTGAACAACCGTGTCCGTCGCGCAAACCATCATCCCGATCTTTCTGCTGATCTTGCTGGGTGTGGCCATGCGCCGCTGGTTCGGTCTGCGCGAGGACTTCTGGTCGCAACTGGACCGGCTGATCTATTACGTGCTATTTCCCGCCCTGTTGTTCAACACCCTCTCGCATTTCGAGATCGACTTCGGCGCTGCGATGCCGATGCTGATCGTCGCCACACTGTTCATGTGTGCTGGTATCGCGCTGGGCTATATCGCGAAATACCTGTTCCATGCGCCGTCCAAGGTTTACTCGGCGACCTTTCAAACTTCATTCCGCTTCAACAGCTATGTCGGCCTCGCGATCGCCGGGGGATTGCACGGACAGGAGGGACTCGCCGCCATCAGTTTGTTGATGGGCTTCATGGTTCCGCTTGCCAACGTCGCTTCGGTGTTGATGCTGGCGCGCCACAGCGAGAGCCACTGGCTCAAGGAGATCTTGCTCAACCCGCTGATCATCGCGACTGCCGGCGGCATCACCTTCAGCCTTGCCGGCATTCCATTGCCGGCGATGTTCAATTCCACGCTGGGTTTATTGTCGGAAGCCTCGCTGCCGATGGGCCTGATCGCCGTCGGCGCGGGGCTGCGCATGCAGGGGCTGCACAGCCATCCCGGCACGCTGTGGTACGGCGTGATGGTAAAGCTGCTGGCTTTGCCTGCGATCGCATGGAGCCTGGCTGCTGCGTTCGGGCTTAGCGGCGTGTATTTCCACATCCCGGTGTTGCTGGCCGCGTTGCCGGTGTCCACGGTGGCTTATGTGCTGGCGAAACGCATGGGCGGCGACGGCGATACGATCGCCGCGCAAGTGATGCTGAGCACGCTGCTGTCCGCGCTGACGCTGCCGCTGTGGTTGCTGCTGATGGGGTTTTGAATCAGACTTTGAATCAGAAGATGATCAAAGTGACCCAAGAGGATTAGTCCGCGTATTGCGAATAGCCATAGGTCAAACGGCCAGGTTGTTTATTCTTTCTTCCAGGGGGAGTAATGTTATGCACTTGTCATTTTCTTATAGGAGCATCGCTATGACTTCCAATATGACAGCCAGGATTTTTATCGGCAAGCATCAGTTGCACAAATGGCTGCTTGCAGGGGTGCTTGCGCTCGGAACGCCGCCGGGTATCGCGGCCGAGGCAGAGGTGACACCGGACCAGGTGGTGAGCGCGATCGAGGACGTGTTTGGCGTCACGCCGGGCGAGCGCCGCAACCATATCAAGGGCACTTGCGCTGCAGGCGAATTCGTTGGGGTGCACAAGGCTGCTGCTGCCTATTCGCGGTCGGCGCTGTTCTCCGGGAAACCGGTGCCGGTGGTAGCGCGCTTCTCGCTGGCGGGTGGCAATCCCAAGATTCCGGATGTCGCGAAAAATCCGCGCGGCATGGCGCTGGAATTCAGCTTGCCGAAAGGCGAAACACAGCACATGACGATGCTGAACACGCCGGTATTCGGCGCGGCGCAACCACGCACCTTTCTCGACCTGATGGTCGCGATGAAACCCGATCCGGCAACCGGCAAGCCCGACCCGGAAAAAATGAAGGCATTCAAGGCGACCCATCCCGACAGTCTGGCGCAGACGGATTTCCTGGCGAATAACAATCCGCCGGTGAGCTATGCCAACAGCGCGTATTTCGGCATCCATACCTTCAAGTTCGTCAATCGCCACAACAAGACCACGCTGGTGCGCTGGCGCTTTGTTCCGCAGGACGGCGAAAAGCGCTTGTCGGATGCCGAACTCAAGTCCATGCCGCCGAATTTCCTCGAACAGGCATTGATCGACCGGACCAAGCAGGGACCGCTGCGCTGGAATATGGTGATCTCACTCGGCAAACCCGGCGACCCGGCGGACGACCCGACCTTGGCGTGGCCCGCGAACCGCAAAGAAGTGAAGGTGGGGACGCTGACGATTTCCTCTGCCATGCCGCAGAAGGGAGCCGCATGCGAAAAGATCAACTACGACCCATTGGTGATGAGCGACGGCATAGCGCCGACGAATGACCCGATCCTGCAATTCCGTTCGCCCGCTTATGCGACCTCGTTCGCCAAGCGGATGGGCGGGATGTAGCCCGCGCAGCATGCTGCTGCGCGCCACTCATCCCGATAGCGATCAAATGGCTTTCAATGCCGCCAGCGCCGCGTCGTAGTTCGGTTCCTTCTTGATATCGCTGACCAGCTCGGTGTAGCGCACCACGTTGTTGCTGTCCAATACGACCACGGCGCGCGCGGTGACTCCGGCCAATGGGCCGTCGGCGATCTTGACGCCGTAGTCGCGCATGAACTCGCGGCCACGCATCACGGATAGATTGTCCACGTTGTTCAGTCCTTCGCTGCTGCAGAAGCGCGCCATCGCGAAAGGCAGGTCGGCCGAGATATTGATCACGACGGTATTGTTCAGGCTGGAAGCTTCCTTGTTGAAACGGCGCGCGGAAGCCTGGCAGGTCGGCGTATCCAGGCTGGGCACGATGTTCAGCACCTTGCGCTTGCCGGCGTAGCTGCCCAATGTGATGTCCTGCAAGTCCTTGTTCACCAGCGAGAAGGATGGCGCCGGTTTGCCCACCTGTGGAAAATCACCGTACAGTTTTACCGGGGTGCCGCCAAGGGCTGTGGTCAGAGCGATGCTTTTGGTCATGATGTTCTCCTTTGGTTAAGTGATTGGGCAGTGCCGCCCCTTGCCAAAATCGGCGTTATTTCAACGCCGTCATGCCGGATACAATATCTTCCCATCGATTATTTGCGGTGGCCTTTCTTTGAGCAGTTGACGGAGACGATGTTGAGAGTGTCAGTGTCAAACGCGCCATTGATGGGTTTGATTATGCATTTCTGCCTGGCCGGCGTAGTCTTGATCGCGACGCTGTAGTCGCTGCCATCGGGCAGGCGGATACCGGGAAAGATGAATTTGCCGTTGCTTGCAATCGCCTGGTCGTTCGCCCCATTGAGCTGGAGCACAAGCCCCTTGCCGGAAAGCCCGGAAACCGTGCCTCCGACGGCGTAGCTATTGGTGACACAGGTGATTGCGACGTTATTGACGGGCGCGCCGGCGATGTTGCCGCTGCCTTGGCCAACCGTGCAAGTCTGCTTGATCGGTGAGGATGGAGAAGCTTTGACGGTCACGGAGTAGGCGCTGCCTTTGACTAACGCCTTGGGAAAATTGAATTTGCCGTTGGCGCTGACGGCAAGATCGTTCGCCCCGTTGAGCTGGAGTATCAGCCCGCTGCCGGGAAGCCCGGAGACCGAGCCGCCGACGGTGAGAACAGGTGCGGCGGGTACAGCTTTGACGGTCACCTTCTCGCTGTTATCGCAGCCGGTCAATCCGGCGATCGCGGTCCCTATCAATACCGCACATACCATTTGCATGATCTTTGCCATCACTCACTCCTTGTCGTTCATTTCACCGAGCATCGCTTCAAGTTTGCTGTCCAGGCGGCAATACACGCCCTGAGATAACACCGATACTTTATTTCTGAAGCGATTGTACACAATTTATGCAGGCGATTCGCTATTGGCTGGAATTCTGCATGGCTATTGCGCCATGTGCCACGCGCGGGTTAACCTTCCCCTGCCGGGGGAAAGGCTACAGAGGAAACGGCATAAATCAGGGGGACGACAATGCAGGACAAAACGTTATCTGTGTCTCAACCGAATAACCATGATCCGCGACGGAAGCTGGTTGCCAGACTCAAGGCATGCCCGCCGCACCAGGCCGCCGGGTTGCTGGCAAGGATAGATGCTCCGCTTGCCTTCGAAGCGCTCACCGACCTCAATCCTTCATTCACCCAGGACATTCTGCGCGCCTTGCCGGACCGGCAACGTCAGGCGATCACCACTAGCGCCACGCCGGAACTTGCACGCCAATGGGAGCGCAACAAATCGTTTGAGGCAGGCACCATAGGAAATTTCATGGAACCGACCTATGCCATGTTCCGTCCGGAAATAACCGTGGATGAAGCGATCAAAAAACTGCGCGAACTGGTCAAGATTGCGTTCATCACTTACGGCTACGTGACAGATCCCGACTGCAAACTTGTTGGCCTGGTCACGATGCGCGACCTTCTGCTGGCCGAACGGGACGCGCGGCTCGCCGACATCATGCTGCGTGACGTGTTTGTGTTCCGGCCCGGCATGTCCTTGTCGGAAGCAATGAAGCTCTCGCTTACCCGCCATTATCCGGTCTATCCGGTGTGCGATGATAGCAACAAGTTGCTGGGTCTGGTACGCGGCCAGGCTATCTTCGAAGCGGAGGCTTTCGAAATCACCGCGCAGGCCGGCAGCATGGTCGGCGTCTACAAGGAGGAGCGCATCTCGACACCCATGCTGCGCAGTTTCATATTCCGCCATCCCTGGTTGCAACTGAACCTGTTGACCGCGTTTTTGGCGGGCGGCGTGGTGGCGCTGTTCCAGGGGACGATAGACCAGCTTGTCATCCTCGCGGTATTCCTTCCCGTCCTGGCCGGCCAGTCGGGGAATACCGGCTGCCAGGCACTAGCGGTCACGTTGCGGGGAATCACCCTGGGCGAGATAAAAAACGGTGATGCACGCAAACTGGTCGCCAAGGAAGGCATGCTCGGCGCGATGAACGGAGCACCGATCGGCGTGGTCTCGGGGATCGCGATGTTCGTCATTGCAAGCGCGCAGCACTCCCCGCATGCGCTGGCGCTGGCCATAGTGGTATTTATGGCGATGGTCGGTGCCTGCACCATCAGCGGCATTTCCGGGGCTCTTGTCCCGCTCACGCTCAAACGTTTCGGCACCGACCCCGCGACGGCATCGAGCATTTTCCTGACCACCGCCACGGATGTCGTGAGCATGGGCCTGCTGCTCGGATTGGCTACGCTTCTGATCAAGTGAGCGGGAATTGAAAGCGGGCTGAACGGGGGCGCATCAATTGAATATCAACCGGCAATTCATTCATCCCGCGATTTCGGTTGAGCGATCGCAGTATTGCGTAACGAGTACCCCAGCGCGACCGCATTGAAACCGAGATATGCGAGATAGCTGACAAAATAAAGCAGTGCCGTCCGCTCCAGCGTCATCCCGTCGGCATACAGCCACAACAACAGCGCAAAAAGTGGAAGCGACAGCATTTCTCCCGCGACGATCAGCCATGTGCGGTGAGCGGCGAACAGTCCGAACAGGAACAGCCACGATGCGATGCGTATCCAGCAACCCAGCATGATCAACGCGGCAGTCTGATCGCTTACCACAAAGCGCGCGTCATACAGCATTGCCAGCATGGTGCGCTGGTTGAAAAAGATCATCAGCAGCAAGCACGCCGCCGGGATAAGCACCATCGTACCGGCACGCATCATCTCGGCCTTGAATCGCATCGAACCGTAAGTGGTGCTGAAGCGCGGCAGGAAGATCAGCGACAGCACGCCTGCCGCCGTGGCAGTGACCCACTCGGTGGAACGCCATAACGCCTGCAGGAATCCCACGTCGCTCCAGGAAAGCGAGCCCGACAATATGCCGCGCACCAGCAGCATCGAAACCGGACTCATGATGCCGATCGCCAGACCGACCGGCACAAACCTGGCCAGTTTGCGGAAATACTCCGCACTGTTCTCATGTTGTTCGCCTGGTCGTGACAGCTTGCGCAAATAATGCCAGATCACGATGCCGATGATCGCCAGCAAAATACTTTGCACCCATATCAGCCCGCGCAACGGCAACCCGAACCATGCACTGGCCGCCACCAGCAGCAATATCATGCTGGTCAGCAGCGCCAGTCCCAGCATGCGCTGCTGCTGGTGTTTACCCAGCCAATATGCGTTGAGTGTGGCGGGGACGACGCTGATGCAGCCGGCCAATGCGGCCAGCAAAAACAGATCCGTCTCGATTTTTCTCTGGGTGAGCCAGGCCGCCAGCTCGGGCGCGGCCAGCGCCACGATCAGCGCCACTGCCAGCGACGTGCCCAAGCCCAACTTGAGCGCATCCCGCAGCAAGCTGCGCTCGTCGCGCGGCTCGTTCACCTGCGTGATCAACACTGTCAGCCCCTGCAACACCCCTGCCATCGTTACAGCGCCGACCAATTCGACCACCGACTGAAGTTGCGCCCACAGCGCGACCATGACGGGGCCACCGGCCAGCGCCAACACCTTGTCCAACCCCGCCCTGCCAAGCAGATCGATCAGGATGATGGTGAACGCGGCCAGCACGCTTTGGATAGAAGTCAATGCTGCCTCATTTGTAATTTATGTCTGTAAAAATTCAAATCCTGGCATTCTCGCCCGATAAAACGACTGGTTGAACCACTGATGAAACCACTAGCTTCTGGCTCTGTGCGATAGCGCACAGAAAATATGAGATTATTGCCTTAGCCTTCAAACGATCCGGGGCGGTGCGATTCAATGTTTATCTTTGCCTGAAGCCAGTGCCGACACAGGGAAATTTATAATCCACGCTTGAAGGCAACTCGAAAAATTCCGGATCGATTGTATCCCTCACTCAACCTCAAGGAGAATGATAATGACACAACACTCGCATTTCATGCGTTGGACAAGTCGCATGGTTATTCTAAGCATGCTGGCCATGGGCCTGCCGCTGCAACCTGCTTTTGCAAGTATCGTAGAGACCGATCAAGCCGTATCGCATGAGATGGCTGGGCAGGATCGCGCAAAAATCAACGCGTTCATTGACCGCAAGGACGTGCTCGCCCAATTGCAAAAGGAAGGAGTGACCGCCGGGGAAGCGAAAGCGCGCGTCAATGCGCTGACCGACGAGGAGACGCATAAGATCGCCGGGAAACTGGATCAATTGCCTGCCGGCGGCGACGGGGTCCTCGAGGTCTTGCTCACCATTTTCATCATTTTGCTGATAACGGATATTCTCGGGTTCACCAAAGTTTTCCCGTTCACCCGTTCAGTCAGATAGCTATAATGTCATCCTGAGACGCCTGCCGGACAACAACGGCGTATCAAGCTCAAACATTCCATGGATTCGAACCCCGAAAGGAACATCATGAAAGCCATTCTAGCCACATTCTTTGCAGGCCTTGTTCTCGCCAGTCTGCCTGCCCATGCGGGACCCGCCATCATAAACCTCAGTGTCGGCGGTGAAATCAGCCCGGGCGTTTATGGTCAGGTGCAGTTCGGCAACGCCCCGCCTCCACCGGTACTCTATGCACAGCCGATGATCATTGTCCGTCAGCCGCCGAACGTTGTGGTCGAGCCTCTCTATTTGCATGTGCCCCCCGGTCACGAGAGGCACTGGGCCAAACATTGCCGCGAGTACAATGCCTGTAATCGTCCCGTATACTTCGTGAAAGAGGGCAGGTACCAACCGGATACCCGTAGTCGCGAAAACCAAGGACATCGGAACGAAAATCGCGGCGACCATGGGAACAGGGGCCATGGCCGTGGAGACCGTGGAGACCGCGGGGACTAAGGCTTAATCCGTTTGCAACGCCGCATGAATGACAAGGCCAGCGTGAAGCTGGCCTTGTCATTTGTCACTTCCGGCGTTACTACATCGATTGCGATTTTCCGCTTATATCCATCTTCTTGACACCGTGCAACAAGGGCATCGCGTCAAAGTATTCCTGGCGTGTTACCTTTCCATCCTTGTTGGCATCCACCTCATCGAAGTACTTGGATAGCATAGGCATGTCTTTTGCCTCTGCGCGATCCAGTCCGCCATCATGGTTGGCATCGGCCGCATTGAAACGCATATCCAGATGCGTCGCTACATTGCCGTGCCCCATTTCCGGACTTTGAGCAGTTTGATTCTGGACGGCTTGCAATTCATCCGGCGTGATCTTGCCGTCCTTGTTGGTGTCCAGATTCTTAAAGTGCCGGGCATTGAAAGCATTGAATTCGGCTTTTGAAATCGAACCGTCACCGTTGGTATCCAGCCTGCTGAACAAACTGCCATCAGCAGCCCCATGAGGTTGGCAGGGCATGTTTTCACCGCATTCTTTGCCTTCAGCGTGCGCCAGGCTGATACTCGCCGCAAGACTGAAAGCGACAGCGAGATGGCTAATGGTCTTTTTCATACATGAATCCTTTCTGGAAATCGGGGTTGTGCAGGTAGCCGGGCATGACTTTATCACGTTGACAGCGGCGTGCGAAGTGAAGGCAATATGACCAGAAGGGGCAAGGTGCCATTTCTGGCGTCCTGTTCGCCCAGGGCAGATTCTTGCAACTCAGTTCAGGACCGGCTGCCCGCCGGAAAGCTCCGGCACGGAGTCTCTCATTCCCGGCGCCTCCAGACTGATGCGGCCCAGTTTGCCGCTGCGATATTCGGTCAGCAAGATCATAGCTGCCTTTTCCATATCCGGTTCTCCGCCCCGGCCTTTGAGCAGGCAGCCGCGCTTCTTCGCGATGGCTTCGATCACATCCACGCCGTCCAGCCCCTCCTCGACTACATCGTAGCGCGCGGCAAGCAGGCCGGGATAACGCACAAGCAGAGTAGCGGCAAGAAATTCTGCAACCTCTTCTTCAATGACGGCATTGCGGCCGATGGCGTGTATGGTGGCGAGTTTCAGGCCATCTTCCGGTTTTTCGATCTTGGGCCACAGCAGGCCGGGCGAGTCGGTTAGCGTCATGCGGTCGTTGATGTTGTGGCTCTGCTGCGACTTGGTCACGGCGGGTTCGTCGCCGACATTTGCGACACGGCGTTTGAGCAGCATGTTCATCAGCGTGGATTTGCCGACGTTGGGGATGCCCATGATCATCATGCGCAGCGGCTTGTGGGTGCTGTTGCGATGCGGTGCCAACGGCTGGCACAGCCTGGGAACCTTCGCGGCATCGCCGGCATTCTTGCAACTCAGCGCCACCGCATTGACGCCGGCCTGCTTGTTGAAAAAATTCAGCCATGCCTGCGTGACGACGGGATCGGCGAGGTCCGCCTTGTTGAGTATCTTCAGGCATGGGCGCTGGCGCAGCAGACGCAGCTCGGTGATCAACGGGTTGCAGCTCGCTTGTGGCAAGCGCGCGTCCAGCACTTCTACGACAACATCGATGAACTCCATCGTCTCGGCCGCTTTTCTGCGCGCCGAGGTCATATGACCGGGAAACCACTGTATGGACATGGATGATGGGATGGATAATCAAAAGTGGATTTTACTCTGCGCCGCTCTCGGATGCGCGAAACGCATCCAAATTGACATGGCCTCAATTACTGCCCGATAATCCACGCATGATTTTTCTGCGCTCCATTCATCACGCCCCTTCCCTGCACGTCGCGGTGCGCGCCGGCTTGCCCCTGCGCAAGTTGTCGCGTTTCACGTGTCGTAGTCAGGAGAGTTAGCGTTTAAGCACTGTCAGTATCAACAGCTCCCGAAAGGCCACAGATACATGTTGTGGCCTTTTTGTTTTTGTCGTTTGTTCGTTTGTTCGTTTGGAGAAATCGTATGTCACTTCCGGCCGCGTTTGTTACAGTCGTTCTGATCTGGTCTACCACGCCGCTTGCCATCAAGTGGAGCGCGCTCGGTGTCGGATCCAGTTTTGCGGTGTTGTCGCGCATGGCAGCAGGCACACTGTTATGCGCCTTGCTGCTTGCGGTGTTGCGTATCCGTTTTCCCTTGCACCGCAGGGCGCGGCAAAGTTATCTCGCCAGCGGCCTGTCCATGTTCGGGGCGATGGCGTTGACGTATTGGGCAGCGCAATTCGTCAGCTCGGGAATGATCTCGGTGATGTTTGGACTATCCCCGCTGATCACCAGTCTGGGCGCGGCGTTGTGGCTGAGGGAAGAGGCGATCACGCCCAGCAAGCTGGCGGGCATGTTACTGGGGCTGGCCGGTTTGGTGCTGGTGTTTAGCGGCGGCCTGCATCTCGGCGATGGCGCGCCCATGGGTCTGGTCATACTGTTCATCGCGGTGGTGCTGCAATCGCTGGGTTTGGTTTGGATCAAGAAAATCGGTGATGACAGTTCGCCGCTGGCGACAACCCTGGGCACCTTGATGGTGGCTTTGCCGTTGTTTTTTTCCGCATGGTGGCTGCTTGACGGACACTGGCCTGCAGCTATGCCGGGGCGTGCCATCGCGGCGATTTTGTATCTGGGCATGTTCGGCTCGGTACTTGGGTTCATGCTGTATTTCTACATGATCAAACACATGGAAACGGGACATATTGCCTTGATGATGCTGATTACGCCGGTGATAGCGCTGTTGCTCGGGCATGGCTTTAATCACGAAGAAGTGGTGCCTCAGGTGTGGGTTGGCACAACCAGTATTCTGCTGGGGCTGTGCTTGCACCGCTGGGGCTCGCTGTGGCTGGCGTATTTACCGATAAGGCGTGAGGACAGTTAGCGCGTGTCAGATTGGCGCCAACAGTGCCAGTTGAGCATCACCGAGATAACACCACTCGCCTTCGGCCAGTCCCAGCGCATCGAGTTTCAAACCGCCTATCTGCGAACGGCACAGCGCAACGCAATGGTTGCCGGCGGCAGCCAGCATGCGCTTGACCTGGTGGTATTTGCCTTGCTCCAGCACGATCTCGATCCGGTTGGTATCGACCATGCGGCAGATCACTGCCGCCAATGGCGCCGGCTCATCATGGAGTTTCACCCCGGCCAGCAACTTCTCAACCAGCTCCGGCGTGACCGGATCATGCGTGGTGGCGACATAGACTTTTGGGATGTGCCGCCTGGGCGAGGATTGGGTGTGTATGAACGGCCCGTCATCCGACATCAGTAGCAAACCGGTGGTGTCATGATCGAGACGGCCGACCGGCTGCACATCACGCCGGGTGAATTGCTCGGGCAACAGGGTCAATACGCCAGGGTGGTGACTGGCCTTTCTGGAACATTCGAAATCGGCCGGCTTGTTCAACGCGATATAGATATGTTCATGATATACCCACGACTCATCGAATATGGTGAATTCGAGCCCATCGGTCTCAAAGGTTGCACGGCTGTCCGTAACAGTTGCGCCAGCGATGCTCACTTCACCGGCGGCGATCAGTTCGCTGCACCATTTGCGTGTGCCAAAGCCCTGCGATTGCAGGATGCGTTCCAAAGTCAGTTTGCCCATGCCCGGACTTTAGCAGAAGGCGCGCGCGATGATGAAACGTTTCCGTATCTATGCAGGAGCGGGCCCTGCATAACGATGGGCGCAAGGCGTAGTTTCACAAATTCCGCACTAACGTTAAGATACATACATGAGACATTTCCTTCCCCTTTCCCGCGTCACCAGGCTGGTTGGAATATCGCGGCATGCACTGCAGGAACTGATACGCAGCGACGCTCTGGACACCTTCGATGGCATGGTTGAGCTGAACGAGTTGATGCGCGCTTTTCCCGATGCGAAATGGGAGGACGATGCGGAATTCCGCCGCATCACCGAGATCAAGGAGAAGGCATTCGGCAAGCGCGTGTTCGAACGCGCTCTGCCGGACAAGGAGGTATTGGCGGCACGGCTGTTCGAGCTGGGCAATGAGTATGCCGCCACCAGGGCATTGCTGATGCATTACAGCAACGTACTGTCGTGGCTGGATGAAAAGATCGACGAGATCGAGGAAGACCAGAGCGCGGAAACACGGCATGCGCTGCATACGGTGCGCGCATTCATCGTGCGCCATTTGGCCGAAATACCACCCGATGCCGCAAAAGTACAGGCAGTGATCGCACAGGAAAGGATACTGAAAATAATGTCAGCCCATGTCACCATCAAACCCAGCGGCCATGAATTTTTCGTCGAGAGCAATGACACTCTTTTGGAGGCCGCATTGCGTGCCGGGGTGTCGCTCAATTACGGATGCAGCAACGGAAATTGCGGCGAGTGCCGGGCGCGCTTGATATCGGGCGAAGTCAAGAAAGTCCATGCGCACGATTATGTGTTGAGCCAGGCTGAGAAGGATACCGGCGTGTTCCTGATGTGTTCCTGCGCGGCGGTGAACGATGTGGTGATCGAGGCCAACGTGGCTGGCGCGCTGGACATCCAGATGCAGCAGTTGGCGGCCAAGGTCAAATCGGTGGAGGTGTTCAATCCGCAAGTAGCCGCGCTGCATTTGCTGGCGCCGCGCAGCCAGCGTCTGCGTTTTCTCGCCGGGCAGTCGGTACGGTTGTCAGCACATGGCACCTCGGGGCAATATGCCATTGCCAGTTGTCCTTGTGAAGAGCGGCATATCGAGATCCAGGTGCTGCGCAAATCGGACGATGCGTTTTCGGAACTGCTGTTCAGCGGCTTGAAAGCAAACGACAGCATAGAGGTGGAAGGACCGTACGGCGAATTCGTGCTGGAAGACGCGTCCGCGCGCCCCGTCATCTTCGTTGCGTTCGGCGTGGGCTTTGCGCCGATCAAGAGCCTGATCCAGCATGCGATGTCGCTTGATCTGGCCGAGGCCATGGATCTGCATTGGCTGGCTGACGGCGCCGGGCATTACCAGAACAATCTATGCCGGGCATGGGCCGATGCGCTGGACAATTTCACCTACGTTCCCCATGCTCACTCTGATGATGTGGAAACCACCTTGGCCAAAATCGTCAGTGATTATCCCGACCTGCATCGCTTCGATGTTTACGCGTCAGGCACGGCCTCACAACTGCAAATCGCCAGAGATTTATTCCTGAAACATGGTTTGCCGGAACAGCACTGGCTGGCCAGTTCTTATTGAGCCGGACGAAAGCTGCCCTGCAAAATCTTCGGCTCGACCTCTATCATGCCTGCATCGCTGGTCATCATGATGTGGCCTTCCTGAATAGTGCATTGCAGTTGCATGGTGCGGCTGGCCAGCGCGGCGAGCGCCAGCGTGGTCTCGCTGGTCAGCTTGAGCACGGCGAGGTTGTTCAAACGCATCAGTTTGTTGCGATTCTCGTTCCACCAGATGTCGGCGGCACGCCCGTAACTGATGACCACGACCTGATCGGCGCGGCCACAGGCCTTGCGGATGACGCGCTCATCGGGCAGGCCGACCTCTATCCAGCGTTTGATCGCGCCGGTGAGGTCCTTGTGCCACAGGTCGGGTTCGTCACCACTGCTCATGCCTTTGCCGAAGGTCAGCGCGTCGTCCGCGTATAGCGCGAAGGCGAGCAGGCGCACCATCATGCGCTCGTCGGTTTCCGACGGATGCCGCGCCAGCGTCAGCGCGTGGTCGGCGTAATAGTGGCGGTCCATGTCGGCGATCTGGAGCGATGCTTTGAAGACGGTTGCTTTGATGGCCATGTGCGTATCGGTGTAATGGGGATTTTGCAGGCGCGCATTCTAGCCGAATGCAAATCAAAGGTCGTTGATCAGCCGTGGCCCATGTTGAGGCGCCTCTGTTCGATTTTAAGAAACGCGTCTTTCAAAGCCTAACAGCAATTTGACGAAGCGGGCACGGGTATCGACACCCAGCTTGGCATAAACATGCCTGATCTGCACACGCACCGTGTGTGGGCTGACCCCAAGTTTTTCTGCGACCTCTTTCGCTGCGCCTAACTTCAGCAGTGCCACGGCAACTCTCGCCTCTGCGGGAGTCAGCCCGTAAGCACTTTGTAATTTGGCAGGATCAATCTCTACTTCCTGCGCGCTATCGGCAATGAAAATGATAGCCGCGTATGCACTGCTGTCCCCGCCAAATTCGTTTTGATTGCCTAACGCCGAGAATTGCAAGGTATAGCTTGCCAAGCCGGAGGCATGAGATATCGTGACGCACTCGGAAAAATGCGGCGTTGCATAAGGGTCGCGGTTCAGGGTGGCGCTGATCGCATCACCGATCACCTTGTTGTCCGCAGCATTTTCTGCAATCAGATCACCGCGACCGGCAGCGTTATACAGTTTGCGTAAATACAGCCCATCGCCATTCACCAGCATCCGTTGCGCAGCACTGTTGGCGAATGCCACCGCACCGCGCCTATCCAGCAGCAAAACCCCGGAGGGCAACCGGTCCAGCGCCGTCAAAGTGGTTGATACGGCCAGCTCAGCCGAACGCAGGCGCTGCATCACACCCAGCGAACGCGATAAGTGCGGGATAACCAGCCGCATGCGGGCGCGGTCTACCTCATCAAATGTCGGATGGTGCAAACCCCGGAAAAATGAACAGGCTACAGGCATGGAAGTGGTTGAATCAAGCCCGAAGACAACGCCCGACAACAGTTGCGCCATGTTCTTGTCGCGGGAAAGGCATTCCTTATAGATTTTTGATGCGAGTAATTGTTCGCGGGGCACCAGCTCATCTCCGGTGAACACGTTTCCTTCAATCGCAATATTCTTCTCAAGATAGGCGATTGTCCAGACGTCTTCGCTTTGGTACTTGTTCATGTAGAGATCGACGTGATCCTGTGCAATGCCGTGAATGAAAAAGTATCCGCCATTCTGCGGCGTGTGCAGATTCGTGAAAAGAATGCACTCTGGTGCCTGGATATATTCCGCCACAGCCGGCAGGATGTCTTTAGTCCAACGGCTCGGGTCGGTCGCCCCTTCATAGATCAGTCCAATCAGACTGCTAAGCTGTACCAGTTCCGCATTCGTAGAGTCCATATTCCATTTTTTCTGTTTTATAACTCATTTGAGTGATGC
>DHIV01000015.1:18337-18580 GCA_002403995.1 Gallionella sp. UBA4737 | reverse complement strand
TTTTATAACTCATTTGAGTGATGCAACTCTTGCGCGCGGATACTAACATGAGGGTAGATAAAAAATTTGGGCATCTTGGCGCAATTAAATATTTGGATGACTTAACAAGAGCGTGTGTGCTTTTACTTTGAAGGGGGCGGTAGCATGAATAAGCATTTGAGCTGCATTAACAAAGGTGGGAAGTTGCTGGTTATCGGCTCGATAGTTGCAGCATTTTTTACCGGATGCGGCGGAGGTGGGGAT
>DHIV01000015.1:17884-18153 GCA_002403995.1 Gallionella sp. UBA4737 | reverse complement strand
GGCGACACAACCGGTAGCGCAACAGCCGCAACAAATGCATGGAACGGGACTGCCAGCTCGGCGGCTTCGTTCAATCAACCTACCGGCCTCGCCGCTGATGGCAACAACTTGTATGTAAGTGACCAAAATCCAAAAGTCAGCAAGATCGCAATAGCCACCGGCGAGGTTACCATCTTGGCTGGATCGGGGGCGGCGGGTTCTGTTGATGGCACAGGGTTGGCGGCTTCTTTCAATTGGCCTTTGAGCATCACTACCGACGGCACCAACTT
>DHIV01000015.1:17255-17669 GCA_002403995.1 Gallionella sp. UBA4737 | reverse complement strand
CATCACTACCGACGGCACCAACTTGTATGTCGTGGATGTTAGCCACAATAGCAGCTTAATCCGCAAGATAGTGATCACCACCGGAGAGGTGACCACCTTGGCCGGATCTGGAACAGGAGTTGCTGTCGATGGTACGGGAGCGGCAGCTTCGTTCTTTACACCGAACGGTATCACCACAGATGGCACCAATTTGTATGTAGCAGATGGTATGAGAATACGCAAGATCGTAATATCCACTGGTGAAGTGACCACCCTGGCGGGATCGAGGGCAACTGGATCGGTGGACGGTTTTGGCGCAGCAGCTTCGTTCAGTAACATTATTGGCATCACCACCGATGGAAGCAACCTATATGTGACGGATGACATCAACCAAGATATTCGCAAAATCGCTATCGCCACGGGTGAAGTAACCAC
>DHIV01000015.1:0-17158 GCA_002403995.1 Gallionella sp. UBA4737 | reverse complement strand
TATCGCCACGGGTGAAGTAACCACCTTGGCCGGATCGGGTACAGCGGGTGCGATGGATGGAAAGGGCTTGGCGGCTTCGTTCAACTTTCCTCTCTCCATCACTACCGACGGCACCAACTTATTTGTTGCGGATACTCTTAATAACAAAATCCGAAAAATCGTTATCGCCACGGGTGAAGTAACCACCCTGGCCGGATCGGGTACAGCAGTTGAGGTGGATGGCACGGGCTTGGCGGCTTCGTTCAACAAGCCTTACAGCATCATCACTTCCGGCAACAACTTGTATGTAGAGGATAACTCAACAATCCGCAAGATCGTGATTGCAAATCGCACAGTTACCACTCTAGCTAAGACAGCGGCTCAATTAGCTTCCGAAGCAGCTGCGGCGCAAGCAGCAGCAGCAGCAGCAGCAGCAGCAGCAGCGGCAGCAGCGGCAGCATCAATTACATGCCCATCAGGATATACCGTGCAATATCATATAGCATCCCTTCCCTCTTGCAGTGATTCAAGCGGGAACACATGTTATCCAGGTATAAATTGCCCTATTGGGACAGGTACAGGCAGTACAGGTGGCACAGGTACCTTGATCCAAGGTGGATTGACTTGGACTACCCCATCGGCCACGAAATTTCTCTGGGGCAATGCGGATTCATATTGCAGAGGACAGTCAGCTAGATTGCCGACTTTGAATGAATTAAATAACCTTTTTAACTCTGGCGCGATAGCAGGTCACGGCTGGGTCTTGGATTACACATGGACTTCAACCAGTCTTGGAAATGGTTCAAATAGTGCCTATTACGGTTACAGTACTCTTTTTGGCGGATATGGGATTGGCTACTACAATGAACCTGGATTTACAAACATGAGTTACCTCGCGACATGCGTCCGATAGCAGTTGTATCCAGAGCAACTCCTTATTCAAATTCAAAGGAATTCGGAGCAACTCTAGGCATTCACTCCTGAGCCTGTATGTGTTCCGCCACTGTAGGAAGTATTTTTATCCAGCGGCTTGGTTAGATCGCCCTTTTTTAGGTCAGCCCGATCAGCTCGCTAAGCTGAGCCAGTTCCGCATTCGTAGAGTCCATTTCCCATTCTTTCTGATTTTATAGCTCATTTGAGTGATGCGGCAGTCTCGCGCAGATACTAACATGCGGAAAGAAGATTAATTTCGGGATATGCAGTGATGAATCTCAACTTACTAAAGTTATCTGGAGCAATGTTGTGCTTTACGCTTGTACTGTCCCTCTGCGGTTGTGCAACAAGCAAACCGGCGGGCATCAATAATGATCTTCCGTCGGCGGTAAGATCGGGCAACGTAAATGAAGTCAGCCGACTGTTGGTCGAAGGGGCGGATGTCAATGCAAAAAACAAGAATGGTAATGCCCCTCTTTATATCGCCACCCGCAAGGGGTACAAGGACGTTGTCGAGCTTCTGCTTGCCAAGGGCGCTGACGTCAATGCCAGGGATAATTATGGCAATACCCCTCTTCACGGAGCCTCTTACCGAGGATACAGGGATATTGCCGAACTGCTGATTGCCAAAGGTGCGGAGGTCAATGCAAAGGATCACGATGGCGCAACCCCTCTACACGCGGCCGCAAGAGAGGGCCACAAGGAAGTTGCCGAACTGTTGATCGCCAAAGGTGCGGAGATCAACGCCACGGGCAAAATCTTGGCCGAGGATTACGATGGCGCAACCCCTCTTTATGCCGCCGCCCTTCATGGACACAAGGAAGTTGCCGAACTGTTGATCGCCAAGGGTGCTAAAGGCTATACCCTTTATATCGCCTCCCTGTTGGGTCATAAGGGGGATGCCGAGCTGATGATCGCCAAAGGTGCTGACGTCAACGCCAAGGATAATGACGGCAATACCCCTCTGCATGCCGCCGCGATTTGGGGGCACAAGGATATCGCTGAACTGTTGATCGCCAAGGGTGCGGACATCAATGCCAAAGGCAAATATTTTGATGCGACTTATGATGGCGTAACCCCTCTTCACGTTGCCGCCATTGGCGGACACAAGGATGTTGCCGAGCTGTTGATCGCCAAAGGGGCAGACATCAATGCCAGGTATAAGGCTGGTGGAACCGCTCTTCATGCCGCCGCCTATTTTGGACAAAAGGATATTGCAGAACTTCTGATCGCCAAGGGTGCGGACATCA
The DNA here is from genome assembly GCA_002403995.1 of Gallionella sp. UBA4737. Classification (GTDB taxonomy): domain Bacteria; phylum Pseudomonadota; class Gammaproteobacteria; order Burkholderiales; family Gallionellaceae; genus Gallionella. The sequence continues at coordinate 14,996 of DHIV01000015.1, read as the reverse complement.
ATGCCAAAGGCAAGGCTGGCAATACACCGCTTCATGACGCCATCGCTTATGGAAACAAGAATGTTGCGCCGCTGCTGATTGCCAAAGGTGCAGACGTCAATGCCAGGAATGACGGTGGCTTCACCCCTCTTCATACTGCCGCCTCTTATGGACACAGGGATATTGCCGAACAGTTGATCGCCAAAGGCGCGGATGTCAATGCCACGGCCAACGGCCTTACCACTCTGCTTATCGCAGTCTCCCAAGGTCACGAGGATGTTGCCGAACTGCTGATCGCCAAGGGTGCGGATGTCAATGCCAGGGACAAGGATGGCCTCACTCCTCTTCTTGCCGCCGGTCTTGAAGGTCACAAGGATGTTTCCGAGCTGTTTACCGCCAAAGCGGCTGAAGCCGATGCGTTACACAATGGCGGCGCTCCCACTACAGATACCGTCTCACAAGGATACAAGGATATTGCCGATCTGCTGATCGCCAAGGGTGCAGACATCAATGTCAAAGACAAAGATGGTATTACCCCTCTTCATTACGCTGTCCTTTTTGGGAAGGACATTGCCGAACGGATGATTGCCAAGGGCGCGAACATCAATGCCAAGGGCGAGGATGGCATTACCCCTCTTCATGTCGCCGCCATGTTTGGACACAAGGATGTTGCCGAGCTGTTGATTGCCAAGGGTGCGGACGTCAATGCCCGTTACAGGGATGGCTACACGCCGCTATTTATCGTGGCATCTGTAGGCAGCAAGGAATTCGTCGAACTGCTGATCAACAATGGTGCGGATGTCAACGTCAAGGACAAAGCTGGCGATACCCCCCTGCATAACTACACCACCAGGGATGTTGCCGAGCTGTTGATTGCCAAAGGTGAGGACATCAATGCCAGGGATAATAATGGCAGCACACCACTGCACACTGCTTCGCAAAACAATGACACTAAAGAAATTGCCGAGTTATTCATCCGCCTGGGGGCGGACGTCAATGCCGTTAACAACGATGGCGTCACACCTCTGCATTCCGCAGCCAGAAAGGATATAGCCGAACTGTTGATCGACCATGGTGCAAAAATCAATGTCACGGACAAGAATGGATTTACCCCGCTTCATAATGCCGTCAATGCACGCTCTGAACACAAAGATATCGCGGAACTCTTGATCGCCAAGGGAGCGGATGTCAATGCCAGAAATGTTCATGGCCTAACACCATTGAATTACGTGTCAAGCAAAGACATAGCAGAGCTGCTGATCAACAATGGTGCGGACGTCAATGCTGCAGGCAAGGATGGTGACACTCCTCTTCAAGAGGCTGCTTGGTCGGGGCGCAACGATGTCGTGTCACTGTTGATTGCCAAGGGAGCAATAGTCGACAACATTTATACCGCCGCCCTTTTGGGGCGCAACGATGTTGTCAAAATGTCCCTTGCCAAGGGCACTGACGTTAATGCCAAACAATCATGGCATGGTCGAACCCCGCTTCATTTTGCCGCATACGGCGGGCACAAGGATATTGCCGAGCTGTTGATTGCCAAGGGTGCTGACATCAATGCCAAGGACTTTTATAACGATACCCCACTTCATTTCGCCGCATCTCATGGTTACAAGGATGTTGCAGAATTGCTGGTCGCCAAAGGTGCGGACATCAATGCGAAAGGTCTTGGTGATCAGACACCCCTTGGTAAAGCTGCCCTTCGGGGGCGCAAGGATGTGGTTGAACTGCTAATTGCCAAAGGGGCGGACGTGAATGCCAAGGACAAAGATGGACGTACTCCCTTGGCTTACGCGATAGACAATAAGCATGACGCTGTAGCCGAGTTGCTCCGGCAGCATGGAGGGAAATATATCTTGTTTACGAAATAGCACCAGAGGTTGAAATTTAAAAATGCAAAAAATTAGATTGAACCAAAAGAATCAGAAATGGAGCCCCACATTGCTTACTAATATTTCAGCAGTATTCAAAATTCGAACGAACTATTTTAAGTTCACCATTGCTGCGGCCGTCATCACATTAATCGCGTCCGGCAATTGTCTTGCCCAACTAGGCGGGGAAGCACCATTGCCGAAAATAAAGAAACCCACTGGCCCATCGCTGGAGGAAACAACGCAATGGATTACAGCAAAATTTGCATCCATAATTCCTTTCCAATTTTCAGAACGGACCATTCTACAATATGAAGCAACCTTTGATGGTTGTGAGATGGCTTTTACTGACGCTCGAACAAGAGATGGTAAAGCCGATGAGCTCAATTTCTATCGCTTGAAATTGCAAGAAATGGATGAAGACAATATAACAATTCAACCAACTAAGGATGGTCAAGGTGAATTTGCATATCTATCTTTGTACAGTCTTGGCAAAAAAGATGTAATCAAGTATTCCGAGATGGATCCTGTTGCTTTAACTGATAAGGAACTTATTAAAAGACTTACAATTAAAGATGACGATATCAATGTTGCGAAACGTGTTTCGATAACGATAAATGATCAGCAAATAGTATCGATTAGGTTTCTCCAACAATCCTCCTTTTTTATACATTTTAGAGATGTTGAAGTTGCCGAAAGTATGTCGAACGCATTTAAGCATGCTGTGATGCTTTGCCAGAAAAAAGCCGCCGATGAAAAAGCTGCCCGTCCCGCGAAGCAAAAAGAATTGTTCTAAGGATATCTTAATGAAAATCAAAAACGATTTCTTCAAAATGGTCAATTTTAAGTTCACCATTGCTGCGGCCGCCATCACTTTAGTTGCGTCCGGCAATTGTCTTGCCCAGCTAGGCGGGGAAGCACCATTGCCGGAAATTAAGAAACCCACTGGCCCATCGCTGGAAGAAACAACGCAATGGATTACAGCAAAATTTGCATCCACAATTCCTTTTAACGTCGGATATGGTGGAAAAAAATATGAAGAAGCAACCTTTGATGGTTGTGAGATGGCTTTTATTGAAACTGAACCAACTCAAACTGAACCATCAGATGGTAGTGCCGGGATTCTCTATTTCTATCGCTTGAAATTGCAAGAAATGGATGGAGACAATATAACAATTCAAAATTCTAAGGTTGGTCAAGTTGAATATCCAAGTCTACATTGGCACAGTCTTGGCAGAAAAGATGTAATCAAGATTTCCAGGATGGATCCTGTTGCTTTAACTGATAAGGAACTTATTCAAAGACTTACAATTAAAGATGACGATATCAATAATCGTGTTTTGATAACGATAAATGGTCAGCAAATAGAATCGATTAGGTATGACGTAGGACTGATTATTATACCGCTTAGAGATGTCGAAGTTGCTGAAAGAATGTCAAGCGCTCTTAAGCATGCCGTGATGCTTTGCCAGAAAAAGGCCGCCGATGAAAAAGCTGCTCGACCTGCGAAGCCAAAAGAATTGTTCTAGTGACCGCTTCATGAAAATTCTAATTATTGCGGTTGGAATACTTTTTACGTTTTTAACTGTGACCGTTTCTGCGGCAGAGATTGACGCAGGACTGAGTGCTTTGAAGGCGGGGCGGTATGCCGCAGCATTAAAAGTATTGATCCCTTTAGCAAACTCCGGAAATGATGAAGCTCAACGTGTCGTAGGGGAGATGTGCTACAACGGTCAGGGAATGAAGCGTGACTTTGTTGCTTCATTTAAATGGAATGAAATCGCAGCTGAGAATGGTAACAAAATCGCTCAGTATAACCTCGGCTATCTTTATGAAAAGGGCGAGGGCGTAGCTGCCTCTCGTGCGCACGCTATCGACTGGTATACCAAGTCGGCCATACAAGGGTATGTCGCTGCGCAGCACAAATTAGGTGACATTTACGCTTCATCAGATCAAAGCAAAGCGATATATTGGTATAAAAGTGCTGGTGATAGCGGCGATGAAGTGGCACGCAAAAATTTTGCTAGATTATCCTCAGAAAGCGTCGCTGCCTCGCAAGAAGCAGAAGAACGGCAAGCGCAAAAGCGCAGGGATGAAGAAGAGGATCAAGCACGTGAACGCTTGGCAGAGCGTGAACGGAGAGATGCACAAGAGGCAGAAAATCGGCAATCGTCGGGTGATGCGAGCGCCGGCATTTACGCCGATATGCAAAAAAATATACTTGGCAATATGCAGCAAATCAACAGCAATCTCCAGCCATCGGTAGACGCTTACGCAGCATCAAATCGTGCACGTGCCGCACAAGATGAAGAGAGAAACCGCGCAGCAAGAGCTGCGCTGGAAGTACGTCAAGAGCAACGTCGCCGTGATGCCGATCGCGAACGTGCTGCGCGTGATGAGGCTCAACGTGCCGCACGTGCAAAAGCCGTAGCGTCGTCCCCCGACCTCCCCAAATATCAGCCACAGGTAGTCATTATTCCATCCTCGCCTAAGTCGTGCCCACCCGGATCCTCGCCAGCGCGTCAAGCCAATGGGCAGTATGTCACTGTTCCACCGACTGCGTATTGCGTTAAGGATACTCAAAGCGGGTCTGGTCAAGGGCAAGGTCAAAACGCTTCTAACTCAAACACCGGTTCAAGTCAGAATGACGGCAGTGGCTCAGCAAGTGGTTCGACAGCAGGTCAATCAACAACATCAGCGGGAGGATTGACCGGCAGCACTACTTCCAATACCAAGAAGATCGAGTGGGGTCCGATCCAGTGGGAGGCGTTTGCGATTTGTCGCCAAAGCGAAAGTAGCAAAAAATGGTGGTGTGACGGGCCTGGTCAGAATCTCATCCTATTCGACAGTCCATCCGTTGAAAGTGCACTTGGCGGGGTTGAATGCCCGCTGTCGGAAGCGACAGCAGCGGGTGAAGGTACAACCAAGAGTGGTAAACGGGCCGACGTGTATCGTTGCGGATATGGCATGCGCTCCTGGGACAGGAATATCGTAAAGATATACGGATTGGCTGCTGCGCCAAGACCGTACATGTGCCCCAAAGATAAAGGCCTCCATTGTACGGATTCTTATAATGGGCAAGTTAAGCGCTAAAGGTCAGCGGTATATTCAAAAGGAATAAGAACATGAAAATTGCATTGTTGGCCTTCGCATTGATGCTTACCGCTTGCGCTGCCTTGTTCGATGTTCCGGCGAAGGTGCCGGTGACGATAGATGATGTAAACAAGGCGCAGTTTGCAGAAAAGCCAACGTATCAAGAGGCTTATGACAAGGTTAGCAAACACATGCGGAATGTATTGATCGAACCTTACTCGTTAAGCCTGCAATGCCATACAGTCAGGAAAGGTTGGGGGAGGCGCCATTGGAATGATAAGCCTATTTTTGGCTGGGTAGTCTTATGCGACGTTGACGCAAAGCATCAGATTGGCATGAATTTGGGAGACGATTCTCATCTATTTATTTTGAATGCTGATAATTTCGACGACATCGATGCCATGAATATTGGAGATTTTACTGGAACACTCTCTGGCTATCTCGATTGAGCAATGGCCCAGGATTATTTAAAAATCGGCGCTTGAGACGGTGTGCTAGCCCATCTACTTTGCAAGTATGCGTGAATGTTGAATGCCTGCGGATGACTGCAATGAGTCTTTAAGTGTAGACCGGACTTCACAATGACTGTACCAGCGCCATATCAAACACCATGCCAGCTGTTGCATCCACGTACCATTTCTAAACTACCTGAAGGTCACAATAATGAAAACTAAAATATTTTTTACATCCTTTTTGCTCGTCATTTCAATTTCCGCGCACAGTAGTCCCGAACAACCGTGCGGTAGAAGTGGAGAAATCATTGAAGTACACGAAACCAGCCCTGGCGTGATAGGTGATATTCCACCGGAATGCAGAAAAGGTCGGGAAGAGAACTGGTTTGGCGCCCCTCCTGAGGCGGGTATGAGTAAGCAAGAAATTTGCGATAAGACGATGGCGCCATTTGATGAGTATACCGGCAGGCGAATGACAGGTATGAAAAATATGTCTGCTTGCTTTTGCGTGGTGGACCACCAATTTTCCAGTGGCATAATGACGAAGTGCTGGACATATTTTGACCGCGACCGCAAATGATTTGACTATATTCCATGCGCTCCTGGCGCATGGAAAATAACTGGGGTCAAGTAAAAATAAAAGTGCGCCTGGCTCCTTTGTGCTGTGAGTTCAACTGATCGTCGCGGCACTGCATTCCAAACTTCGATTTTTAGCATCCGTTTGTTATGTACAAAAAACTATTGATAATTTCCGTGTGCTTGTTTGCATTAACTGGATGCGCAACCCCATCAGTTCTTAAGTCGTTTCTGGATCTTGGAGTCGCTGTCCCTCAAGACTACGAAGAGGCAGCGGTTCGGCATTTTGCCGAGCAAGGTGATGCTGGTGCCCAATTCAAGCTTGGCACGATGTACGACCAAGGCACCACGGTACCTCAAGATTACAAAGAAGCCGTGAAGTGGTATCGAATGGCCGCAGAACAAGGCGTTGCCGATGCTCAACTAAACCTTGGCGTGATGTATTACTTGGGGACCGGAGTCACTCAAGACTACGTTATCTCGTATATGTGGGGAAGCCTTGCTGCGGCATCGGGGGAGAAAGCAGTGAAGCTGGTCGATCTTGCGGCAAAGAAAATAACGCCGCAACAAATCTCAGATGCACAAGAAATGGCAAGAAACTGCCTGGCGAACAACTATAAGGGCTGCGATTGAGAAATATGCGAATCAATGGGCTCGTACTCGATTGATCCCACGAACAAGTGTTTTTATTTGCCGCCCTCAGCGCGAAACGCGAGCTCAATCAGTTCCCTCATGGATTCCCAGCCAAACACGGGTGTCTGGCTGCGCGGCTGATTTTCTTGTCCGCCGTAAATCAGCGCGGAGCCGGATGCGCCAGAAGCCTTGCAGAAATCTTGCAGCGGTTTGAACCAGTCTGCCGCTATCGTCCGTCCGGCCTTGCATTCGATAGGGAATGCCGTTTCCGGGCCATGCTCCACCAGCAAATCGACTTCATTGCCCGTGCTGTCGCGCCAGAAGTACAGGCGGTTGGGCAAAGCGTGGTTGCACAGGTGTTTGGTCAATTCACTCACCACCCAGGTTTCAAACAGCGCGCCGCGCATGCTGCCCAGTTCCAGGTCGCCGACGTTGCGCACACCGGCCAGCCAGGCCGCAAGACCCGTGTCGAGAAAATACAGCTTGGGCGTTTTGACCAGCCGTTTGCCGAGGTTGCGATGCCAGGGCGGCAGCAGCACCACCAGATAGCTTGCTTCCAGAATCGAAATCCAGCTTTTCGCGGTGTTGTGCGTGATGCCGCAATCCGCCGCCAGCGCGGAGAGGTTGAGCATCTGCCCGGTGCGGGCGGCGCACATGCGCAGGAAGCGCTGGAACGCCGCGAGGTCGCGCACGTTGATGAGCTGGCGCAAGTCGCGCTCGATGTAGGTGGCGACGTAATCGGCATACCAGACGTGCGGCGGAATACCCCGGTCGAACATCGGCGGATAGAAGCCTTGCAACAGCATGGCTTCCAGACTTTTCGGCGCAAATCCGGCCAGCAGCTCTTCATGCGCGAACGGCAACAAATGCAGATAACCCACCCTGCCCGCCAGCGACTGTGAAATGCTCAGGTTCAGGCTGAACTGCTGCGATCCGGTAAGGATGAACAAACCCATGCGGCGATCCGCATCCAGAATAGTTTGCAGGTAGGAAAACAGTTCCGGCGCGCGTTGTACTTCGTCCAGGATCGCCCCGTCCGGGAACTGCGCGAGGAAGCCGCGCGGATCGGCCAACGCAAATTCGCGCTGGTCTGGGTCTTCCAGCGAACGGTAGGGCTTATTGGGAAACACGGCCTGCGCCAGCGTGGTTTTGCCCGCCTGTCGCGGGCCGGTCAGCGCCACGGCGGGATACCATGTGGCAAGTTGTTTCAGCGTGGCGGTGGCGGAACGATTGAGCATGATTGCGATTATGTTCGCAACTTACAAATTGTCAATTAAATTTACAATCTGTAATATGCAGTTCTGGTGTGCCAGGGTCGCGACAAATTTTAATGCCAAGCGGCTGTTGATTTCACTTAATCTTGGAGGCTTAGCGGTAATCCAAGCTTCGTTATCGGGATAATCCGGTTGGAATGATCGAGCGTAGCGCATTTGAAATCTAATCAAGGGGATGTTTGAGTGAATATGAACTGGAACTGGCTTAACAATGGCAGAGCATTTGTGGTGGCTGGCGTAGTGGCCGTTGTCCGCGTGTTAGCAGTTGCGTTGTTTGCAGGTTGAGGGGCGACAGCGTTGAAGCAGTAAAGCTTCTTAAGCTACATTACCGAGAATTTCTTTCCAGTGCGCAAACAGACACAGATGCCCTTCACTGGGGAGCAAGCGGATTTTATAGTTGGGTAGGTTGGCCGCAAGATATTCAGCCATGGCAGGAGGCGCATTGAGGTCTTCCAGTCCATTCCAAATGTGTACGGGTGCCTGAATCGCGCCGAGATCAAAGCCCCAATCATGGGCTGCAAGAACGAAGTCGGTCGCCGCCGCCTCTTGCCCTTGGCGTAGCGTTTCATCACAATCGCGCAGAAATGCCGCTGAGATTTCTGCCTGCGCCAGAAGCGCCTGGTCCGGTTCGGGCAAGCCTGCGGCCATCGCAGCAAGTAGGCTGGCTCCATCAGGTGCCAATACTTTAAGGGTTTCGAGAAGTTGTGGTGGATTGTCGCGCGCCAGAGTGAAAAGCGCATTGCTTCCGGGAGAAAAAGTTGCGGTAACTGCCGAGTCGAACAGGTTGGGTGCCAGCCCTCCCACCAGTGCAACACCGGATATTTTTTCAGGCATTGTATGCGCATAGGCCAGTGCATAGGGAGAGCCCATCGAATATCCGAGTATTGCAAAGCGATCAATACCCAACTTTTCTATTAAAGCCGAGACATCTTCCGGCCAATCGACAAAGCTTCTGTCTGCTTTGGAATCGGACAAACCATATCCAGGTCTGTCCGGTGCGATCAACCTGACATCCAAAGCATCAGCATCCCGAGACATCTCTTGAGAAATTGTCAGGCGTGAGCCCGGCGTGCTGTGACAAAACAGTACGGGTGAACCGTTGCTGCGGCCATATTCCGCGAAGCCCAGATTACGCCCGTCGGGCAGCTTGATTGTATTCATTTTATTCGGCGCACCATGCCAGCACTCCGCTCAGCAACAATGAAACCAATTGGGATTGTCTGTTTGTTTCTGTCTTGGCAAAAATCGACCTTAATTGGACGCGGGCAGTATGGACGGAAATGGACAGACGTTCTGCCGCCTCTTCCGGCCCGCAGCCCTCTGCAAGTATCACAGCAAGCTTGGCTTCTGCAGGACTCAAACCGAAGATTGACGCGACTTTTTTCCACGGTAGCCGCAAAGTACCGTGATGAGAAACAAACACCGCCACGCAGCCTGCCTGAATAGAAAGGCCGGCCATGTCGTCCCGGCCGGACATGGGGATGACACGCAACTCCAGATCGATTTTCCCTTGTGTTGAGCGGAGCCTCATATTGCCCCCGCCCAACAGCGTTTTCCCCAGCGTGGGGCAGGCGGCAGAAGCAATCAGTTGGTGTAACTGTGCCGTGTCGCCAGTATTGGTCAGCGCCAACTTTTTATGGGCAACGGCGAGCTTGCCGGAGACCAGCAGCTTCTCTCCTTCGCGATTGATATGCTGTATATATCCGTCGGCATCCATTAAAAAGATGCCGATCCTCGCCTTGTCGAGAGAGGCGTATGCCATATCCGCGCGGACAGCAGTCTCTCCGATCAGGCGGTGAACCTGAACCGCTCTGGTGAGATGTGGGAGTAACAGGCGCAGCAACTGCATATCCTCTTGACCGAAATCTCCCGCCCGCTTTCTGCGATGTACGCCAAACTGAAGCGTGACATCGTTGTTGCGAGCCAGAGTGGCGCCCGCTATGAACTCCTTGTTCTGGGGGCGATTGTAGTCATTGTGAAATTCGCTGTTTCTTATTGAGCCGTAATCCTGAAGCTGGCTTGCCCGTAGCAACATCCCCACAGGGGTTCGTTCATAAAATTGCCGGAATGGATCAATAGAGATGAAGTAATCACGATAGGCGTGCAGAAATTTGACCTCATATCCAGATGCTTCGAAAAATCCAACTTTCCGGTTGGTATAGTCGGTCAGACGCAGCATCCCCCCTTGCCCGCCAACCGCATTTGTTATGGCCTCGATCAAGTGCGGCCATTGTTGCCGATCCGTCGTGGCAGCGTAAATCGGCTCGATAAGGGCCAGTGCTTTATTTTCTATGCTTGACACAACAAATCCCCACGTTTGCAGTTATTCTGTTTTTATAACTCATTTGAGTGATGCGGCAGTCTCGGGCAGATATTAGCATGTGTTCGGCATAAAAAATATTTGGCGCAAAACCGATCAAATCGACTGTTTGACTTTTTCGAGTGTAGTGCATTTGAAATTTAATTTGTTAGAGGGGCGGTCGAATGAACACGAATTGGAATTTCATTGAAAAAGGTAGAAAACTGCTGGTTCTCGGCTCGATAGCTGCAGCAGTTCTTACCGGGTGTGGAGGTGGAGGTGGAGGTGGAGGTGGGAACACGGTCGCGACCTCCAGCGCCACCATCACCCCCTACAAAGGCTCATTCTCGAGTGGTACGGTCATCCTTAAAGATGCCAACGGCAATCCTGTTACTCTTGTTTCCGGCGGCATCATCAACGCCAGCGGCGTGGCGGCTGTTGCTTATAACGCCAACGTGACTTACCCTCTTCTTGTTGAAGTAACCGGCGGTTATTTCAACGAAGTCACGGGCGCGACAGAAACCGCCACTGCTCCCCTGCGCGGCATCATCGTCAGCGCCAATGCAATTGCAGCCAATAGCACTGTTCCGGTGACCATCGTTACCGAAATTGCCGTGGCTGACTTGCAAAACCGTTTGGGCACGTTCAGTTCAAGCCACCCCATCACAACCACTACCGCTGTGGCCGCCCTGAATACCGCAGGCACCGCGCTGGGCATACCTGCATCGACTGTTCCGGTTTTTGATCCCGCAACCCATAAGACGAGCGATGCAAATACATTACGTCTGGCTGCCTTGGCGGTGGTGGCAAATAATCAGGCAGGTACGACACTGCTCGATAAAGCAAAAGTTCTTGCTGACAGCATGGTCAAGCTGGGAGCAAATGCGCCGACCTCCGTTATCGGCCAAACAGAGTACGACAACGCACTGGTCACTGTAACCAGCGGCGCATCAAGCATGATGGCCGCAGGTACGAGCGCACCCACTTCGCCCGCGATCAGCACAACCGGCTATGACGCACTGTATGCAACTTACACGCCGACCCAAGTTGCCATGGTCTGGGATCAGGCTCAAGCAACGTGGGATAACGTCAATTGGCAATAACCTTTATTCAATCTATTCATTTCAATCAGAGAGGATCATCATGCGCAGATTAATTCGCAGTTCCATCGTTGCACTTTCCCTCGTCGGGTTCTCCGCTTTTGCAGCGGCTGCAACCACTGTGCCGAACACCTTCACGGCGGGCACGCCTGCCAAAGCGGCTGATGTCAATGCCAATTTCCAGGCTCTGGCAACAGCGATCGATACGTTGACAGCCCGTGTTGATAAGTTGGATGGCACGACGGCTGTTACGATGGCTGACCTTGCGGGAACTTATGTCATTAATGGCCTACAAACGGAAGTTTTCAAGGACGGCGGTACCCCTGGAGGGTGGATCCGTAACTATACGTATCAAGGCACATTGACCCTAGCCGCCGATGGTAACTTGACTTTGTCAAACACTGAGACTGGCACTTTGTTTAAGCTGGGTGTTTCAGGAGACATGATACCAAATATATCCGCTTCACCACCAGCCGTATCCTCTTATTCCTTGCCTAGCAATGATAGCTTAACGTGGAGTCTGTCCGGTGGTTCGTTAACTATGCTTGGAGCCACCTTCGCAATTGTATCCGGCGGACGACTTCTCATTCAATCAAGTTCTAATTCCGCGGGGTTCAACGGAACGAGCGTCCTGCTCCTGCTCACTCGAACCAACTAAAGTTTACGCGCGGGCATCTTCATTATCGCCGCAGACATCTCCATCTGGCACGTTCTATAAACATGGCTGAAAAATTCTGACCCATCACTTAAGCGGCCTTCGGGCCGCTTTTTTATTGATTGTCCAGACGAGGTGTAACTATACGGAATTGACCTGAATTGGCAGGAACCATGCAACCTCTCGACCCTCAAACTGTCCGATTCTGCCCAGATGGCATTGCGCCGCCGTTCCGACTATAATCCGCACCAATATAAGAACTTACTGTTCGACATACACTGAAGATGCAGCTATTCACCTTTGGCATCAACCATCAAACCGCGCCGCTTGCCGTGCGCGAACAGGTCGCGTTCAATGCGGACGGGATGGAGAGCGCCCTGCGCGACCTGGTGGAAAACGGCGCGGCGAAAGAGGCGGCGATCCTGTCCACCTGCAACCGCATGGAATTGTATTGCAACGCCGCACACCCCGACCAGGCCATCGACTGGCTGGCGCAATATCATCACATGCCGCGCAAAGACATCGAACCCTATCTCTATACTTTGCCGCGCGAACAGGCGGTGAAGCATTCGTTCCGTGTGGCAAGCGGCCTGGATTCGATGGTGTTGGGCGAGCCGCAGATACTCGGCCAGATGAAGCAGGCGGTTCGTCAGGCCGAGCAGGCGGGCACATTGGGTTTCCTGCTGCACAAATTATTCCAGCGCACCTTCTCTGTGGCGAAAGACGTGCGCACCCAGACCGAGATCGGCGCGAACCTGGTGTCGATGGCCGCTGCTGCGGTCAGGCTGGCCGAACGCATCTTCCCGAGTATCTCCGAGCAAAACGTGCTGTTCATCGGCGCGGGCGAGATGATCGAACTCAACGCAGTGCACTTCGCGGCGCGTTCGCCCAAACATATCACCGTCGCCAACCGCACGCTGGAACGCGCGCAAACACTGGCACGGCGCATCAACGGCACCGCGATCACACTGACCGACCTGCCGGAACAATTGGCAAAGCACGACATCATCGTCACCTGTACCGCCAGCCCCTTGCCGATTCTGGGCAAGGGCATGGTGGAAAGCGCGCTCAAGGCGCGCAAGCATCGTCCTCTGTTCATCGTGGATCTGGCCGTGCCGCGCGACGTGGAAGCGGAGGTCGCCGAGCTGAGCGATGTGTTCCTGTACAGCGTCGATGATATCGCCGAGGTGGTGAAGGACGGCCTCGACGCGCGCCAGGGTGCGGTCAAGGAAGCCGAGGTCATCATCGATTCCAGCGTGTCTGATTTCCTCCACTGGATGGAGTCGCGCGAAGCGGTGCCGACTATACGCGCGCTGCGCGACCATGCCGAGCGCAACCGCCGCCACGAGCTGGAGAAGGCGCTGAAGCTATTGGCCAAAGGCGAGAGTCCGGAGAAGGTACTGGAAGCCATGAGCAGCAGCCTGACCAATAAATTCCTGCACGCACCCACCCACGCGCTGAATCAAGTGCAAAGCGGCGACCGCGAGGCTTTCCTAGAAGTGATCCATCGTCTGTACCATCTCCACGCCGACGAATAAACATCTGCCGAATGAACCCCAGTATCAGCTCCAAACTCGCTCAGTTGAGCGAGCGTCTGCTCGAAGTCAATCAACTGCTGAGTACCGAAGAAGCCACCAAGAGCATGGACACGTTCCGCAAGCTGAACCGCGAACGTGCCGAGCTGGAACCGGTGGTGGAGTTGTATCACGCTTATCAGGCTTGCCAGTCCGACATTAATGCCGCGCGGGAGATGGCAAGCGACTCGGAAATGAAGGAGTTCGCCGAGGCAGAGATCAAGCAAGGAGAGGCGCGCCTGGAGCAACTCAACAGTGAATTGCAGGTGCAGTTGCTGCCGAAAGACCCCAACGACGAGCGCAGCGTGTTCCTGGAAATACGCGCCGGGACCGGCGGCGACGAGGCGGCGTTGTTTGCCGGCGATCTGTTTCGCATGTATACACGCTACGCCGAGCGCAAGCGCTGGCAGGTGGAGGTGATCTCGGAAAGCCCCGGCGAAATGGGCGGCTACAAGGAAGTCATCGCGCGCATCGTCGGACAGGGCGCGTATTCGGTGCTGAAATTCGAATCCGGCGCGCATCGCGTGCAACGCGTGCCAACCACCGAGACGCAGGGACGCGTGCACACCTCTGCGTGTACCGTGGCGATCATGCCCGAGGTGGACGAGGTCAACGACGTGGTGCTGAATCCCGCCGATCTGCGCATCGACACGTTCCGCGCTTCCGGCGCCGGCGGCCAACACATCAACAAGACCGATTCGGCGGTGCGTATCACCCACTTGCCGACCGGCGTTGTGGTGGAATGCCAGGACGGGCGTTCGCAGCATCAGAACAAGGCGCAGGCAATGCGCGTGCTGGCGGCGCGTATCAAGGATGCGCAAGTGCGCGAGCAGAACGCCAAGACCGCCGCGACGCGCAAGAGCCTGGTGGGCAGCGGCGACCGCTCGGAGCGTATCCGCACTTACAACTTCCCGCAAGGGCGCATCACCGACCATCGCATCAATCTCACTCTGTACAAAATGGACGCGATCATGGACGGCGACATCAGCGAGCTGACCAGCGCGCTGATGGCCGAACATCAGGCCGAACAGCTTGCCGCGATGGCGGAAGATGTCCTCAGCTAGTATTCAAACAGTACTGCACCAACACAGCCAGCAACTGCAATCCACGCTGAAGCTTGATTCCAGCAGTGCACGAATCGAGGTGCAATGCCTGTTGCAAGCCGTGTTGCAAGTGAATCGCTCCTGGCTGCTCACTCATCCTGGACAGCTGCTCAGCGACGAGCAACAAGCTCGTTTCGCCGCTTTGTTCGAGCGTCGCCTGGACGGCGAACCGATCGCCTATCTGCTGGGCGAGCGCGAATTTTACGGGCTGACTTTCAAAGTATCCCCTGCGACATTGATCCCGCGACCCGAAACCGAATTGCTGGTCGAACTGGCCTTGCAGCGGTGCGGAAGGGTGGCGGCACCGCCGCCGGGCACCCACCGGCCTGCCCCTTGCGGGTGCATCCCACCACCCTCTCCCCAACCCTCTCCCGCAAGCGGGAGAGG